>PCBO01000094.1 GCA_002730975.1 Opitutia bacterium
GTGCGATGTCCGCTATCTGCCACTTGAGATCAGAAAGCCTCTCAGATTGAAACAAGCCATTGTACTTCTCGGTAAGCACGCGTTTCTTTTGGAGGTCTCCTTCCTCGCCCGCTAGCCTCATGGTCTCTACGAGCGTGGGAAGCTGCCTGATCCTCTGCTCCGCTTTTTGCTTCCGAGCATTGACGGCATCCAACGATACCGACAGCGCCTTGGACGCGGTGCTGTTGCGGATGGCTTTCTCCAACTCCCTGCGCTGCCGTTCGATGGCTTGGATTCGTTCAGCGAGTTTTTTGTACTCGTTGTCCTGTCGAACTCGGGATGTCAGAACGCCGACCTTTGCTTTCAGCTCCTTGATTCCCTCTTCCGCCTTGACGGTGCTCGGGAGAGCGTTGAACTCAACCCGGGTCTTCTGTTCGAGATCTCTCTTCTCTTTTGCCAATTCTTTCACACGAGCACCAAGCGCGACTAACTTTGCGTCCCTATTCAGTTCCGCCTCCTTTGCCTTTCTGCGCGCATCCCAGGTATCGGCCCGCTCTTGATCGTTCTCGGACCACTCCTGCACTTGCGTCAATGCAAAGGGTGCCGGGTCGAGCGCTCCGAAGTTTTCGTGCACCTCGCGGTAGATACGAAAGTGGTCCATCAAGCCCTTGAAAAAGAGATCTTGGTTTCTACCGCAGGCGATAAAATTACCCTCGGCGCGGTCGCCACCGAACACGTCACGGGGTCGGAAGGCGAACGCACCCTTGGCGAGTTCTTTGCCGTCGAGGTAGATGGCGGCGGTCGCACCGTCCAGCTCGACACGAACACGAGACCAGGTGTTGACCGGAACGGCCGGTGCCGCGGCTACGCGGAAGGTCTTGCCTTTGTGCCTGGCAATCAGGATGAGTTCACCGGTCTTGTCCGCGAGCTCCAGATAAAAACACTCGGCGTCGCCGGTCCCGAAATCAAATAGACGTCCCCCCTTGCGGCCGGAGCGCTTGATTAGCAAGTCAACCGTCAGTTCCGCGAAGTCGGCTACCGATGGCGGCGCCTCGGCATACTGGTCCTTGCCATTGAACGCTGCGTACTTACGCTGGCCATCGCACTTGAACTTGGGCATCCCGCGCAGAACGCCGTTGTTGTTGACGTAGGAATCTTCGAGCACGCCGGTCGCTGGCTGATTGAACTGCCAGCTGGCGTACAGACCTCCGGCATCCGCTCCGTCGCCGAGTCCTTGCCGCCCCCAGATGCGACCATGACGGAAAACGCCGCTTTCGAGATTGGCGATGCCCGGAATGAGTTCGTAGTAGCTAACCGTTCCGTTATATCCAGGCGTGTAGTCCATGACCAACTCTCCAGTCAGTTTCTGGCCCTTGGCTCCGCAGAGTCGGAGCACATGCTCTCCCTTGAGAACCACGTTGCCATCGATCACGGCTTGTCCCTCGGTCGGAACGTCGCCTCCTCGCCCGATGCGAGACCGCGATATGGTGGTGACCGTGACCGATTCAATGATCCGAGCATTGCCGCCGACGATGACGTCCCCGAACACCCAGGCCTTGCCTCCGATCTTTGCGTTACCGCGAATCACGGTTTTCGGACCGTACACGACGGCAAATTCATGAATACAGGCATTTTCTTCGACCCGCGCTCCGTCGAGCACCATGGCGTTCGGACCCACGTAAGCGGTCGCGGCAACCCGGGCACTGTCGGCCACGAACCCACCCCCGTTGGCGTGGCGGTCGCCTTTGGCGTTTTTCTGCAGGAACTTGACTCGTCGCGTCAGCTCATTTTCAACCCGGATCATGCCACTCTCCAACCAATGAGGCAAATCAACCTTCCCCGATCCGATCCTTTCCTTTCGAGCATTGGCAGTCAGTGCAATACGCCTGTCCATGTCGGCCAACTTACGTTGGGCGAGCGGGCCGACTTCATCCGTCAGTGCGATGGGAACTTCGTTTTTCACGGAGTAGCCCAAATACTGGTTGCCGTTGTTGAGCGTGTAGAGTTCGTCGAGATTGATCACGTCGCCCTGACGGCGATGAGGCGTGCCGGGCTTGCACCCGCTCAAGGTCACCTCCCACGGATAGCGCGGAGCGTGAATGCCGGCGAGCAAGACGTCGCAATTTCCCTCGGGTGACAGCGGCAGAGCGGATGGCGTCGCCGCAACGGTCAGCCAGAGGTGCTTATCTTCGGTTTGCAGGGCGAAGTTCATCTCTCCCTTGTTCCAGAGCCGGCTGTACCGCGCCCGACCATTGCTGTCCACCGCCACAATACAAGCCCGCCAATCGCCGTGAAGCCTGGCTTCGTGCAGTCCATCGAAATCAACGGTAATCGTCTTTGCGCCTTTCTCCGGGATCAGACGGACCACATTGAACCCGTACGTTCGCGGCGCTTCGCTGCTCGGGATGCGGTAGCGGTGGGCCTTTCCGTAGACGGGCTGCAGGAAACTCATTTCCGGCATCCCGTATTTACTTCGGATGGCGTACTGCATCACAAAGTCACAGGTCACCATTCGCGCCGCGTATTCACCAAAGAAATCCCCGAAACCCTTGACGCCGTTTTTCCACATGCCTCGTTGCTGGCCGAGTCGAGCGATTGTGTGGTATGCAGTGGGTTCCGACTTCGCCGCCAGGCAACCGGCAACCGACAGGATGCCATCGCCCCAATTCGGATTGTCGCCCAGGGCAAAGTACCAGAGCGGGCACTGGTACTGCGTGGTACTCACGTTACGCCAGGGATAGCAGAAATTGTGGCTGAACATCGGCGTTTCGCCGGGCAGGTTCAAGTGCCGTCCACCGTGGCAAACCGATTCGCCGAAAAAGAGTGTCGACCAGCCTCCGTGTGGATGACCGTGGTACCACTCGTGACCCAGTCCCTCATTTCGCGGTCCGCCGGTGGCATCGCGAAGATCGCAGGCGCCGAATCCGCCACCCGCGTAACCGCCGTCAATCGCCAACCGGATGAGGATGTTGTACTTCTTCCACGGTTTGGGAAGCCGCCAGTAAGGCATCGAGCTTCCCGTGGCCTCGATGTGCGTCCACATGTTCTCGGCGTACTCCAGCGATCCTTTTCGAAAGACGTTCTGTTTTTCCGGCTCGTGCGGCCGCATCCACCACAGGCTTTTGAGCGGGGTTTGGGCGTCCGACACCCAGGTGTAGTGATCCGTTTCAATGACCAGGGAGTCGGGCTTGACGCGATACGTGCTTGATACGTATTCATCCTTCGACTGGGTGGCCTGAACCTTCTTCCACGCCTGTTGCCAGATCTTATGGATGAACGCGTGGTCCTCGGGACTGACCATCGAATGGAAAGGTGGGTAAACCATGACCGCCCTACGTTCCCCGTTCTCCATCCGCAGCACGGCTGCGGGCGTCAGCTTGTAGCCGTTAAATCGGGGGTCAGGAGTCTCGATCCCGAAGCCCCGAAAGCCAATTAGGTGTGCCTTGAACGTTTCACCATCCGAGCGAGTCCAGTTCCGACCGGCGCCCGCCAAGGCCTCCTTGTCCGTTTGTCCTTTGTTTCGAGTCCAGGTTCGCAACGGCACGCCCTCAGGAACGTCGACGACGTCTTGCCCCTGTCGCGGCCACCACTGCACGGTGCGGCGTCGGTAGCCAGTTGCATCGGGCCCGCCTTCTTGCTCGACCGTGTCCAAGCCAACGCCGGGCACGAGTGCTTTCGGGTAGTGCAGAGTCCCGTAGTAGTCATGTTCCACGGCAAGCGCGCTCAAACTGATACACAGACCTGCAACGGCAAGGAGGGATATAAATTTTAATCGGACGTTTTTCATCGTTAACTGATCACTCCCGTTTATAGAGAATCTGGACAAGCTTTCTATCTAAAAGTGCCCGTGCCGGAACCCGAATGGCACTAGATTAAGTGCAAATCAGGGTTATTGCCTTGGCACCTTGACCTCACAATTCGGTAGCGCTTTTCTAAAGGCTTCGATGCCTGCAATAGTAACCTTGGTATCACGAACGTTAAGTCGTCTTAAGCTTTCTAACGATTTCAAATGCTCCAGGTCTGTATCGGTGAGGGGGTTTTTTTCGATTTCCAGCTCGGTCAGCTTCGTTAGTTTCCCAATCTCGGGTGGTAGCGTGGTGAGTTGATTGCCTTCGAGATACAACCACGTCAGGTCCGCAAGCAGTCCAATCTCAGCCGGGAGCGTGGTGAATTGGTTTCCTCCGAGCCCCAGATAAACCAGCTTCGTGAGTTTCCCAATCTCGGATGGGAGCGTGGTGAATTGTTTGCCATGGAGGGACAACCCCGTCAGGTTCGCGAGCTGTCCGATCTCGGGTGGGAGTGAGGTGAGATGGTTACCTTCGAGATACAACCACGTCAGGTTCGTGAGCTGTCCAATCTCAGGCGGGAGCGTGGTGAATGGGTTTTCTCCGAGCCCCAGATGCATCAGCTTCGTGAGTTTCCCAATCTCGGGTGGAAGCGTGGTGAATTGGTTGTCATGGAGAGACAACCCGGTCAGGTTCGTAAGCTGTGCAATCTCGGGCGGGAGCGTCGAAAGTCGGTTGTCCCAGAGACTCAAGTTCGTCAGTTTCGTTAGCTGACCGATCTCGGGGGGGAGCGTCGAGAACTGGTTGTCCCAAAGCCTCAAATGCGTCAGGTTCGTGAGTTGTCCAATCTCGGGCGGGACCGTCGAGAGATCGTTCCCACTGAAGGTCAACTGCGTTAGCGCTGTGAGTTGCCCGATCTCGGGCGGAATCGTGGTGAGTTGGTTTTGTCCGAGGTCCAGATGCTTCAGCTTCGTGAGCTTCGTAATCTTGGGTGGGAACGTGGTGAGTTGGTTACGCTTGAGTCCTAGATACGTCAGGTTCGTGAGCTTACCAATCTCGGGCGGAAGCGTGGTGAGTTGGTTGTCATGGAGGGTCAACCCGGTCAGGTTCGTGAGCTGTCCAATCTCGGGTGGAAGCGTTCGGAGGCCACTGAGGGTCAGTAATTTATTGCTACGCTCAGTGCACTCGCGCATCTTTTTCAGGGCACGTTTGACTTCGGGATCGGCGGCCTTTGCAGTCGCCTCATCGAGTTTCGCGAGAACGGCTGTCCGGTCATATTCGACTGGCTCATCCTCGGCCTTGCTGGTCCCGCAAACCAAAGTCAAGGGCACAAGAGCAAGCAGCGCGGAGCAAGACATTCGAGCCATGATTCTTTTTCCGTAAAAGATACGACGCATCCGATGCTTTTTCCTATTTGGCGATAGTAACGATGACCCGGAGACCGTAGTTGTAGCGGACGGTCTTGGGACTTGTCCAACTGTTGCGTTGCGCGGAGCGGGACACGGTGGGAACGCTATGAAACGCCCCGCTGCGCAGGGTTGGCTTGTCGGTTTTCGTGGTATTCTCCGGATCAACACTCGGTGACCTGCCGTAGTAGTCCTTATCATACCAGTCACTACAGAATTCCCATACGTTTCCGTGCATATCATACAAGCCCCAAGGGTTGGGCTTCAGTTGGCCGACCCGGTGGGCGTAGTCTTCCTTCTGCCCCGCGTTTTTCCCGCCATACCAGCCGTAGTCGATGAGTTTCGACAGGTCATCTCCGAAGGAAAAAGTCGTGGTGGTTCCCGCGCGGCAGGCATACTCCCATTGCGCCTCGGTCGGGAGGGAGACGGTCCTCCCCGTCTTCCTCGAAAGCTTGCGGCAGAACGCGATGGCATCATAAGAGTCCACAAAGGCAACGGGATAGTCGTCAAAGCCTTCTGGTCTCGGTTGCAGACGCATGTATCCCAAGGCCCGTTCTGCCTTCCATGGTTCAGTACCCATCACGGCTTTCCACTGTGCCTGCGTCACCTCGTAGATGCCCATGTAGAAGGGCTTGCTGATCGTCACTTCATGGGCAGGATACTCATCGACCAGGTTCTTCTCCAAGCCCCCGACCCTTTGGACCGTTTCCGCCGGGGTTTCGTGGTTGCCCATCATGAACTTACCGGCCGGAATAAGCACGAGCTTCAACGAGACCCCCTTGCCAAGGTTCAGCGTGAGCTGATCGCCAATCGCCGAATCCGAAGACGCTTCGTTCGAAGACGCGTTTTTTTCCGCATTCTGCCCAAACGCTACCGGCACCAAGGTTAACTGGGCAGCGGTTAGAAGGATTGCCGTTAGCAAGACAGCCGAAAGCGTTTTCAATTTGGGAATAAGCGGGTAAGTCATGACTGGTTTCTTTGCGATGGATACTACGGGACTAAAATTATCGTTTAGTGAAGGATTCGTCGGCAATGATACCAACCATCAAATCCCGCAACTTGTAATCATTCTTTTTGGAAGCTTCCAAAAGACGATGAATCATTTCAGAATCAGCGTAACTCATCTTTCTTCCCAGCGCATACTCGGAGAGCTTTGTGAGAACGTTTCCGGCTATTTTATCCTGGTCCTCCAGCATCAGCTTCTTTAAGCCTTCCATTCCCGTGACAGGCCGCCCGTCCCGGTGTACGGTAGAGGCGTCCACCTTCGTCGTGGGTTCAAACTTTCGCGCCGTCTTCTCGGTCTTCTTCGTCTTTCCTTCGGAGGTTACTTCGACCGTTGTCTTGGTTACGACAAATTTCGAATACTTGTCACGCCATCGGCCAAAAACATCAAAGTTTTCCATGGCCAGGCCAAAGGGATCCATCTTGCTGTGACAAGAGGCGCAGGCAGGCTGATTGCGGTGCGCATTAATGCTGTCTTTAATCGTAAATGTTTCCGTGGGCGATTCCAGTGCCTCGATTGTAAGGTTTTCAGGGGTTTTCAACTCCAACCCATAGATACTTTGAGCCAACCAGGCACCCCGATAGAACGGATTGGTGAACTCGCCATTTGTGTTCATCATCAAGATGCCCGCCTGCGTCAGTAGGCCACCACGCCGGGACTCTTTATCAAGCATGACTTTCCGAAAAGACCTTTCACGCCGTAACTTTTTGTCACGCTCTTTTTGGTCAGATCCTTTTGCCAATTTCTCTTCTTCAGGGAGCTTCAATTTGTAAATGTCATTCAACGGTCTATTGATCACCACAAAATCAGAATCAATGAAATTGAGAAGGCTTAGATTCTCATTCAAAATCACCTTGAAAAACTCAATGCTTTCCTGCCCCATGAAGGGCCTGATACCTGTAAAATTTTTAAATGTATATTTGAGGAGGTCAGCTTGTGGATTAACGATCTCTATTTTATGGAGCTCAAGCCACTGCTCGGTGAAATCAGTAACAAAACGCTGGGACTTGGGGTCTTTCAGCATCCTCAAGGCTTCAGCGGAACGAATGCTTGGATCCTTTAGTTTTCCTTTGGAAGCCAACTGGACCAAACGGTCGTCGGGCAGCGTATTCCACAAAAAGTAAGACAACCTGGAGGCAATGGCATAATCGTCGAGATTGAGAGAATCACCTTCGTACTTATACAAAAACTTGGGTGAGCAGAGCATCATCGTCAAGGCCGACTGCACGGCATCGAGGACGTTTTCATCCGTTTCATATCTTTTTTTTGCCACATCGAAAAATCGCGTCAACTCGTTGTTATTCACAGGTCGGCGGAAGAGTTTGACGGCCAGCTTTCTAATGAATTGTTGATATTGCTTATGTGGGTCGTGGTCCTTCAGGTCTTCATAGTAGGTGTTGTAAAACTCGTTTTTTGGAGGCCAACTGTCATAATAGGGACCGGTCACGTCAGCCGAAATGAAGTGCAATAACGCTTTTGGCAGTTTGGAGAACGCCTTGTTTACCGGCAGCGGGGGTATCGGCTTGAGTTTACTGAGATCCTTGGGCAATGGATAAACATAATTGTAACTATAAAGAACGGCATTCTGTCCTGGCTCCAAATAGATCCGCACTTTGTCGCTTAATAAAAAATCCTGAGAGCTGAGTGCTTTTTTACTGATCTTAGGGTCTATATTGGTTGTGATTCTCAACCGTTCATTTTCTTTACCCAGGTCAACCTTGAAGTATAAATCACGTTCCCTAAGAAAAGCGCCGCCAACGGTTGGATCAATAAACGTAAAATGTCCATTGACCTTCACATCGTAATGGCCCGGCACTGTATCACCATATTTGAATCCAAGCCCACGGGATGCATCATTGTAACGATACCCTTCGGTCGTCATTCCGTCATTGGAATTTTCATAGGACGCCACTCCATCGCTACCTAATCTGCGTCCTAGACCATTATCATAACTATGATTGGTCGTAGAAGTCCCGGGCATGCCTCCAACGACCTTCTCAGCTATTCCAGAGGCAACTCGGAAATAGCTATCCATCGCATAGGGTGACATCACAAGCTTATCGCCTTCATTGTCAAAGCCATCCCTGGTGTTGTCTACAGGCAAGTGGTTTTTGACTTCCAACATCGTAAAAAAAGCATCGTTGATCGTGTTCTCATATTCCGCGCGATTCAAACGCGTGAGAACGCCGGGCAACTTTGCTTTGATTGAGAAATACTGTTTGGCCAAGAGTTTCTCAAATGCTGCCAACTCCTTCGCCGAAGGTTGGTTTTTGGCTTTCTTGGGCGGCATTTCCTTTTCTTTTAGAACTGTCAAGAGCTCATTGAGTAGTTCGTGACTGGCCCAATCTTTGCCATTGAACCTTTCAAAATCATGACCGCCCTTGCTCTTTTCATTGCCATGACAGCTAACGCAATAGGCGGTTAAGAAAGCTTTGCTTTGGTCGAGCTCCGCAAGGTGTTTTTCAGCATTAACCGAAGTAGCGCTCCCTAGAGCCAAGATCACTGGAAACGCGAGAATGGAATGGGACCTCATGGAGCCAATCCTTCTTTCATTACGAAGTGATTGCTCTCGCGTCCTTTAGAGCTTGGCGCTTTCGCTGCTGGTGGCAAAGCTGTCGACTTCGACACCCAGATGCTGCAGGGCTGCGAGGTAGACGTTGTTCCGGTTGTCTGTTCCGTTGAACTTAATGTGTTTACCATGCTCAAAGCCACCGCCAGCGACAACCACGGGGTTATTCTTCATACCGTGAGGGCCTTCTTCTTTGTTAATACTCAGTGAACTGGTGATCAAACAAACCGTCTGGTCCAGTAAGGTTCCGCCCGCTTTCGTCTTGGTCGATTTGAGCTTTTCTAGGAAACGAGCCGTCTGCATCATATAGCCCTGGTCCGCCTCGATGTTCTTAACAAATCCTTCCTCAGTTTTGACTTGGTGGGAATCGGTATGATGACCAAGCCAATTCCATTCCGAATAAACGTTGGCCACTCGGGTGACGTCAAATTTGAATGCCAGAAAGAGCAAATCCAAATAAGTTGAACGTTGATTGAAGTGCGGGCACACCAGAATCTTTTGAGCGTATTCACTAAGGCCGTCCGTTTTGAACTTTACGTTTTCAGGGAATGGCACCTCTACGTGCTCTTGACTCAACCAGCGCTCAGATCGTTGGATAGACTTTTCAGATTCACGCAAACTGGAAAAATACTCATCCAATTTGACCCGGTCTGCCTCGGAAACTTTACGCATCATGCTCTTAGCGTCATCTCTACTGGCATCCAGCATCGATTTTTTGAGCGCCAGCAACTCGGCCCGTTTTTTCGTGTCGACTTTGCCGAAGATGGTTTGGAACAAAATCTGCACGTCCGCGATTGGGGAAACGGGCAATCCACCCTTCCAGGAGATGCCATAGGAATTCCTCTGTTCAACGACCAAATTTCTAATGCGCGTATCATTACCGATGTGAGACGCTGCAACCTCGTCAACCGAGTCTTTAATCAACTGGGGATTTGTGTGGTCCGCATATTCCGCAAAAGCGTACATCGTGCTTTCGTGATTCCCGTAGTTCCTTAAATTCGTACAGAGAGTGAAATCATCCTTTAAGCTTTCCAGCGGCTTGAACGTAGAAGAGCTCTGATAGTCCTTCCCAGTCGACGTCGGGAAGTTGTCAGAGCACATGCCATTACCGATATTCATACAGAACAATCGATTCGCCTTCACGGCATCATGGCCCTTGAGTTCTTGCCCAAAGCTTTCCAACGCAGGCAACGTCAAAAAACAACCCGCTGACTTCAACACGTCTCGCCTATTCATATGGACACCCTTCCGTTTTTGAACCGATTTCATACATTTACACTCCCAAGCCAAGACAATTTGGACATATTATTTGCAAAAAGACAAGGAGCATTCAATTTCTGCCCACTCAATCGGCTTAATTCTTTGTTCGTGGCAAGACTTCGGCATCCTTAGCGCTGAGGTCCACGTCATTGAGAATGCTTTCCCAAAGTTTGAAACGCGCCGGAGATAGTTTTCGCAACTTGGACAGTTGCGCCTCGCCAGCATCGAGGCACGCCGCATAAACCTTGGAGAACTCGCCGAGATCTTCATGGCGCACCTTGTCGCCATAATTGGAGATGGATACCTTGTCGGCCTCGATGGCCGCCTCCCATTTGTCGAGAATCTCGGGGTCCGACTCTTTGGTCTTTTGCTCCAAGGTGTGCCCAACTTCGTGAGCAAGGACCATCGGCCCGGCACCAGGGATGATATTGATATATTGTTTCCCACCATGGGCCGATGCGCCGCCCAGGCTTTTATAGACCGCGATCCCATCTTCCTTTTCATCCGACACGACCTCATAAGCCCTGACGTAAGGCAGCGGAAGTTTCTCAAGGCGTTCAATCAATTTTTCGACTTTCAGGTCGACCCCATCCTGGATTGTCAATTTGAATTTAAACTGACCGGAAGTGGCAAACCAACGTTTGCCAGGAACGCGACCATTCCTCATCTTGATGGCTTCAGGACCGGAAATCAGCTTGATTTTCGTATTGCTCTTCTCTCCGATCGTTCGGTACAGATGCCGAAATTGCTGCTCAACCTGCTGCTGCTTCTTTTTTATGTCCGCAGCCCACACCGGGAACAGTCCGCCGGAAACGGCAAGACATGCGATGGCCACTGCGGCCGCAATAAGTTTCGAATACATTAGTATCATATTGTTGGTTCTCTCTAATTTTGCCATAGGAAAGATTTCTTTGTGTGGGGAAAAAGTAATTTAAGCACACTTATTCCGAAGTGTCTCCGAGCACGAGGATGTCCCAGAAGCGCTGTCCGATCTTGACCGAGGCCTCCTTCTTCAGTCCGCCTTTGTTATCGATGGCATACGCGACGAGGGAACCTTGTTTGGAGGAAGTGACGAACAGGTGATCTCCGCGCGGCGACATACCAAGCGCCCAGGGGATGCTGTCGGTTGCCGTCATGCCGAGTGATTTCAGCCGCCCGCCCTCCCCGATCGCATAGCCGAACACCGCGTTCA
>PCBO01000054.1 GCA_002730975.1 Opitutia bacterium
TCCCCAATGCCCTCTTGCTTTTCAACCCTGCGTTAATCCTCGCCGAGGTTCCGGGAAAGTTCGAGGTGCCCGCCGAAAAAATGGCTTCGCGAAAAGAACGCATCGGGACCGACCCACAGAAAATTTCCCCCTACCATCACCTTCGCAAAGGTGTGCCACCCACTATCATTTTTAACGGCACCAACGACGACGCAGTACCCTACCACACCGTCCAACTGTACGAAAAGCACGCCCAAGCTCTAGACAACTACTGCAAGCTCGTTCCATTCAAAGGCAAGCCTCACGGCTTCTTCAACTGGGGTCGATTCGACAATGAAACCTTTCGCGAGACCATGCTCGCGTCCGAACACTTCCTTGCGAAACTGGGGTGGATCAAAGGGAAGTCCACGATCAACGCATTCATCAAGAGACAGGCGAAATAGCCAAATCACCTCGGGGAGTCGACCGTATGCGCATTCTCCTCACCGGTCTGCTTGCTTCGGCCCTAATGATCGGATCGTTCTTTTTTTGGGGTGGCGACTTCGAGCTTCTCTTCACAGAAAACGGCGTCCCAAAGACCTTGGGGCCAAACGGATGGCTTCTGGTGGTGGGATTACTTATGCTGGACGTATTTCTGCCCGTGCCCGCAACCGCAGCCCTCGCTGCCTTGGGAATGACCTATGGGCCTTGGCTGGGTGGCATTTACGGTTGTTTGGGCACTTTTCTGGCAGGTTGCCTAGGCTACGGACTGTGCCGATTAGCGAACGAAAGAGTCGCTCGTTTTCTCGTGGGTGATCTCGGGATGGCGATGGGGAAACGTTTCTTTGCACGATCGGGAACTTGGGCCATCGCCCTCTCCCGCTGGACGATCTTGTTGCCGGAGTTGCTTAGCTGTTTCGCGGGTCTGGTGAGGATGCCGGCGAAAACCTATTTTCCGGCACTTCTTTCCGGCGTGATCCCAATGTCTTGCGCCTACGCCTGGCTCGGTTCCACGGAAACCGCCCAGAAGAATCCTTTGCTCGCCTTGGGTCTGAGCGCCGCCGTTCCGGTTTTGCTTTGGGCGGTAGTAAGTCGTTGCATCCGAAGTAAAGGTTCCCTTGAAGAAAAGACCCTCTTGAAGAATCACAAATAAACCAAGCTTATGAATGCATACATCGCTATCCTGAAATCAATTGCCTGGGCTCTCGCCGCCCTCATGGTGACTTCCATTGTCGCAAAGGAAGAGGAGCGACCGAACATATTGTTTGCCTTCGCGGACGACTGGGGGTGGCCTCACGCGGGAGCCTACGACGACCCTGTTGTGAAAACCCCTGCCTTCGACCGCATCGCCAAGGAGGGAGCTCTCTTCCACCACGCCTACGTATCCTCGCCCTCCTGCACGCCCTCGCGCGGAGCCGTTCTTACGGGTAAGTATCATTGGGAACTCGAAGGAGCCGGAAATTTGTGGAGCGTCTTCCCCGACAAGTTCAACACCTATCCCGAGATTTTAGGAAAAGCCGGATACTTCGCTTCGACGCGGGCCAAGGCTTGGGGACCGGGACGCACGAAAACCAAGGGGCGCCAATTGACGGGCACCTCGCGAGGAGCCGACCCCATTCGCAATTTGCTGAAGAACCGTCCCAAGGACAAACCATTCGTGCACTGGCTAGGAACTTCCGACCCGCACCGTGGCTATGCCAAGGGCTCCGGCGAAAAGAGCGGTATGGACCTGTCGAAGATCAAGCTCTTTCCGCACTATCCCGACTCGCTTGAAATTCGGGGCGACGTGGCGGACTATTATTTCGAGGTTCAGCGCTTCGACAAGCTCGTGGGCAACACCATCGCGGCGCTAGAGGAAGCAGGTGAACTGGACAACACCATCATCGTGATGTCGGGCGACCACGGCATGCCCTTCCCCCGTTGCAAGAGTAACAATTACGATAGCGGAGCACGTGTGCCCTTGGCCATCCGCTGGCCGAAAAAGATAAAGGCCGGAACTGTCGTCAACGACTTCGTGAGCCTGATCGACCTCGCTCCCACCTATTTCGAAGCGGCGGGAATCGCCGTCCCCGGAGATGTTTCCGGCAGGAGCCTTCTCACTCTTTTCGCAGGTAAGGACGAGGAAGATCGCAGCTTCGTGGTCCATGGCAAGGAACGGCACGTACCCGGTCAGGAAAAGCCCGACATGGGTGGCTACCCCACCCGAGCCATCCGCACGCATGATTTTCTCTATCTTCACAATTTCCGACCTGACCGTTGGCCTGCAGGCACGCCCAATTACGAGAAAGCCACAATTGGCAACGCATGGTTGGCCGACTGCGACAACGGCCCCACCAAGACTTATATGGTGAACAACCGCGACAAGGATGACCACCACCGCAAGCTTTACGATCTCGCCTTCGGCAAGCGTCCCGCAGACGAGCTTTACGACCTGAAGAAAGATCCCGGACAACTCGTCAACGTGGCAGCGAATCCGGCCTATGCCAAAACCGTCAAAAGTTTGAAGGACCAACTATTCGCCGAACTCAAGAAAACCGATGACCCGCGAATGACGGGAAAAGGTCCCGACTTCGACAAGTTCCCTTACCTCGGCGGTGCTCCCAAGTATCCTGGCCCTCGCAAGAAATCCAAAAAGAAGTAGAAGAAGGAGACTAGGCAAATTCGATGACGTTTTTTTGACAAATCTTTTACGTCTACCGAACAACAATCCGCCACAATCCCCTATAATCCGAACTTCTTTAACCAAGCTCAAAGCATGATACAGAAACATCTCTTTCCGCTTATCTCATCGGTAATCCTGAGCCAAGGCATCGGAGCCCAAGAAGCCGCCGAGAAAGCCAAGGGCAACGCGCTCGAATCGAAAATAACGGAGGTCACGGTCTATGCGGACCGGGCCCGCGTCACTCGCGAAGTCACCTTGGATCTGCCCGCACAGACCGACCGATTTTCCTTCGCCAAGCTACCTAGCTG
Source organism: Opitutia bacterium (assembly GCA_002730975.1). Lineage (GTDB taxonomy): Bacteria > Verrucomicrobiota > Verrucomicrobiia > Opitutales > Seribacteraceae. Next base: position 2,929 of record PCBO01000054.1, read on the forward strand.
GATCGACGAGGGTTCGGTCCGCGTCAGTCTCAAGACGACAGATGGCGCAAAGGGGGAAGTGCTAGACGTCCAGATTCGGAGAACCTACCTAACCGCGGCATCGGACGAGGAAGTTCGCAAGGCGCAAGACGCGGTACAGGAGATCTCCGACCAAGTGAATGAACTTTCGGACAAGCAAAAGGTAATCGACCAACGCCGCACGCATCTGGAAAGCATCCGCGTATTCTCCCTCGACAAGCTCCCCAAGGACGCCGCCGCCCGGGAAGTGAAGGTAGCGGAATACGTCGACTTCCTTGCCTTTCTAGAAACCTCTCTGAACAAACTGAATGCAGATCGTCGGGCTCTTGAAAAGCAGCGGCGAGAAATTCAACCCGAGCAAAACGCCCGTCAGAAGCGACTAAGCGAATTGAATTCCAAAGCCCAGATGGAGGAGCGGGCGGTGGAAGTCGCCCTTCGAGGAGAAGGCCAAGCCAACGTCGTCCTCACCTATCTGCTGGCGGGAGCTTCTTGGGAACCTGCCCATGAATTGAGGGCTGACGAAAAAGGACAGATGGTTCACATAACCTCCTACGCGGTAGTCCGCCAAACTACGGGCGAGGACTGGGGCGTGCCTAAGTTGTCTTTCTCCACCCAAAACCTAAGTCGAACCGCCCGCATCCCAGAGCTGGACACCTTGCTGGTAGGGGAAGGACGCAAGGCCTCCGTCCGGATGCTCGACCAGCAGGAAGACACCTATCAAGACGCCCTCGGCAACTACAAATCGCAGAACCGACTTTGGTATTTCAATAATCCGGTGGCGAACAATGGCATCGCCATTGCAAACCTCGACCTGAACGATGCCATCCAGCAAAAATCCGTGCAGACCTTTGCAAAAATAAGCGGTAGAGCGACTACCGCCCACTTTCGGGCTTTAGCCGACAAAGCAGTGCCCTCGGACGGCCAACCCATACGGCTTCCTATCGGAGATCTCAGCCTCAACCGAACCGAACGCATCGTGACCGCCCCCGAGGCATCTCTCAATGCCGCCCGGGTCTTCGAGCTGAACAATAAGAACGGACAAGCCTTGCTTCCGGGCAAAGTGACGCTCTTTCTCGGAGCCAATTTCCTAGGCTCCACTGCGATCGAATTCGTTGGCCCGGGGGAGGCGTTTTCCCTCTATGCGGGAGTGGAAGACAAAGTAAAGGTTTCCAGGGTTCTAGATAGTTCGAAAAGCGAAAAAAGAAAGACCAACTTTTCATCGAAGACAGAATTACAGGCGTCTTGGATTATCGATGTGGAAAATCTTTCCGACATAGAGAAGATCGTTCGCTTGGCGGATCGTATTCCAGTTTCGCAAAACGAGGAAGTAAAGGTACGGTCGGTGAAAACATTACCGAAGGTCACGCCCGATGAGAAAGGCCTTTTCAGCTGGGACTTGGTCCTCAAACCAAAGGAAAAACGAATACTCAACGTGGAATACGTTGTCCAGTATCCAAAGGATTACACCCAAGGAAGTTACATAAACGACTCGGAAGGAGCCCTTCAGCAACAAAGTGGAAACAACTTCGAAATGAACTCCCTGCAGTTGCAGTTGAGAAGCTTGGAATCGAAGTTCTCAAAATAACGACTTCAGACCAAAGGATCGGGCTGGTAGCGACGAGGCCAAATATCACGGCAAGCAGCCATGATTTCCGCAAATGCGGCAGGAGTAACCGCTTGCTTGGGGTCATCCCCAATACCCTTTGAAGGATTTATGTGAGCCTCGATGCATAGACCGTCGGCACCATAGGCCACTGCCGCCATGGAACATGCGGTCACGTACTCGTCTCGCCCAACGCTATGGGAAGGATCGACCACAACGGGAGCCCAAGTCTTATCTTTCAGTAAAGGAGTAATACTCTCGTCCGGTTGGTTGCGATAGCCATCGAGAGCCGGCATGGTGCCGCGAGGACATAGCATGACGTTCGGGTTTCCCGCCGCCACAACGTATTCGGCTGCTGCGATGAACTCATTCGGCGGAGCCATGTGACGACCGCGCTTGAGAAGGACGGCTGTGGATGAACCGGCAGTCATCTTGCCCACTGCCTTAAGCAAGGAATAGTTGAGGGCGTTGCGAGTGCCGATCTGGAGAACGTCGACACCGGCTTCCACGGCTATTTCGAGTTGTTCCAGATCCATCACCTCGACGTCCACGGGCAACCCGGTACGCGCCTTGGCCTCGAGAACGATTTCAAGGGCTTTGGAAATGCCTTGGTAGGAATAAGGATTGGTGCGCGGTTTCCAGACACCGCCTCGCAAGGCATGAACGCCAATTTCCTTGAGGGCAGAGGCTGTTTCCAGATAAAGATTAGGTTCTTCCGGATCGACGGTACAGTGACCTCCAATGAAAAAAGGCCCGCCCGCCCCCACCGAGGTTTTTCCTACTTTCATCTGATGCTCGGCTAGAGCCGACTTTCGGTCCATTGACTTGTATGGTGAATCGATCAGGTCAACCCGAGCCAAATAGTCCAACCCACGCAAGCGGTTGAACATGAGTTCACGCCCTTCGTCTCCAAGAATAGCGTAAATGCAACGGTTGCGCCCCACAATCTCCAGAATAGAGCAATCGAACTCGCCCGCTATGCGTTCAACCTCAGCGAGTTGCTCAGGATTCAATTTACCTGACTTGGGAATAATCATTCAAGTAAGCATAGAGTGATTAGTGACCCCGGCAAGAGATCCTTTTCCACGGATGCTAAAAACCTTTTGACGCATTGAGTCTAGGGTAAATCCTTTTGCTATGGCTTTAAGAATATGGTAGTGAAAAACATGGTACTCCAAAGTCGTACACGACACTTCTCGACAAACCAGTGGTGCCTTAGATACCAATCAAGCGACTTCTGGTTATGGGGACTCGCGAAAAGCAACACCTCCATAGATCAGGTTTTTCCCAATTGCCTTCCCGTCATCTGAAAGCTAAATGATAAGAAATTTTCAAAATAAAGTGAAAATACAAATCTTCCTTATTCTTTCCTCAGCTACAGCTCTTTTTTTCACTGGTTGCGGAAATGAAACCGTCCCAAATAGCACAAAAGATCAAAGTGGAACGGCAAGAGAAATTCCAAACCTCCGTGAAGGAGACTTTTGGGATTCTTTCCAAAGCGATTTCAAGGCGAAATTTCATACCGATGATGAAAAACGTTTAATACGAACTGCAGATGGGGTTGCTTTTACAGGAGAAATCACCACGAGAATCGCGGCAGGCGCATTGGCAAGCAGATTCAATTATTTCGAAGGCAAGCAGCACGGGGATTCCTTCATTTGGTACGAATCGGGGGCACTCAGTTCCAAAACACATTTCCAAGAAGGAATAAAGGATGGACTCGAAATAATATGGACCGAAGACGGCCAAGAGTTATCCAGAAAATATTACATTGATGGCATCGAGGACCTTTCCAAGTCCAAAGATAAAGAGGAGGAGGAAGATGTCGTTTGGGGACAAAGCGCAGCAGCAAAAGCGTTGGCAAAATGGACTGGAAAAGGGAATGAGTTCGGCGAAAAGTTCGCAGGTGATCCTTCTCGCGATGGAACTCTATTCATAAGAGAGACCGAGGAACTCTATACAGGTACTGTAACCGCCATTGATGACTCAGGGAAAAAAGAAGCCGAGCTTAATTTCAAAGAAGGCAAATGGGACGGTGCTATAATAAAATGGGATTTAGAGGGAAATATTTGGGAAAAAAGTGAGTTTGCCGGAGGTAAGCTAATAGGCTTTGAAATTAAGGAAGGAAAACCCTTCGACCCTAATCAAATTATTGAGTCATCTCCCTTCGGAAATTGAGACCGACAAGAAATCATAAGACTTTTCCTATAAACATTTTGCACGAAACAAAGGCAGCCATAAACATGATTGCCTCGAAGTCTCCAAAAAGATAAAAATAACACTCTTCTTTTGGAACGCTAACTGCTGAGATGAAAGCGGATCAACAATTGACCTCCAAAAGTAGGTTCAAAGAAAAAAAGAGTCCGCGCAATGCCAGTCCAGAGAATAAAGGTTGGCTTATCAACTATGCGCGCGGTCGTGCGGTAGCTATTGCCATGTGCTATTGATGCATTTCAAGTCTTCAGTTGAACTTCGGACTAGTTCAGGGAA
>PCBO01000095.1 GCA_002730975.1 Opitutia bacterium
ATGCGGTCCGGTCTGGTAATCCAGCGGCGGCAATGCGTGAACCCGAGTGCCTCTACTTGGTTCCAGCCGATGCGGGCGGGTTCAAGCTTGGCGTGGGCCTGTCTGATGCCCTCGGCAATCTTGGAGGGCAGGAATTTGGTATACGCAGGGTCGGCCCTCGTCCCGAGGCAGTAATTCATGACACTCGGGGCACTGTGGGTGTGGGTCGCGGCGATGAGAATGCGATCGGTGGGTATGCCCGTTTTCTTCGAGGCTAAGTTCTTCGCTTCGTCACAGACGGTCCGTGGAATCATGCAACTGTCGACAATGGCGATCGCGATGCTCGCCTTGCCCCGCTGCAGGACGAAGCACCGGGCCTTGAGATCCCCTGGGTTCATCTTCCCGCGCTTGCGCTCGGTGAACCCTCCGCTAACCAAATACGAGTCGAAGGAACCGGTCACGTCCTGTACGTAGGCCCCAGCTAGAAAGGTTTTAGAGGCCTGAACGGATGAAACCGAAAAGCTTAACAGAGCAATGAGAATAAAGAAAGAGGTGATGATTTTGGACATAATCGAATGAGCTTGAAAACAAAAGCGCGCCCGAGAATTGCTTAAGTAAGCGAGGTATGGTCGGCCATTCAAGCATCATCCAAAACATTAGTGAATAAATCGCTAAGTCTTTGAAAAGTTGTAAAAAGGGGAAATCGCAAACATTGCCCCAAAAAAAAACAGCTTAAGCCCAGTTTTTCGTGTTAGACATGGTATTTTTGGTGTGTTTCTATTTGGGAACGCTATGAAACGCGTTACTTTAAAACTAATCAGAACATTCACATGAGAACCTCATTGACCCGAAGAAACTTCCTGCGCGCCGGAGGAGTCGCGATCGCCCTTCCGATGATGGAATCCCTATCTCCGGTTGCTCTAGCGGTAGATGGCAAAAAGCCCGCCAAACGCATGGTCTGCCTATCTAACAACTACGGGGTATACCAGAAAGCATTTTTTCCTTCTGCAGGCGGGACTGACTACGAGCTCTCGCCCACATTGCAACCACTGTCCAAACATCGCAAGGATTTCACAGTGTTCTCCAACCTCGATCACGGCCTGACCGGTGGACACGCTTGCGTACCGACCTTTCTCAACGGAATCCGTCCGGACATGTCATCGAGCTTCCCCGAGGGGAACATAAGCATGGATCAGAAAGCGGCCGAATTCGTCGGCGGCGCTACCCGTTATCCCTCGATGACCCTGAAGGTCAAGGAAGGCAACCAAACCAGCTTCACGCGCACGGGCATGCAGGTGCCTTCGATCGACGTCACGGCCATGTATCGCAAACTGTTCCTGGAGGACTCCCCCGATGCGAGGAAACAGGAGCGACTGCGACTGAAACGACATGGTAGCATTCTGGACTCGGTTAGAGACAAAGCCAAGGCGGTAAGTGGTGAACTGGGAAAGCAGGACCAGCAGAAATTCGCCGAGTATCTCGATTCCGTTCGCAGCCTGGAAAAGAAGATTGATTTGCAGGAGCCCTGGCTCGACCGGCCGAAACCGAAGGTCGAGATGGAGGAGCCACGCCCCCAAACGCAAACCGCGGATGAAATGAAGATCATGATGGAGTTGATGGCCCTGGCGATTGAAACCGATTCCACCCGCATCATGACGCTCTCCAGTGGTTTTGCCAATGGCGACTTCGGCCTGCAGGGTGGCTATCACGGCTTCTCCCATCATGGAGAGCGCCCGGACCATACCGACGCATTAAAGAAGATCGAAAGGAACCAAATCGCCCAGATGGCCTATCTCATCGATCTGTTGAAATCGAAGGAAGACCCGATCAACGGAGGTACGCTGTTTGACCATACAATGATCCTGTTTGGCTGTGGCATGGCGACCGGCACCCATTCGTGCAAAAACATGCCACTCGTCCTTGCCGGGGGCGGATTTAATCTGGGCGAGCACGTCGTGTTGCCCGAGGGGAAATTCGAACGGGTGAAAGCATGCAACCTTCTGTTGTCGATGCTGCAAAACTTCGGTTTGGAAGTCGACCGTTTCGGGACGAGCACGGGAACGCTTACCGGACTGGGGTTAAAATCGGCCTAGGTTTATCGCGTTACAAAGCAAGGGCGCCAAAGAGAAAAGGGAATGGTGAAAAAACAAGTTCTCGGATTTTCATTTCTTTTGAGTTTTGCCTCATTGTGCAAGGCCGATCCGAAATTGGAGGCACACAGGCCCTTTCTCAAGACCCACTGCTTCGAGTGCCACGGATCGGAAAAACAAAAGGGCGAGTTGCGCTTCGACACGCTCGGGACCAATCTTTCCGAACTGCAAACCCTCGAGTCCTGGCAGGGGATTCTTGATCAGCTCAACCTCGGGGAGATGCCACCGAAGAAGCAACCCCAGCCGCCTTTCGAGGATAATGCCAAAGTGATCGAGGGTCTTACCTCCGTTTTGCAAAAGGCCTACGCGGCCCGCAAGAGCACGGGTGGACAGGCAGTCATCCGGCGGCTCAACAAATTCGAGTTGCGCAACACGTTGCGTGACCTGTTCTACGTCAAGCATCCCGATTTCGACCCCACCGTGGTATCCGGACTTTACGACTTCAACGGCAACGGCATCACTGCCCACAAGACGATCGAGCCAACCCGGAGCTTTCAGGACGATGAAGAGGCGGAGGGTTTCGACAATATCGGCCAGCAATTGGTGATGTCAGACTTTCTTCTGAAGATGCTGATTGGCGCTGCGGAAGAGACGATCGACATGGCGACTTACAACGAGCCGCAAAAAGCTTTTGAGGGGGAAACTTTTACCGCTCCCATTTGCACCAAGGCCCTGGCCGGCGGAAGCCTAGGAAAATATCAGCGGGACAAGAACGAAACCTTCGACGAGGTGTTTCAGCGCTGGGACCGCTACAACCGGATCGGGCCGGACAAGTATATCGGCGGGATACGCCGACCGGCCAACTACAGGATCACCGTAGAGGTCTCCGCCCACAACCCGAAGGGGGATGCCTGGGGCAACTGGACGGTCCGCGAGGGAGGTCTCATTCATCAGGGCCGCAAGAGTCTTGAAGAACCATTCGAGATCGGTCTCTACCTGCAGCGCAATGAGCACAAGCGCGGACCGCGTCACGACCGTGTCAAACGCTGGACCTTGCCCGGCGACGGCAAGATGCGGACCTTCTCCTTCGAGACTTGGATCGACAACCCATGGAGTACTTGGATCGGTTGGGAGAACGGTCCCTGGTTCCGGCACAATGCCTGGCACGTCCTGCTCGAACAATGGTATCCGAAAGAATACGAGAAGATTGACCGTAAGAAGAAAGAATTCAAGAAGGAGGTCGCTGCCGTACTGTTCAAGAAAGGCTATCTCGGGCCGACTCTTCGCGTATACAGCTACCGCATCGAACCCTTGCCCCAGGATTGGCCGCCCAAAAGCCACTCCGCCCTTTACGGAAAAGGACCGATCGAGGAGGCGGACCTGCAAAAGCTCTTTCACGCCTTTGCCGAGCGTGCCTACCGGCGACCGGTCGAGCCCGGGGAAATGGATACCTTTGTTGACCTGGCGGAACAACTGATAACGGATGGCAATTCGAAACTGGAAGCTATGAAAGGAGCATACTCCGCCATTCTCTGTTCGCCCGACTTCGTATACCTGCGACAGAATCAAGGTAAGCTCAACGACTTCGCCCTTGCTTCCCGCCTGAGCTATTTTCTTTGGTCGTCTATGCCCGATGAAGCACTCATGAAGCTTGCCCGGGCAGGAAAGTTGTCGAACTCCGCAGAGTTACGGCGTCAGACCGAGAGGATGTTGAAAGACCCGAAAGCGGCCGCATTTGGCAGGCATTTTCCCGAACGTTGGCTGAAGCTCCACGAACTCGGGCGCATGGAACCGGACAAAAGAGGTCCCTTTGGGCATTACTTCCGGGTTAAGGAATTCTTGGTCCCGCAGGTTGATGCGTTTTTCAGCGACCTCTTGAAAAACAATGGGCCGATCCGTAACTTCATTGATTCGGATTATACTTTCATGAACAAGCTGCTCGGCGAACTGATCTACAAACAAAAGGTGGTGGGCGAGCACTTGCGGAAGGTGAAACTGGAAGACACGCGACGCGGCGGCTTGCTGACCATGCCTGCGGTCATGACCGTGACGGCCAACGGAGTTGACACCTCACCGATCGTGCGCGGCGTATACGTACTCGAAAACATTCTCGGTACTCCACCGCCGCAGCCCCCACCCGACGTGGAACCGCTTTCGCCCGACCTGCGCGGGGTGAAAACCCTCAAAGAACAATTGGCGATCCACCGCAATCAGGAGGCGTGCAGGAGTTGTCACCAGAAGATCGACCCCATGGGCTATGCGCTCGAGAGTTTCGACCCGATCGGGCGTTGGCGCGACAACTACCCGAAGGTGGACAAGAAAGCCAAGCAAGCGCCCCCGATCGATACCGCCGCCGTGCTGGCGAACGGCCGCGAAGTCAAGGATCTCGTCGAGTTCAAAGCCATGCTGATGCAACGCGAATCACAAGTGGCTCACTGCCTGACCGAAAAGATGCTGACCTATGCCACCGGCCGCCTGCTCGAGGCTGGTGACCGAGGTGAAATCGACCTAATCACGGCCGAACTAAAGAAAGGCGGAAACCGTCTGCGTGACCTGGTTCACTTGGTCGTGCAAAGCGAAGTCTTCCTCAACAAGTAGGCCCGCATTGCCGGCGCTTTCGGGGATAGTCGATTAGGTAAAGTGGGAATTATTTCTTCGGCTTCACTTTGAAGTGGTGAAGAACGTTGCGGACCAAGTTGCTGAGGGGTTCGTCATAGTACATGGCCCATGCGGTTGCGATGGATCCGGTGTGAAAAACCCGGCCGCCTTCTGGGCGTTCCCAATAAATGATCTCCGCAATGGTTTGTTCGTCTCCTACCCTCGTTCGATGCCCTTGGGCATTGAAATCAAGGACGTTCCGATTACTCTGACTGCTGGCGATGGTGACGATCCCCTCCGCTTCGACCAACCCTTTCAGGGCGGGGTTCTTGGTCGCCCGTAGCAAAGTCGACAGCCGCACGTCGTACTCGTGTCCGACGGCACCTTTTTTGGTATTGGTAAAGCCAAAGGGCTCTCCTTTTTTCAGCTCGATCTGATGAGGATGGCCAAACAGGAAATGATCAGGCAGGTCGACTTGGTAGTTCGCAAAATTTCCACCGCCCCATCCGATGCATTCCAAACCGACCAGTTTCCAGGCCGGGTATCCACAAAAGCGCATCAGGCTACCCCGTTTGAAATCATGGCTATGGTAAAGCTCGCCCACTTTGGCCAATTTTCTTCCTCCGATTCCACCGCCGAATTTACGGCACTCCATGACCTCGCCGGTCTCATCGAAGCTCACTCTCCAGAACATGGTGTTACCGGACATGACCACGGCTGCTCCGCCAGCTTTCAGGTAGTCGTCCATACCATCATAAGCCGGAGCCGACCAGTACTCGCTATGCCCGTTCACCAAGACCGCTTTATATCCCTTCAAGATCTGCGGATTGCGGTCAAGATCACGATCCGTGATGACGTCATACTCGTAGCCATGTTTGTCGAGCCAGAGATGCAGGAAGCGCTCTCCGCGAAGCAGATGGCTGTATCCTCCGCCAATATAGGTCTTGTTGGGTCCACCTGCTGGCCAAGGCACTTTCAAGCCCACCTTGTAGGTCGGTTGCCCGTTGCGGTGGTCGCTGTAAAAACTGTACTTGGGGGCCCCGGGGTGGCTGTTGCTCAAGCCACCCGTACCCATGTTGATCAAGCCCTTGCCATGGTTGACGGGAAAGGGAACCGAGTTGTATGCCAACCAAGTATTCGATGAGACAAGGACCAAGAGCGGGGCCTTCGGCTTGGACTCGGGACGCCTCACGATGAAGGAGGTATGGTAGCGCATCGGCTTTCCCTTCAACTTGAAGTCGAACCGTCCGGCGTAGACACCGGACTTGGCATCGGGCGGCAGACGGAAACGGTGGTTCACCTTCCAATGGGCATTGTATATCTCGTCGGACGCCAGACGGAGCCCGTATCCGCGTTTCTCATCCTTGGTCGGATCGTACTGCGAATCGTGTCGGTTGATCGCAGAGGCATTGAAGCTTGGTCCCCCGATCATCCAGGTCCCCCGATTGATGATCCGAGCATCCCGCCCGAAATCGCTAGCATCGGCAACTTGCTTTCCTTTCTCCTCGGTGAACGGCCAGCAGGCGAGCAATCGATCGTTCTTTGGGACGCTCAACCCACGGTCGGCAAAACGTTTCTTTACTTGATCTTCATTCAGCGCCCGATCGTAGACGGCGCACATCGCAACGTCCCCGTTATGGAAATTCACTGCTTTTCCCTCTTCTCCGTAAGCCCCGATGCGCAAAGCGGTCTTGCCGGGACGGGTCGGACCGGCAAAGGCAGCCTCGGCCACCACTTTGCCATCGAGATAGATGCGCTTTTTCTTTCCGTCCCAGCTGCCCACCACATGGTGCCACCGGTGGGCCTTGAGCAATCCGGGTTTGGTTTGCTGAAAGGCGGAGGCATCGTAAGCTCCTCCCGAGCCGGTCCCAAAGACGATCTTCCCTTCGCTCAGGAACAAACCGATGCCACAGCGTTCCGGATAATCATGCTGGGTAACCAAGCCCTGCCAACCGGACAACTGAAACGGACGGATCCAACATTCCAAGGTCAATTGAGAGAGGCTTCTCTCGGCAGGTAGTGCCTTGGCCACGTGCAGGTACGATCCGGGATGAATCGGTTGAGCTTGCGGTTGTTCGACCCGGAAGGACTGTAACAAAGGGTCCTTGTCACGGTTCTCCGGATCGGCTCCCAACCTGACCACGGACAAATCATAGGGAACAGCGCTGCTTACCCGGAACTCGATCTCCTCACCGGCAGCAATGCTCTTTTGAGCATAGGCATGCAGACCAGGCAGGTTAATTGCATGGTGCGGAGGGGTCTCGTCTTTCGGAGCGGATGAAACCGCCCCTTTTGCTTCTTTGAGGTAAGCCACCACGTCGGCGATCTCCTCGGGTTTGAGAAGGTTGTCGAACACCTCGGGCATCAGGGAAAGGTTGGAATACTTGGCTTTTTTGATCTCTTTGAAAGGAATGGCTTGATCCACCCCGGGCGCAGGACCTAGGACCATTTCATTCACGGAATCCCGACGGAGCAAGCCGGCCGCTTCGCCTTGTTTGGTATTTACGATCAAAAGCTCGTAATAACGGGCGATGGTGGAACTGGGGTAGACGATCGCCTCAAGCAGGTCGCGCTCGCTGCGTATCGCTCCGATCCGGGTCAGGTCGGGTCCGAAATCCACCCCCTTGTCTCCTTTGATGTGACAAGTGATGCACAGGGACTTGGCCGCGTCGTGAAAAAGTTTCTGACCACGCGCGGGGTCTCCCTTGGGAAGAAATTCGGCAAGCTGGTCGAGGCGCTTGGCTTGGCGGGCTTCCTTGGCCGGATCCGGTTTCACGGTATCGGCCAATTGGATCTCGGGCATGACGTACTTCGACGGGCTTTGCTTGTCGACCTTGCACATCAACCCAACCTGTTTGCTCATCGGGTGATCAACGGGAAGACCCTCTTCACCTATCTCATACAAGGCATAGACAATGGCATGCTTCAGGAACGAATCCGCTTTGGCCAAGCCTGCTTCAAGCAAAGGCTTGACCGCCCGGCGGTCCCCTATTCTACCGAGAGCCATGGCGGCCAACCGGCGCTC
>PCBO01000096.1 GCA_002730975.1 Opitutia bacterium
CGTGCCCGCCTCCAGCAGCTACTTCCTGGGCTTCCGCCTCAGTCTCCGACCGGCCAGCCAGTAGCGGAGTGAGCCGCAGGGAGCCGCCGAGCAGAGCGGAGCCTGCGCGGGGAGCGACTGAGGCCGAACGGAGCGCCGCCGAAAATTCTCGATCTACTGTTGGTGACTTATCCTCAAATTCGGTACCACTGCTTGCGGCGCTTCCGATCTACCAGCGCTTGGGCTTCCTTGTCCTTGGGGAAGGATTCGGTCTTGGGATCCCAATCGAGTTCGCGTCTGAGCTCGTAGCCGATGTTGGCCAGTTGGCAAAGGGTGGAGGTTCGGTGGCCGGCTTCGACGTGAGCGAGGGGTTGCTTGCCGTTGCGGATGCAGTCGAGCCAGTCGGCGTGGTGGCTCTTTGGTTTGCGAATTTCGACGGTGGCCTTGAATTCCTTGATCAGGTTTACGGGGTCTGACTTCCATGGACCGCGGTCGACCCAGATGGTGCCTTCGGTTCCGTAGAATACGGTACCTCCGCGCCAGTCGGGTAGGGATCCGTGCTCGACCTCTATGCCATTGGCGTAGATGAGCTTGAGGCCCTTGACCCCATCCTTCGGTGGGATGACTTTTACGGGACCGGTTTCGTCTGCGTCCATGCCCCATTGGCCTATGTCGAAGTGGTGGGCTCCCATGTCGGCGAGGTAGCCGTTGCAGTATTCGGTGTAGGCTCGCCAGCGCGGGAAGTGGTTGTGAACGTTGTCCGGGCAAAGCTCCTTGTTGTAACCGCGAGTGGGGGCGGGCCCTTGCCAGGCGTCCCAGTCGATGCCTTCCGGAACTGGTTGTGTGGCTAGGTCGCAGGGTTTGGGCGGACCGCCTACGCATACTTGAATTTTCTTTATCTTGCCGATTGCTCCGCTGTGAATCATCTCGACGGTACGGCGGAACTTCCCTCCGAATTCGGTGCGTTGTTGGCTGCCGGTCTGAAAGATCACTTTGTTTTTCTTTACGGCCTCCACCATGCGGCGACCCTCGGCGATGGTGAGTGAAATTGGCTTTTCGCAGTATACGTGCTTGCCGGCTCGGGCAGAAAGTATGGTGGGTTCGCCATGCCAGTGGTCGGGGGTGGCGATGAGGACGGCGTCCACGTTTTTCATGGCGATTAGCTCGCGGTAGTCCTTGGTGATCGTCAGACCCTTCCATTTGCCTGCGGGAGTGTTCTTGGCGTAGTGGCCCTCGATGAGCTGCTTGGTGTGGTCGGTCCGCACCTTGGCGACTTCGGCGAAGCCTACGACTTGGGTTTCGGGGTTGCGAAGCAGGCGGTGAACGTGACTGCGACCTTGCTTTCCGGGACCGATCACGGCCACGCTGATACGGTTGTTGGGAGAATTTTCGCCCTTGGCCGCCCAAACGTGCGAGGGGAGGATGAAGGGAGCGGAGGCAAGGCTCGCTCCTTTGAGGAAGCTGCGTCTGGAAGTGTTTTGTTTCATTTTTTAAGTGAACGAGGATTTTCTTTTGTTGGAAAGTCGAAAATGCGAGTGTCGAGTGGTTCTTAGTTTGAGGAGCAGCTTCCGGGATCCCAATCGAGGGGAGCTTTGATAAAAATTTATCGAATGGAGCTACAGACTCTCGGGATCAATGCGAGCGGCGTCTTTCCAAAGATCTTCTAAGGCGAAGTGATCGCGCTTTTCACGAGAGAACAGGTGGACGACGAATTCAATCGCGTCGATTATTAGCCAACCGCCGGGGTGGTAACGATCCTTGGCGAAAATCTCCACCTTATTGTCCTTGAGGGATTTTTCCACATTGTCGCGAAGGGCTTTTAGGTGAGGATCGGACATTCCCGTGGCTATTACGAAACAGTCGGTCAGCGGAGAGGTTTCCCCGAAGTATAGCAGAGAAAGGTCTTCCGCTTTTTTATCTTGGAGCGCCTCGCAGCAAATTTTCAAGTTCTTGAGCAAATCCTTTTTCTTAATGGTTTGCTTGGGGTTTTCTATGGATTTCGTCTTCAGCGGTATAGCTTTCGTTGGGTGATTATGGCAGCGACCGGCGGGGGAACCAGTTCTTGAATAGGCAAATGATCGCGAATGCGATTTCTGACTTCGGATGAAGATACTTCAAATTCGCGGGTGTCGAAAGAATGAAAACGAAGATCGGGTAGTTCGGGAGGAGTCGATAGTTGGTGCCCGGGTCTGGCGAGTACAAGGAACTCCGTTTCTTTTGCCAGATCCTCTACGTGTCGCCAGCGGGGAAGCTTGGCCAACTGGTCCGCTCCGATGATTACGGAGAAGTTCGCGTTTTGCATTTTGCTCTTCAGCGTTCGCAGGGTGTCCAGAGTGAAGTTCGTGCCACCTGCCTGAATTTCGATGTCGGTGGCTTCTAGATTCGGAATGTCGGTTACTGCGGCGCTTACCATGGTGAATCGATCTTCAGTGGATGCTCCGTACGGGCGATCGCGCAGTGGGGCTTGGTTAGCTGGCGAGAAAAGAATACGATCGAGATGCGCTTTTTCGAGCAGTTCCTTGGCGAGCTCGAGGTGACCGTTGTGAATGGGATCGAAACTGCCTCCATAAAATCCTATGTTTTGCGAAGAGTTCGGAGGCATGGCCAAGTCACAGGGACCTTCCTTCCGACTTCTCGAAAAGAGTGAACATACGTCCCTTACGGAAGAGAGTTACTTGGCCCGTGGAGGATACGACCAATGCCAGAGAGTTCGTGACGTGGGTGATGGCTGCGGCGGCGGCATGACGCGTGCCGAGACCTCCCGGAAGCTCTATTTCGTCCGCTCGAGCTTGTACCATGCTGCCGGCGGATTCTACTACCCCGTCTCCGCGAATGATGAAAGCACCGTCGATGTAAGCCAACTCCTTTATCGTTTCGTCCATGAAGGGGTTGAGAACGTTTCTATCCTCCTCGTCGTATCCGTGAAAAGGGTTTAGAATAAGTGGCTTTACCCGTTTTTTTACGGATTCGTGATCCCCCAAAACGAACAAGGCTCCGATGGATTGTCCCTCTCGGCCCGTCGAAGCCAGCTCAGTGGCCAAGGCGATTAGGCGCTCCAAGGCGGCTGCCGAAATATCGTTGGGCAACATTTCTTCTCCCGGAGCGACGACCGATTCGAATTCTTCGTCCACCTCAACTACCAGCAAGGTGTCGAGTTGGCCGCTGCCCGGTATGCCTCCGATGCAACATACGCGATCCTCCAAGCCGAAGACGCCTCGGGTCATTCCCAAGAGAATCGCGGCGCGAAGCTGGGAAAGGCGAGCTCTGGAAAGAGCCCGCACTGCAAGAACCGCATCCGCTCGGTGTAGGGCTAAATCATCTTCGGAAACATCTTCTCCGGCGACGATTACCTTGAAGCCCGGAAAACTTAAACGCGGGGCGAGCGCGGGAGGAAAAACGTCGGCAAATACCAAAATCGACGAGCATTCGGCCGCTTTTGCAATCTTGGAGGCTTCGTCGGTCAGGAGTTTATTGAACTTTGTGCGACGTCGGGCGGGTCGGTCGTCGGTTCCGGCAAAAGCTGACCTTACGGCTTTGCGGAATTCGGTGACCTCTCGAGCCATCCACAGGGGGTCCATGATCGCCTTGTCCTGAAAGTTTCGGGCAAGCGTAGCGAGGAACGACAGGTAGTTCTGTGCCTTTTCGTTGGCGAGCAACATGAAGACGAAGCGTACTTCCTCATACGTTTCCTTTCCCTCGAATGCTAGACCCGCCGGGCATCGCCCGATAGCTAGAGCATAGGACCTTTTCATGGGAATTCTGGCGTGAGGAAGAGCCACTCCTTCCCCAAGGTAACTGGTGAGTGAAGTTTCTCTATCCAGCAGTTCCCGGAGGATTTTCTTGCGGGGTACCTTTCTTCCAAGAACGGGAGCAAAGGTCGCTAACAACTCGGCGTATGCCGTGGGTAAGTCCTTGCTTTTGAGGTCAATTATTCTCGAAGAGGCAATATAGCGGTCGATGCGCATGGAATTTTCACAAGCCCTTTTTAGGCTCGGGCTCCTCCAAGCCTTGGCGCAACCGGAATCAACTGTCCCATTCCAGGGCGCCGCTCTTAAGTTCGTAAACGAGCCCCGCCGCCAAAATCGCCGTGAAGAAAAGCATAGGCCCGAGTATCGGTATGCCTGCGGCGGCCAATTCTCGATGCGTCAGGGTCCAAGGTATAAGGAACACAACGTCCACGTCGAAGAGGATAAAGAGCATGGCGGTGACGTAGAACTTCACGGAGTACCGCGTCTTACCCGATACTTCAGCCGCCAATCCGCATTCATAGGGAGAATCCTTGATTTTGCCATGACGAGCTTTTTGCCCGAAGATGTGGCTAACCACCAATATGCCGAATCCAATTCCAACGGCCAGCAGGATTTGGATCAGCACGGGCAAGTAATCGACTAGTTCCATAGCCCTAAATTGTTGCGACTATACTTGCCTGAGGCAAGAGTTTTCCAACGGATAGTAGATGTCTTGTAGGATTTTCGGCACTTGCGCTCGATGGTTTTTTTGCCTTTTAATTAAGTTACTTAAGTTAATTTTTTTACTTCTTCTCCGATTCCTTTTCGGGAATCGCTCTTTTTCTCCTCACAACCTCATACTTAGATGAAAAATAATTCCAAAGAATACTGTTTAAGCATAGATGCAACCCGACGCGCAGGCTTCACCTTGGTGGAGATGCTCATCGTATTGGCGATGATCGGTTTGGTGGCAGGTTTGACTATCTACAACCTCACCGGTTCTTTCGAGTCCGGCAAGATCAACACGGCCCGCAACTGGGTGAATGGTCCGGGGAAGGCTGCCGTGACGACTTATTACCTACAAGCGGGAGAATATCCTACGACTTTAGATGCCTTGTTGACCCCGCCTGCGGGAGTGAAGACGGCAGTGGTCGAGAAGGCCAGCGGACTTCTCGACCCTTGGAAGAAGAAATATCAGTATACTCCTCCTCCCGGTCAGCGTAATCCCGGAAGTTTCGATTTGTGGACAACTGCTCCCGATGGTACGGAAATAGGCAATTGGGATTCCCCGACAGGTCCTTAATACCGAAGTGTGGATAAAGAAGGTATGCGGAGCCGGGGCTTCACCATAGTCGAAATCCTTCTTGTTCTTGCCTTGTTGGCAACAATCGCCGGTATGGTCGCTGTTGGAGCTGTGGGTATGATCGATGCGGCCAAGATGGAACCACCCGATCGTGTTTTGAAGCGGGCTGTTTTGGACGCAGTCTACCATGCGAGCGAGCGAAAGGCCCCTGCATTTCTGCGTTATGATGGAAAAAAAGCCACCTTTCTAGTGACCGATGCGGGGGGGGCGATTCTAGCCGAACATGCCATCTACGAAGACATGCCGTCCGGCGAGGATGATGATGATGTATGGGATGAGCTGGACCTGCCCAAGGTTACTTTTCAGGCTGAGGGTCCTCTTGCGGGAGAGGGCGGGGGAACCACTCAATTGGAGGACAGGCATTTAGTTTTGACGAGGATTCCCTTCCAGTCGGCGGTAAGTCCTCCTTTTCAAGCTAAGATCGCGTTTTCGGACAAAGAGCAGATTTTGCGTTTCGACCCCTTTTCCGGCTTTGTTGTGGTTGATGAGGACGAATGAGTGAAATTGTGCGAGTCTCAAATAAAATCTATTGGAGTAGGGTATATCTCTCATGAAATTTATTTTTCGAAGATCTAGAGGGCCGATTCCAAACGCACTTTCTCCCTGCAATGACGTCCGTCTTTCAACAGGCTATTTGCTTGTGGAGGTACTGGTTGCTCTGGCTTTGTTCGGGATGGCTGCGGTTTATTTGGTGGATGGAGCTTTTGTGGCGGCTCGTTTCGCCCGTCACATGAAGGATACCCGGGAAATGGAGCAGGATTTGCTGTGGGCGCGAAGCCAAATCTTTTCTGAACCGGACTACGAAAAAATTTCGGAAGGGGGCGATCTCGAAACTTTGACTCTTGGTGAAATTCGCTGGGAGACGGAAATCGAGCTCTCTTCGGTACTCGATGTTTACAAGGTGAGTCTACGTATCGAGCATGATGGTTCCGAGGAATTTGGTGTCGAAGCCGGCGAAAGAGACTCTACTATCCACCTGCTTCGGCCGACATGGTCCAAGCATGGCGATTTTGCCTCGGACCGAGCGGATTTGTTGAACGACAAGCGGGACAAGATTCGTGAAATAAAAGAGGATCGTCAACGATGAGTCGGAGATTCCGGAGACGTTTGACAAAAGTTGGGGTGCCCGTCAAACATGGTCGCAGAGGGTTTACCTTGGTCGAGGTTTTATTGGCTTTGGCCATTTCCGGATTGTTGTTAACGGCCGCGACGTCCTTGCTTATTACTCTCTCGCGGGCTTGGGCCGAAAGGCCTGCTACGCGAGACGCTTTTGACGCTCACGTGGATGGCGTAGCGCGTTTTTTTGTCTCGATAATGGACAAAGCCACAATGGCGCCGGGATCTGAAAATGCCAAAAGTCCCATATTTCTGGATCGCCCGGTGGATTTTTCCGATGTGGAAGATCCTCTTATCAGCTTTTTTGTTCGTGAGGCACCACCGGTCTTGGTTTGGCCTCATGGCTTGGCTCCTAGGGTGCATTGCTATATCTATTTCGAAGACGATGATGGGTTAAGTCTTCTTTGGTATTCGGATTTGCAGGAGATGGAGAAGGGCGAGTCCGGCAAGGCTGAACTCGAGAGTGAGGATGACCTGTTCAAAACTCCGATCAGTAAGTTTTGCCAAGAAATCGAATACTGTTACTACGATAAGGAAGAAGAGAAATGGGATGAGGAAGACCGACTTCAAGAGGATAACGAAAACGATCAGCATAACCTTCCTGATTTTATAAGGTTGGTATTTAGGATGGAATCTCAAGATTTGGAGAGAACAATCACTATCCCGATCGCTAGAATTTCTCCAAACGGTCTGAGCCCCGAGAAACGATGAGAACTGTCTTGGCAAAAGCTAGGCATAGAAAAGGTTCGGTCCTTATCTTTGTATTGGCGATCATTGTTCTCCTGTCGGTTCTCGCCATGCGTTTGCTGGAGGAGACGGTTCGAGAGATGGAGCACGTCAGTCAGTTTCATCGTCGAGATGATTTGCGTTTGCAGGCTTACTCGGCATTGGAAGTTGCCTTGGGAGTTCTTGAGGAATGGAAGATGGTTGAGGGACAATTATTTTCTCCTTCCCAAGGATGGGCCAATCCATTGAGTTATGCCGAGATTCAATCTCCTGAACCAGGAGTGAAGTGGGAGGTGAGGATTGAGGATGAAACCGGTAAGATTCCCTTTGGTTCCTTCAAGGAAGAAGACTTAGTCGTTCTCTTTGCCCTTATGGTTAAGGAGGAAGACGGTCTATTTAACGAGAGGGATGGTGAGCCTTTTGTGGACTGTCTCCTAGATTGGCAGGACAAGGACGACGATGAGCGCGACGACGGTGTGGAGGAAGATTATTATGAGGATCTCGAACCATCATACTTCCCGCCGAACGACAAGCTGACGAGTTTTGAGGAATTTCGACATATTAAGGGTTTCTCCTATGATCTTGATGATCCTGATGGAAGTGGACTCTTCTTCGACGAACTTGGTAATCAAACCTCTAACTTTAGACACTTTCGTTCCACGGTTTCCTTTCACAATGGCTATCCCGTGAACATTAACACTGCTCCGGACTATCTCCTCCGCTTTCTTTGCGGTGATGATGATCGTGCCTATGAGGAAATACTTGATATTTTGAGTGGTAAGGATCTTTCTGCCTCGGAACCCTTCTTTCGAAACTCGAATGATTCCAAACTTTCTTCCTTGAGGAAAAATAGATCGATCGAGCTGGGCGCGGAGTGCAAGATCTTTCGTATTCACGTTACTGTGAGCAAAGGTCCTTCTAATTTCAGGTTGCACGCGCTTTTGGACAGTGGTCGCTCATCGTCCGGAGGAACTGCGGTTACGCCCAGGCCAGCTAGTTCAGTTCCCTCGGCGCGAATACCCAATACACGTACTTCAAAAAGTAAAAATCGGGGTCGCGGCCCCTTGGATCCGAACTTTTCCAAATTGCAGTATCCTTTCCGAATTATCGCTTTGCGAGAAAATGAAAATTTGGTCGACTGATTCGCGCGCGTTATATATTTACTATTTTAAATCTTTACCCGTTTGAAATTTCCCTCTCCTCCTACGATTCCAATTGTTGCGGAGATATTTAAAATTTATGCCTGAAATCGAAGAGAGTGTTCCGGTCTCATCGACCGAAGAACTAAGAGATATCGTTCTTCGCATTCCCGGCGAACATTTCTTCTGCGAGTCGATTGACGTTCCTCGCAATCTAGATCCGGAGGATTTTCCGGCCTTCGCTCGACAAGCTTTTGAGGAAGAGGAGCTATCACCATATCCTCTTGAACAGCTGGTGTGGGGACATTTCAGCTCGGTCGAGCACGGAAAAATGATTTTGTTTGGTGCCTCAGCATTTAAACTTCGCCAGATGGGTTGGCAGGATTTGGAAGTTTTTCGACGAGTCTTTCCTTCATTCGTCTCTCTTTTCGTTGCGCAATTCGAGAAAGCGACCATTTGCTTTCTTCGGCATGAAGAAACACTCACGGCTGCATCATTCGAACCTGATTGCCCAGTTCCCACTCAACTGTTTTCACTTCCAATCTCTCCTGAGGAAGAAGACGAAGACCGCTGCGACGAAACTCGAGGAAAACTCCTTTCTTTGTTTTCTCTCGAAAAATTTGAGATTTCTCTTCGGATTGTTGTCACCGGCGATGTCTCCCGTACGAGTGACGGCTTTTTCGATTTCGAACATTTCATTGAAGACTCGGATGAAGAAAATCCTCCCGATGAGATCGTCAACCTGCCTGCGGAACTTTTGTGGGATTGCGATGTTCGCTCTCTTGCGTTTAAGCAATCCGAGCGATCGAGGCGGGATTGGGTTCGTCGCCGATGGACTGCTTTTCTGGCATGGGGAGTCGGAGTTGCTGCTTTGGTCGTAGCTTTCGTGGGCATAAGAATTTTTGAAAACAAGGCTTTGGCTAGAGATTCGGAAGCTACCGAAAAGGGAATGCAAGTGCCTCTTGTGTTGGAATCTCAAAAACTTTTGGAAAAACTTCGCCAAAATAAACTTGGAGGCATCGATCCTTTTGGGTCCCTTGGAAGGCTTGCTGCCCATCGTGGTGGTCAAGGTGATGCACCCCACCTTTGGTTTACCAATGCAAAGTTCGACAGCCGAAACGATATCTTTCTGGAGGGGCAGGGGAGAAGCGTTGAGGCTGTAAACAGTTTCATCAAGGGTCTTGTCGAAAATGGGGTCGGTAACGTTCAGACCACTAAAAATGGAGAGCTAAAGCGAAAAATCGTCAGTTCGGCAGGGAGGACGACTTTCGAGATTCAACTTTTATTAAATGAGGAAAGAGTCCTCGAGCAGGCAAGTGCTCCTTCCGACGAAGACATTCAAGAGGAAGAAGGAGGTTGATTGATTATGCCTAAGTGGTTTTCCGGCATGAAGGGCCGAGAGCAGGTTTTTCTACTGGTCTTTCAGTGGATGGCTCTTTGTTCGGCTTTTGTTATCCTTGCAAAAGTCGGTTTGGATGCTTTCGAAATGTGGTCGAGTTCGGGAACTCGTATCGAAGGTCATCTCGGCATATTGAATTTAAGAGCGGACATCGATGCCGCGTTAATACGGCATAAGAAAGAACAGCAGAATATTAGCTATGATCGTCGGCAACTCAGCAATAGAGCATCGTCTTTGGCCGATAAGGTTTTTCGGAATCGCGAGTATCGCGAGTTGGAAACGGAGGAAAGGGAGCGCTACAAGCAACACACCGTCCGCATTTCTTTCAAGAAAGCTTCCTACGAAAACGTGAATGAATTTGCTGCGTTGATACGTAAGGAAAGTCCGTACATGTTTTTAAGCGAGGTGGAGATCGAGCCGAATTACCCCCCTAAAAGTAAACTTTACGAAGAAGTTACATACGATGCCGTCTTTCACGTGAGCTCGGTAGAGTTTGCAGATGGTTGAAACCATCTTTAATTTATAAGCCTGATTTTCCATGAAAAATTATCATAATACTAAGTTTTTACTCAGGAGCTTGCCCCTAGCTTTGATCTTTTTGGGTGTTTTCGGTAATTCGATGTTGTCCGTGGGACAGGTATTGCCTCCTCCCGGAAACATTCCTCCCCCGCCATCGGCAATCCCTTCTTTTCCGGAAGGCATCCCCGCTCCGCCTTCAGTTGTTCCGCCCGGAGTGCCTTCGCTTCCCTCTATTCCGCCTCCGGCACCTGTTCCTCCTTCCACGCCCCCGAGCACTCCAGTTCCGGCAGCCTCTCTTCCGGTATCGCCTGCCGAAGCAATTCCTGCCGAAGCCGGTTTCTTGGGATCCGGTAAGTTCGGCGACCCGGTAGAGTTGATCGGCATCGAGGGATTGGATGAGCCACTGGATCGAATCAAGTTGCGGGACATGCCTGGCAAGGACGCCTTGGAAATGCTCCAGTTATGGACGGGGCGCTATATCTTGCGTCCGCAAAACCTCCCGCAGGTACAATTGAACTTCGATAGTTTCAGCGTACTTACAAAACGCGAGGCGCTCATGGCGATCGAGAGCCTTTTGACAATGAACGGGATTGCCTTGACCAAGATTGATAATCTGTTCTGGAAGGCCATCCCTGCCCTGGGCGTTAACGCTCAGGTACCTATCTGGTTGGATGGACCCGCTTCTGCCATTAAGCCAAGTCAGAGAATATACATAAAGATGATTCACCTGAAGTACGCTCCCGCCTTTGAGGTTCGGGAGCAGTTGAATGCCTTCGCCACTCCCAATGTTTCCAGTCTCATTGTCTTCGACCATGCGAATAGTATATTGATTACTGATTCGCTCCTTAATTTGCAGCGTATGGAAAAGTTGGTGGATCAGATTGATCATCCTGTTCGAGCGGTTGACTTGGGCATTGTTTTCGAGACTTACCATACGAGACGTGCAGATCCCCACAATTTGAGGGATATTTTGGACAAGACATTCGCGGCAGAGGCGAAAGTCGGTGGGTTGAAGTCGATGCTGAGAAGGACTCCAGGACTCACTTCTGATGCTCGGACCGGTACCTTAATGATTCGCTGCCACAAGGATGATCTTAAATTAATTATGGACTACATCAAGGTTCTCGACGGTGAAGACAAGGTTATTGAAATTAAGGCTAAGTCTAAGCTGTTTACCTTGCAGTATGCCAGTGTGGGCGGCTCTTCGAGCGGAGGTCAGACTACATCCAAAGTGAAAAGCAGGGGTGTTCTTCCTATTATTGAAGACATCATCAAGAAGAGGGAGGAAGCTATTAAGAAAGCTCTCGAAAGAGAGCAGGCGCAAAATAGCGGTGGCAAGGGCGCAACTCCCAAGGCTGTAAGTGGAAAAGGGGTTCCACCTGTTCCTGGAAAAGCTCAACAAGGAAATTCGAGCAATGCTGTATCACCGGGAACAGGTTCTCGTGACAATCCGGAATTCAGCGATTTCCTTGCCGTATTAGGTGATGACCGGACGAATTCAATTCTCGTATACGGGACTGAACAAGACATCGATCAGATAGGCTCGATCATTGAATTGCTCGATAAGCCACTTCCAATGGCTCAGATCGATACGATATTCGTAATGGTGGACATAACTGCTTCAGGAAGCCGAGGTATAGATTTGTTTTCCGGAGCTTTGCGTTACAATTCGAACGAAGCAATTGCATCAACAACGCAACCTGGTCCTGATGGTGGGACTACAGATGAAGTTCCCGCCTTCAAAGGAATTGCCGGAGCCATCAACCCACCGGGTTTTGGAGGTCCTTTGACGTTCGTGATGAACGATTCGAAGTTAAGTGAGCTCGCTTGGGACAATATTTTCAAGATTGCACAAACCAATTCAGATACGAGGATTTTTTCATCACCCTCAATCGTTCTTTCTCATTTCGCAGACGATGTTGAAATTTCAATGAAAAACGAAAAGACAATTTTTACTGATAACACATCAACCAATACTACTACCGGAAGTTCATTCCAGAATTCTCCAAGAAATGACTTTAAATCAGAAACTACCTTGATATTGGAGGAGCCAAGAATTTCACTGCCTAAAATCCAAGAAGATGGAAGGTTTTCAAAGGGTTCTGTTTTTACCAAGGTTCGTTTAATTACCTCTAAAATGGATGAGGGAGGTTCAGGTACTTATAACGGTCAATCCGTTCCCTCCACCCAAACGAGGGAGGTTACGACCCAACTGTCGTTCAAGGATGGCGAGATTGTGGCGTTGGGAGGTTTGCAACAAATATCCACTACTAGAACGGAAAATCAGTATGCCATGCTTAGAAAAATTCCTCTCCTCGGTAAAACATTGTTTTCCCCCAAGACAGAAACTTACGAACCCACCGAACTTCTTATCTTTATGCGAGCAAGGATCTTTAGCGAAGAAACCGGAAACAATTTCATACAACCTTCGAAAATGGACGAAATGTTTCAAAAGGATTATGTTCCAAGGTTTGAATCTCCAGTTTCAGGAGATAGCCCCAAGAGTAATTTCCTTAAACTTGGGAATATTATTTCTTCCGACAAGTCTTCATCTCAAGACCAGCCATCTATCTTGCCCAGACTGTAGGTTGTCATGAATTCTATTAAAGTTTGCTTTCTATCCTTTTTATTCTTTCAAGGTTCCTTATTTAGCCAAGACAATCCATTTTTGCCTCCCGGAGCAAAGAATGCTCGTCCGCCCGCGCCGGTCGTTAGGCAATTGCCGGTTGCTCCAAAACCCAAGCCCGTAAATCCGAACTTGGAGTTGAGGGGGATTTTCCGTTACAGGGAGGTGTGGCATTTCAATGTTCACGACAAGGTTAAGAACAAAGGTTATTGGATTACGCCCGGAGATGCTTTGACTGAAGCCAATATCGAAGTGGAAAGCTTTGATGAAGCGAACGACGTATTGAAGCTCAAGGGAGGAATGTCTCTTTCTCTTCGGGAATCCGCCGGCAAAACTCTTTCCGTCCCCGGTCAAGGAAAGCCCAAGGCTATTACTAAGAAGCCTCCGGCCAATCGGGTTTCTTTCCCCGGCAAGAGCGGAGCTAGACGGACTGTGACCATTCCTCCGCGAATTCCTAGTCGGGCTCCCGTAAAACCTCCATCCTCTTCTGCTGGTCGCCCTCGTCTTGTTGTGCCTAAAAAGCCTTGAGTTAAATGATTAATCTCAAAAAAAAGCCCAATGGAACCGATCGGCAGGAGTCGGACGGAACAGCAATGCCTGCCCCGCGTGGACCTTCGCCTTCGGAACTTGATTGGTGGTCCGGTGGGTTGAGCGACGTCGACAAGGTGAATATCCTGAATTCCCCGCTGGAGGATCGAGCCCGTCTTCTTGCTTCAAACCATTCGAAGTCTATCGATGAGACTTTAAAGGAGGTGGGTGAACGTGTAGGCATTCCGGTATTGGATGACTTCAGCATCCCGGAGAATGCCACCCGGCTTCTGCCTTTGAGGATTATTCACAAATACTGTTGTTTGCCCATGGAGGGATCGGAAGATGGTAAGATCTCAATTGTTACAGTATGGCCTCCGACTAACAGGATGAGCCGTTGGGTATTCGCAGTTTCCGGCAAGAAACCGGTGTGGTCTCTCGGATCGCCCGAGAACGTGGTCCGAGCAATTACCGAGAACTTTGGCATAGGGGCGGATAGTCTGGAGGAGTCTGACATCGATCTTGATGATGAAAATGAAGCCGCCGATGATCTCGAGGATCAAAACGCGGCCATCATTCGTTTCGTCAACGAGGTTATCCAGCGAGCAATTGTTGATCGTGCCACCGACATCCATTTCGAACCTCACAAGGAAACTCTTCAGATACGCTACAGGATTGACGGTCAACTCGTACCCATACGAGTCCCCGACAATCTTCGCAGCTTTCAGGATGCTATCATTTCCCGTATCAAGATAATGAGCGGGATTAATATTTCGGAGAAACGGAGACCGCAAGGGGGACGCATTACCTTCACTCAAGGGCAGAGTGATCTTGATATCCGGGTCTCGACTTTACCTACCCTTTATGGTGAGAGTGTAAGTCTTCGTCTGTTGAATGAGAAATCCCAGCCTCTTTCCATGCAGGAATTGGGTCTGCTTCCCAAAGACGAAAGAGTGATCACTGCCATTTTGGAAAAACCTCATGGGATTGTCCTTGTCACCGGACCTACCGGTTCAGGTAAATCGACTTCATTGACTGCTTTCATTCGTAAGATTCATAGGCCTGAAACTCGAATAATGACAGTGGAGGATCCCGTCGAATACGAGGTTGCCGGGGTCAATCAAACGCAGGTGAATGCTGAAATTGGTTTCACTTTCGCCAGTGTGTTAAGAGAAATTTTGAGGCAGGATCCAGACGTCATTATGGTTGGAGAGATTCGGGACTCCGAAACTGCCGACATCGCCATTCGCGCATCTCTTACAGGTCACCTTGTCCTTAGCACCCTTCATACCAACGACGCTCCCGGAGCGATTACCCGCTTAATCGATATGGAGATCGAACCGTTTTTGATCGCATCTTCGATCGAGATGGTGATTGCCCAGCGCTTAGTTAGGAGGTTGTGCAACGTATGCTCTTCAAAGGCTGATTTGGAAGAAGTTCAGTTTCGAGCAAATCTAACACTGCTTGGAGTAGCCGACGAAGAAGCTGCTTATGGTGAACAAGTTTTGAGGTCCATCGGTTGTCAACAATGTCAAAACCTCGGCTACAGGGGGCGTGTCGGTATTTTCGAGATTATGCCTATGAGCGATGCCATTCACAGTCTCGTAATTAAAAACGCTGCCGCACCCGATATCCGTCGGGTTGCTATCGAAGAAGGAATGCGCAGTCTTCAATTAAGCGGTTGGGAGCAGATAAAGAGAGGGCTTACCACCTTTGACGAAGTACTTCGCTATTCTGATAGTTTTGGTGAAGAAAACGGCAAGGGACATCATGAAGAGTCGTTATCAGTCCCTCAATCTCTTTGATTCTAATCATGTGGAAGGACATTCGCCACTTTCGTTGTCTTCCTGCCATATCTAAAGCTTGCTATGGCAACGTTTAGGTATGTAGCCATTGACTCTCGTGGTCGGACCATTCCAGGTGAATTGGAAGCTGAAGATCGTCGATCAGTTCGCTCGCACTTACGCGGAAAGGGACTGACTCCCGTTGAAGTTAAAACGAAGGGTAACATTGCCGTCGTAACGAAAGCAAAGACCAAAGCTCTTAAGAAAACCAATCACGCTTCCAAAGGTGGCGAGAGTGAAGATGGTGCTCCCAAAAAGAGCTTTTCCTTAGGTGGATCTAAGGAAAAGTTGGGCCTTGAGTTCATGAAGCGCTTACTCGAGCTTCATGGGAGCGGTATGCCCGTTGCTGATTCTGTGAAGCTACTGCACCAGCGTCTGTCAGACCCCCAGCAAAAGGAAATTGCAGGAACTCTTTGGAGAGAATTATCCGAAGGGAGATCACTTGCTAGAGCAATGAGGTTGATGCCCGATTATTTCGGCGAATCCACTTCCTACGTCATCGAGGCTGGCGAGGCCACCGGAAGCGTAGCGCCGATACTCCGTAGGATCATTGGCTATATTGAAGAGAAAAGAGAAATTCGCAGCAAGGTTTTGGGGAGTATGGCCTATCCTTCTTTCATCGGTGTTATTGCTTTTGGCGTTGTCCTGTTTTTTCTCTTTTTTCTTCTTCCTCAAATTCAAGATATGCTCGACTCTCTGGGTGGGGAACTGAATTTTATGGCAAAGGCTCTGATCACCGGTTCGAACTTGGTTATGACCTTTGGACCTTTTCTAGCTCTCTTTCTACTCATTGGGGCATTCTCCGTTCGGCAATGGAAGAAAACGGAAGCGGGTGGGATCGCTGTGTCAGGGGCTATGCTGCGCATTCCCCTGATCGGTCGTATTCTATATTATTCGGAGTTGTTTCAACTCAACAGTCTTGTCGGAACACTTGTTACGAGTGGGATAGGCCTTACCGAGAATCTTCGTCTGTCCGAGCGTACGATCCAGAATCTTTCTTTTCGTATGAAGTTTCGCTCTGCTCGAGCATTGGTTAACGAAGGGAAATCTCTGCCTGATGCCTTACGGAAGTTCGACTTCATGCCTGCCATGCAATTAGATGTTATGGATGTCGGCGAACGCACGGGGAATTTAGCTCACAGTCTGGAGGAAATTGCGAATGCCTTTCGGACGGAACTTTCACGGAGAATCAAGCGCATGACCACGATAGTCACAGCAGGGGCTTTGGGTTTTGCCTTTGGTCTCGTAGCCCTTGTCGCCGTTTCCATAGTTACTAGTATTTTTCAAGTTTCCAATAGCATTACCTTTTAGTTCGCTTATGAGTTCATTT
Source organism: Opitutia bacterium (assembly GCA_002730975.1). Classification (GTDB taxonomy): domain Bacteria; phylum Verrucomicrobiota; class Verrucomicrobiia; order Opitutales; family Seribacteraceae. The sequence goes on from PCBO01000096.1 coordinate 16,298, forward strand.
GCCCAACATTTTACGCAGTTAGGCATACGCTCTTTTAGTGGGGCCCTGATTTTCTGCCTCTTTGGTTGTGGTGCTGAAAATAGATCTGGAGATCGGGAGAATTCTCTAAATGCGCATTCTTCTGTAAAGAGTAAGAAAGGTCGTCATGTTTTTAACGATGGTTCCGTTTACGATGGCGAACTTGTATCCGGAAAACCTGAAGGGTATGGAGAAAAACGCTATTTAAACGATGACGTATACGTTGGGAGATTTCGCGAAGGTCTTCTCCATGGTCAGGGAACTTACAGATATAAATCAGATTCAAAGCTCACTCGTTACGTCGGAGTTTGGCAAAATGATAAGTGGAATGGTTACGGTTCACTTTATTTAACCGATGGTTCTATCTACGTTGGTCAATGGTCAGCCAATACGATGGTTCATGGCGAATTTAGAGGTGTTGATGGTACTCTCCTCTCTGGGACTTGGCGTGGGGATTCACTTGAACGGGGTAAAATGAGTAAAGGTGACGGGGCCATCTTCACTGGTATCTTTGATTCGAAAGAGCGTTATCTCGCCGGTTCGCTTCATTCTCCTAATGGGGATCACTTTGTAGGTTCATTTGTAAATGGAATATATGAAGGAAGTGGATCTTTAGTTAAGGACGATGGTACAACTTACATCGGTGCTTTCAAAGCAGGTCTTTATTCCGGAGAAGGGATTCTTGAGGATCCTCAGGGCAGGCGTTATATCGGCAGTTTTCTCCAAGGAAATCCTTCAGGGGTGGGGCAGCAAGTAGTCTCCACCGGGGTGGTTTACTCCGGTGATTGGCAGGACGGTCTCCGTCATGGTAAAGGAACTATCGATTTCGGTGATGGAACTTCTTACGTCGGAGAATTTCGGAACGGTTTGGCATACGACGGACAATATGATTGGGGAGACGGTCGCGTGACTCGCTCTTATCAAGAACCAGGCGGCCAATGGCGAGATCGAGTTGAATAAAACTCCACTCTTTTCATTGCCAATTTTGTATCAGCTCATCCTTTCCCATTCCATTCGCCGGTATCCGTTTTTTTCGAGAAGTCTCTCCTGAAAGTAAAACGAAGTTCGCTTTAGGAATGCCCAAGCTCTTTGCTATAAAGCGAATCAACTCTTCCCTTGCCTTACTTTTTTCTGGGGGGCGCCGATACGAGAATACGAATCACTTCGGCCTTCAAATCGGAAAATTCCGTTGTTGAAGCCCTTGGTATAACCTTGAATTCGAGTACGCATTTGCTCATCTGTCTCATCGCAAGGGAGTCGTATTCGGGGTTGCCAACAAGCAAAAAAAACACAACATTTCCTAAAACCCTAAAGATATATGCCCGACAACACGACCTTTCGTCTCAAGTTCTGGGGTACCAGGGGAAGCATTGCTTGTCCTGGGCCAGATACCGTTAAATATGGCGGCAACACTACCTGCTTCGAGGTCACTTGTGGTTCTCGTCGCATCATAATTGACGCGGGCACCGGTATTCGTGCTCTTGGCAAAAAGATCATGTTGGAGGAAGGTAATATTCTTGATACCGATATTTTCTTTACTCACACCCACATGGATCACATCCAAGGGTTGCCTTTCTTTGCTCCACTATACAATCCAAAGAATAACGTTCGGCTTCATGCTGGTCATTTACAACCCCCATATGACTTGCAAGGTCTTATTGGCACAATGTTGATGAAGGATCCGATCTTTCCTGTCCCCAGCTCTCTTATCGAGCAGGCATGTACCTTCAACGACTACAATTGTGGTCAAGTGTTCGAACCTGAGCAAGGTATCGTAATTAGAACCGGGAAACTAAATCACCCTAATGGCGCTTGCGGATATCGCATCGAGTTTGCAGGTAAAGCCATAGCAATATGCACGGATACGGAACACTTTGAGGATGGTATCGACCAAAGCGTGGTGTCTCTTTCAAATGATGCCGACGTGATGGTCTATGACTCTGCTTATACTGAGGAGGAGTACGCCAAGTTCAAAGGATGGGGGCACTCTACTTGGCAGGAAGCCGTTAAAGTTGCAGAAGAAGCGAATGTTAAACAGACTTTTCTGTTTCATCACGACCCCTCGCATGACGATGCCAAGATGGATGCCATCGCGGAAGAGGTAGCCAACATTCGATCAGGTGTTCGACCCGCGATTGAGGGTGAGGAAATCGAAATCTAAATCCGACTTTTTTTTACCTCGGCAGGGAATCTTTTCCTGTCATTTTTTGAGATTGTAGCTACTCATTCTGTTGTTTCTTGAATGACGGAGCATTTCTGCGGAAGGTCGGTTTAGTTGCGTTTTTATCGATACTTGACTCTTCTTGAGAGAATACCATTTTTACCGAACCTGTTCCACCTCCTTGGATTATGCTTCGTTCAGGTTTTCTTGTAATAAACAGATTACCTTCACTCGGAATTCGAGCATCGAGCCAATCGTTTGGAGCGATGTATGCATGCCCTTTCCCGTTAAGCGCTATGGTAGCCCTGCGGACTTCCAGCTCTGCTGCTCGAATGGTTCCTGTACCGTTTACGGTGGCGTTCAGATTGGCTAGAGGCGCTCCTTTCAGAATGATTTCCCCCGCTCCCTCTTGTATCACTTCGAGCGAATCTGCGGAAAACTGACGGAGATCTAACCTGCCGGGGCTTGCAGAGAATAGTTTGAGGTGTCCTGCATTGATTCCGGAACCACTAAGGTTACCGTTACCGGTAACAGCAATTTCCTTAAGATCCTGAATGGATACGATTACCTCTACAGGAAAGACTCGTTGTGCGTTGATTCGCAGAAAGGGAAGTCGACGACCGAACTGCACGCTATTGTTGGCATCGATGATAAGCGTCTTATTCTCTACGCGAGTCCAGACTTGTTCAATGATTTCCTTGTCTGCGTAGACTGTGGCTTCCCTGACCCTTCTACCTTGGTGCAGAAATACGTCTACTTCTCCACGGACATCAATTTTATCAAATTTAAAGAGCAATCGCCTTTCGGATCTAAGTTCACCTAAGCATTGCCCTGCAAGCAAAAGCAAACCTATGGGAACTAGCAAAACAAGACGCCTATTTCTTTTTGCCGCCATACTTCTTCTTTGTCCCGTACTTTAGTTTCTTTCGGCGTTGGTAGCCACCTACTTGAGCTTTTCGAAGTTTTTCAGCTCCACCTCGCAGGAATTCGATTTGGTCTCTGAGCAGAGCGGCCTTCTCGAACTCCAATCGTTTGACAGCTTCCAGCATTTCCTTTTCCAACTCCTTTGTGAGTTCCTTTGCTTCGTTGTCCGAGATAGGTTCAGAAACGGCCGATAGGCTTTCCTCCTCCTCTTCCTTCTTCTCTCGTAGACTCGGTTGTACGGGGCGCCTTATACCTCTTGGGGTAATACCATGTTCTGTGTTATAGGCCATTTGCCTTTCGCGGCGGTATCGGGAGACCTCCAAAGTTCGTCCGAGGGAGTTGGTGATGACGTCGGCATAAAAAACCACTCTTCCTTTTTCGTGTCGCGCTGCGCGACCCGCAGTTTGGGTGAGACTGGTTTCGCTCCTTAGAAAACCTTCTTTATCTGCGTCAAGGACTACAACTAATGCCACTTCGGGCAAATCCAGGCCTTCCCTCAATAGATTGACTCCCACTAGGACATCAAACTCGCCTGCCCTAAGGTTACGGAGAATTTCCACTCTTTCAATGGCATCGATATCGGAGTGAAGGTACTCCACTCTAATCTCACGGTCGCGAAGGTATTCGGCAAGGTCTTCCGACATCCTCTTGGTGAGCGTTGTGACCAGTGCACGGTCCCCGGTTTCAACAACTTGTTTGATTTCACTAATGCAATCTTCTACTTGTCCTTCAATTGGACGAACCTCCATGGTCGGGTCTAGAAGTCCCGTAGGTCGGATAAGTTGCTCAACGACCAAGGAGGAATGCTCAAGTTCGAATTTTGCCGGTGTAGCAGAAGCATAAATGGTCTGACCCGTGATCTCGGAAAACTCCTCGGTTTTCAGGGGACGGTTGTCTAGTGCGGAGGGAAGGCGAAACCCATAGTCTACAAGTTTTTTCTTTCTTGAGAGGTCGCCCTTCACCATACCGCCTAGTTGTGGCAGGGTGACGTGGCTCTCATCTAAAAACAGGAGCATATCGTCTGGAAAGAAGTCAATTAGACACCATGGTCGCTGGCCGGGTTTGCGACCGGACAGATGTCGCGAATAGTTTTCGATTCCATTGCAAAAGCCGATTTCTTGGAGCATCTCCAAATCGTATTCCGTGCGCATGCGTATCCGTTGCGCTTCCAATAAAAGGTTTTCCGATTCGAACCAAGCTACGCGTTCCTCGAGTTCTTTACGAATAGCTGCAATGGCAACACCTACTTTATCTTTGGTCGTTACGTACTGGTTGGCCGGATATACTCGATAGCCTTCAAGCCTGTTGAGGGTTTCGCCGGAGACAGGATCAAGCTCGCGAATGTTTTCCACTTCATCTCCCCAAAACTCAATTCGTAAGAGGTTTTGCGAGTAAGCGGGAAAAACATCGATCACATCTCCTCTGACGCGAAAGTTTCCAGCCTTGAGCTCAACGTCGTTTCTCGCGTAGAGCCCTTCGACAAGTTTTTCTAGAAGCTTGTCGCGACCGAATTCCTCACCTACGGAAACCTCAAAGGACAGTGCCCGAAAATCGTCGGGAGAGCCCAGACCGTAGATGCAAGAGACGCTGGCTACGACTATTACGTCTCGTCGGCTAATAAGAGCACCCGTGGCAGCAAGTCTCAAGCGCTCGATTTCCTCGTTAATGGAAGAATCCTTTTCTATGTAGCTATCGGTAGAAGGGACATATGCCTCGGGCTGATAGTAATCATAATAACTAACGAAGTATTCCACCGCATTGTGAGGAAAGAATGCCTTGAACTCCGAATATAGTTGTGCAGCCAAGGTCTTGTTATGAGAAATAATTAGAGCTGATCGTTGCAATTGCTCGATCACATTGGCCATCGTGAAGGTTTTACCCGAACCGGTTACCCCTAGAAGAGTCTGGTGCCTGTTTTGCGAGCGGACGGAATCAACCAACTTGCGAATTGCCTCGGGTTGGTCGCCCTTCGGCTTGTAGTCCGAGACCAAGCTGAAATCCATGACTCTCAGCTCTTGTCCGCCGGGTTTTCAGGATAGTAATCGACTTCCCCTTCGGACTTGCCAATTACCACCGCCGCGCAACTGTCGCCGAATACGTTTACGGCGGTACGTGTCATATCCAAAATCCGGTCTACAACGTACACGATGCCGATGCCGGTGGCGATGCTTGCCTCCGGGAAACCAACGGCATTTAGGATCACGATAATAGCCACCAAGCTAGCCGAGGGAATTCCCGCTACGCCGATTGAGGTTAGCAAAGCCATCAGTACGACTGAAAATTGGGTAACTAGTCCCATTTCGATTCCGAATAATTGAGCCAAGAATACAACGACCACGCATTCGAAAAGAGCAGTTCCATCCATGTTCACCGTAGCTCCGAGGGGGAGGGTGAAGCTTGTGACCTTCCGCGAAACGCCTGCGCGCTTTTGAACGCACTCCATAGTTAACGGTAAGGTCGCAGAGGAAGACGCGGTTGAAAATGCCGTAAGAAGGGCAGGGGACATCGCCTGGAAATGTTTCCACGGCTTTTCTTTAGCCACTAATTTGAGGAAAATCGGTAGGATGATGAAAGCGTGAATGGCCAGTCCCAGCAGAACGGTAGCGGCAAATTGTCCCATGACCCCGAAAAGTTCCGTTCCCGTCGTCATTATCGTTGGGGTTACCAGACCAAAGACTCCAAAGGGGGCAAAGCCGATTATGAATTTAGTGATGGCGAGGATGGCAGCGTTGAAGCTTTCCCAAAACCGGGTCTGACTCATCCGATGATTCTCCGGTAACTTCGAGATAAAGAAACCTAACAGCAGGCTGAAAAAGATGAGACCCAGCAGTTGGCCTTCCGCAGCAGCTACGAAAAGATTGGAAGGAATCATTCTTTGAAAAATTTCTAGGACACTCCGAAAACCGCCACTTGCGTTTTCCAAAGCTCCAGCGATTTTTTCCTGATGAGCTGCTGATTCTTGAGCAAGCATTGTTGCCCGAAGATCGGGATCCACTTCTCCGGGTTGAAGCAAGTTTACGCACAGCAGACCAGTGACTACTGCGAAGAAGCCGGAGGCGGCGTAAAAAGCGAGAGTTTTTCTTCCTAGCCTGCCAAAGTCATTCTCACCTCCCACATTTATGATGCCGCAGATGATGGATGTGGTGACAAGGGGGACCACGACCATTTTAAGGGCGTTCAGAAAGAGTGTTCCAAGAAATCGCGTTCCGTACTCGAGATTATCAAACCAGACAGCTTTTTTTTCACTCCCTTCCGCCAAGTAGTTGGCGGTAATACCTATCGCAAAAGCCAAAATAAGTGCTATGAGGATTTTCCAATGAAGAGCTAATTTTTTCATATTGATTTATTTAACCTTGGAAAAGAGATGTGAGCAAGTCGAGGTTCGCGACAGTAGGGTCCGAGATCACAAGGTGGGCTCCGGCCGCTTTCAGCTTTTCGGACCCACGAGTTGTGGCAAGGCCAAGAGCCTTCATTTTTCCGCATCGAGCGGCTTTAATGCCATGGGCGCTGTCCTCCAGAACCACGCATCTTTCCGGAGGGAGATTCATAAGCGCAGCGGACTTGAGGAAGACCTCCGGGTCGGGTTTCCCCCGCGAAACATCTTCCGAGCATACCGCTCCTTGAAAGAAATCGCCTAGATCTAGCAGGCGGAAGGCGAGCTTGAGATTTTCACGTTCCGTGGATGTACCCACAACGCAGGGAATTTCGACCGCCTTGAGCTCTAAGAGTAGCTCACGGATTCCAGGTAGGGCTCGCAGTCCGTCGGATTTGACCAATTCACGATAAAGTTCTTCCTTTCGTCGTCCCAGCCTTTCGACTTCATCAAGGTCTTTGGTCCAACCTAAGATTTCGGGAATGATTAGGGCGTTCCGCTTGCCGAAACCTTGCTTGAAATGATTCTCCGGCAAAGGCTTCTCGATTTCTTTCGCCAACATTTCCCAGCTCCGTTCGTGCTGATTGGAAGAGTCGATGACCACACCGTCCCAATCGAAAATTGCTCCAAATTGCGGGGTCGTAGAGGAACTTTTGTTTGTCGCTGTCATGCCCAATTGTCGTGTAAGGGCATTATCTTTCGTTTTCCCGTACTGTCTCCTCGATGTCGTTTGATCCTATCGCCGATTTAATATTTCCTATAAGTCGGTCGACGGCTCCCGGTTCCTTGTCTTCTTTTGCATGATTGGGTTCGAGTACGTTCGGGAGTCGGATCGTAGTAGTTGTTTTTGGTGGTAATACGCTTTCTGGAAGAAGTGGTCCTTGGAAAGGTTTTGCTTCGGTTAAGTTGGAGTCTGCAAATTCGGTTGCCGCTGATCGCTGTGCAAGAATCTGGTTTAGGAAATCCCTTGATCGAGCTACTTCGGGATGGTCGAACCCGAGAATCTTTTCCTGTGTCGCGAGAACCGTGGTGAAGCCTTCCAGGGCTATCTCCAGTCGGCCGGCAAGAAAATGAAGTTCGGAGAGTCTCGCTTCCGTCCGCAAGGTGAGAGGATCCTCCTCGCCCAAGACTCGCAACTCGGTTTCAAGAAGACGTTCACTTAGCCCAAAAGCTTCCTCGGCTTTGTCGCTGGCAAGGTATATCTCGGCCAGATCATTTTGAGCACGTAGCGTTTCGGGATGTTCGTCTCCTAGTTTTTCTTCCATTCGGCCGTAAATCTTGATGAAGGTGGTCTCCGCATCGTTCAGATTCCCCGACTCTTTTTGCAAATGAGCGATGGCCTTTATTGTCTCAAAGGTTTCGGGGTGCATAGGTCCCAAAGCTTTTTCCTTAGCAGTCAATATTCTGTTGTAGTGGGACAGGGCTTGTTCGTTATTTCCTCTGGAGGCTACAATTTCGGCTAAGGCATCCATGGCTCCAAGAGTTTCCGGGTGTTCCTCTCCCAATATATTCTGCATGCCGGATACGGTTTCGACTGATAGGTTCTCAGCTTCGTCGTAGCGTTGTAGGGCTTGCAGGGTGTTTGCCAAGCGAGCCGCTCTTCTAAGGGTGTCGGGATGTTCCTCACCAAGATGTATGCGCGAAATTTCCAGAGTATTTCGGGCGAGACTTTCGGCTTGAGGCAGTTTCTCTCTGGCGAGATAGATGGTAGCGAGATAACTCATACATCGCAGAAGCTCAGGATCACCTTCCTTTCGTTGAAAAGACTTTAGCTGGGCTAGAGCCGTGGAGCAAAGCTCTTCCGCATCTTCATGCCTGCCGATCCTACGGTAAAGATTGGCGAGGTCGATGCTCGCGCTGATAACTTGCGGATGGTTTTCCCCCAGAAGTTTCTTTCGCTGTTTAAGAAGCTTGGAAAAAAGAGGTTCGGCTTGAATGTGATTCCCGAGAGCGTCTTCGACTACTGCCAATTGATTCATTGCGGAAAGGGTCGTGTTTCCGTCGGGGCTTGGTAAACTATTTAAAAGTGAGAGCGCTCTGGAGAGGTTCATTTTCGCCTCATCAAAAGCCCCGATAGAGCGATAAGTGGCCCCCAATGTTAGGCGTACTTGAGCTTCAATTTCCGGTTCGCCGTTCAGTTCTTCAGCTCGGGTCGTGCCTTTGTCGAGCATCGTTTTCACTAGGCGCGTGTCCATTCCCCGAGAGTTTTCAGGTTCAATGGAGAGAAAAAGTTCTCGGACAAAATCGGTTACAGCTTCCGTCTTCGCTAATTCCTCTTCAGCTTTTTGACGCTCTTTTTCTGTTTCAATTAGTGCTTCCTGAGCCCGATTGCCTTGAACGAGAGCATAGGTGGCGAGTGCAAAACCACTAAGTGCAACAACACTGGCCGTTGCGGCAATTCTAGCCGTTCGGCGATGTCGAGAATTTAAGTCGCGCTGTTTGAGGTCGTCAAGACCTACGCCCAGCATACCCGCAATGATCTTCAAGTAAGCTCCATGTTCCCCATCTTGGTCTCTTCGCAAGTCCGCAGCAGCAGGTTCGCTTGGTTCTTCTGTGATTTTCCCTTGTTCGCTCACTTTTCGGCGAGCAGCTACGGGTAGGCATTCTAGCTCGGGTTGACCGTCGCGTAAGGAGGCAAAGGGTTTTCCGTCTAATACCAAACATAGGATTCGGTTGGCCCGTCCTATTGATTTGAAAACCCTGATTTCTTCATTAACCCAAAACGATTTTGCCGCGGCGGGTGAGCACAAGACAATAAGGTGGCTAGAGTCCTTGAGAGCTTTCTGAATAGCCTCTCCAAGCTCGGCAGACCCTGCCAATTCATCTCTATCCCGAAATATTGGAAAAAGACGGGAGGGAACTGGACCGAACTCGGTTTCCTTACCTATCAAAGCAGTTGGCACTCGAAAGTTTTCGAGTGCTCGGCGTAGTTGTTTAGCTTGTTCGCCATCCTCATGGGCATATGTTAGGAAGGCTCGATATTTGAACTTTTCAGTCATTTTCAAAAGGAATTTATGATTATCGCGTACCAACCTTTTACGCAAGGCATCCTTCCGTTTTGAAACAAACAGTGAAGTGTTTGTTTGGTATTTAGTACTGAGCTAGGCTTGACTTGCCGAACCCAAGTCGAATTCCCCGTCTGATTTTCCTGTTGATTTATCGCCTGTAAATAAACCACTTTGAGGGTTCTACTTCTCTTTAATCGCCCACATCTGAACCTTTTCGTCGTTCGGGGCATCGCCAATCAGAGCTTCGTACCGCAGTTTAGTGTTCAATCCTTGAATCAGCATGGAGGTGCGAATGCTTGCAAGGTCGGGCAATGTTTGTTTGAACCCTGAGATTAGACGAGAAGTGGAAAGAAGTAGGGGGAGATCGAGGTCGTAAATGTCACCAAGTCTTGCCGGCGAACCATGAACGAATATCAATTGGCCCGGTCGGAGAGGTCTGGCCCCGTCAGCGTGAGTTCCAATGTCTGCCTTTCCTGCAACGAGGACGACTTTAATACCTCCATTGCCCGTTGACTCTGCCATGAGGGTCCCCTTTAGGCGAATTCCAGCATCAACCTTTTTCCCCGACAAGGCAAAGAGAATTTCATCCTTTGAGTTCCGAAGGAAGGATCCCTGCAAAACCCGAATCTTCCCTTTGGAGAACTCAGCTAAAGTCGACTTCCCTAAGCGAAGGAAATTGCCTTCGGATTGCGTGATTTCGAGACGCGATTGCTTTGCGGCAATAAGAAGAATATTTCCGTTCTGAGGTATTTGAGAGTTCAACTGCAGCGAAAGCGGTGTGGCTTGTTCCGGTCGTACCTTTAGAAAGGCTTGACCCATTAGATCACTTACCGTCCAAGTGGAGGTGCGTTCCTTGGGAATTGTTGCTGCGAGATGAGGCGAAATACAATGGGCTAGTATCAGATAACTGGCCATGAGACGAATTGCGAAAACATTTACCGAACCGCAAATTAGTACAGAGCAATGTAACTTCGTCCTCATGTAATTTCTACTTGAGGGCAACTTAGCTCGGAATCTTCAGAACTTGGCTTTCAGTCCCGCTCCGCCACCACCGTCAAACCGCTCGAAGTCGTAATTGTAGTTTCCTCCTTTGGAGAGCCGAGAAATATATCGAGCGAAGAAGTTGGCAGATACATAATTGTTAAATGGGTACTCAAGGTTAAGACCCACTTCGCGCATCAAGTCTATTCGGTCTTCCATTGTCCCCTTACTGTAATCGAGGAACGCCAAGCGTGCATAAGGGGCTATTTCTAATTTTCCAATGTTGGTGATGACAGTCCATCGAGTGGAAAGTTCCAAACGATCAAGGTCGTCGCCATTCCCTACGATTGCATATGATGGCGAATCAGTAAAATGGTGGCCAAGACTAAAGTCCAAGAGGGATACCGACCTGCCGAGGCTAAAAGTCTTTAATATTGTGAAATTTGGAAACAGTTCGTTGTAAATTCGCTCGTTATCGTTCGACTCGCGATCTTGAGCATAACTCAATCCGGGACGCAAAGCCCATCCGCTCTGGAACTGAACCAAGCCAAATGTGTAGAGGCTCAGTGAGCTCATATCCATGATGTCAAGAGAATCTTCACCGAAATGGTCTAGACGGTTGTAGCCCATCCCGATGTAGGGTGAAAATGCGGCGCTTCCCCAGTTGTATGATCCCAAACGAAATCCAGTGTGGAAAGTGTTCTGAAAAATACCGGCTGGGAATACTTGTATACCGCCGCTACTTCGATTTAAGACGGATGGGTTGGAACTGTAATACAATTTAGTATCAAAACCGATGAAGTAATCCAATCCTCGCTGCTTCACACTAATTGGTCGCTGAAGGCCCAAGTCGCTCGAACCTAGTCTGGGAGATGATGTTCTGGGTGCAATTGTACGGTTTGGAGCAACCTCTCCTAATTGTGGTCGTGACACCATGCCGGGATCGAAGCGATCGCGTTGCCCATGAAGCAAACTGTGACTACCAAGTAAAATAACACATATCCCGACCAAAACTCGGTAATCCTTATAATTTTTAAAGAACTTCTTCATGATGGAATTCTCAAGTCAAATTAACTTGTGCGTAATTTGGTTTTACCTTTTAGAAATAGTTATGGGTTGCTTGCCATTAGGCAGTTTGCCAAGTGCATCAAAACTATTTTGGCTATTGATGAGGTTAGTGTCGTACTTCACATGATCTATGAAGTTAACCCTACCAATCTGGCGTTGCCCGATTCCAAATGTGGGATATTTACCATTTCCTGTTCCATTGGCGCCAACTCCACCGAGATCAGATGCGAGATGGACTTCGGAACCATTGGGAAAAGTCACATGTTTAAGGTCTACCGTTCTGGCATCCATGTGGATGGAGTCGACTCGACCACTAAATTGCAAGCCATCGGCTACAATCCTCTCGTTGGCGAAGAGTTGAATATTGTCTCCTCTGTCCGAAGAGTTGGTGTTTTTGCCTGCCGTGAAGGTGTTCGGCGTATTCGTGGGGTCGGAAGATACAATGTGTAATTCATCCAAGGAAGCTACTGCTAGATTACCGCCAGATTCAAGGTCGACGTTCACGAGTTCCATTTTGGAGATGGAACCAAGATACAAGTTGGCTCCCTCGAAGTCCATTTTGATGCGATTGGTCTTCCCTGCAAATGTGGTTTGGTCGTTGACCGTAGTTTGGGTTGCTCCCGAATAATCCAAGTGCTTTTCCAAAAAGTCGGTCGACAATCCCCAATCCGATTCGATTGTTTTTGAATGAAAATGAATCTCATCCAGTGCTCCTACTGCAAGGGCATGGTCTTTCACTACTTTGCCGGTTTGAGGATGTCTGTTTGAGTTTTTGAAACTGACGTTCCCTTTAACTATGACATCTTTACCTGCGCCAACGCCAAATATTCTCCAGTCTTTTGAATCCTTTGGAGAATTGCTTGTTGGTGCCAGTTGTGTCGATAGATCGATCGTAGAGGTTCCTGTTGTCGAGCCAAGTGTTATGTCTTGAGCCACTAATCCGCTGACTTGCTCTACCTTTAAATCGAAAAGTGGAGAATTTGTGAATTCCGTCAAGTTGACTGTGCCTCCCAAATCTCCCTTTAGTTTCTGAAACACTATTTCTCCAAGAGTTTTGCTTAAAAGATCAGAAACCTCGTTTGATGAAACTCCGTTTGGGAAAAGGGATCCCATTAGTTTTCCCACGGCATCTTGTATCTTTGAGTCATCCTTGTCTCCAAATGCGCCATTGGATGCAAGGACTTTGACAAGCTGGTAAAAGTATGGGTTTCTTGAATTCAATATTCCCTCAAGCTTTGCCTTATCGAAGTAATTTTCGCTACCAGCTACGCTGAACTGGTCTGTTATTTCAAGAGATTTGACCAAGATGCTTGCCAACCTCACGGCTTCACCAAGAATCTCGTTGAATCGAGTTGCGTGTTCCGATCCTGAGAAAAATCCTAATTCGTAGGCTTCAACTAAATAGGGTGCTGTTCTGCTGGTCATTGTGTCGATACCCAATCCAACCAAATTCGTTTCTGTAATACCTGCTCCCTGTAATGTTTGAAGCTTTCCCGGAATAGTTAGGATGTCGCTATCCGCATCGTAGCTGTAACTCTTGGCTGTAGGAGGGGGGGCGGGATCGTCTGGCGGGGAAGTAGGAGGCGAAACTGAAGGAGGAGACGGGGGCACTTCAATATCGTTGATTTCTTCAATCACTTCTTTGACTACGATTGCCGGAACTATTCCACTTGCTTTTAATTCTTCGACAAATACCACGGCCTGTTGTTCATCGGGGATGATTTCTTTTAAAGCTCTTACGAAAGTTTTATTGTCTATTTTACCCGTGGTGAGAAGAGCAGGTAGAATAACTTTTATATGGCGTTGGGATTTAGATGGGTTGGCATCTAGCCCACCGATAGACATGCTATGTTGGCTTTCTTTTGCAGATTGTTTTTCCGCCGGAGTCTCCTCCTCCTCTTCTTGTCCCAGGAGAATCGTTGGTACGAGTAGGCATCCGAGCAGAAGAGCACGAATTAATTTGATGTTCCAAGTGAGCTTTTTCATTTCCTTTTAGGTTTAAAAAGAGGTTCGTGGCAGCCTGGTGAAGTTGTTTTGAATAAATTCTAGGCTTCCCACAATCTAACTGCTCATTATCATCTTAATGTTTAATCAGATGCTTGACAGTTTGCGGTAAGTTTAGGCAGAAAAAATTTGTGATGCTTGGTGCCAATCGACTACATTCCAGAATGCGGATACATAGTCCGGTCGGCGATTTTGGTAATTTAAGTAGTAAGCGTGTTCCCAAACGTCGAGACCGATGATTGGGGTTCCCGAGAGGTCGGCGATGCCTTCCATGAGTGGGGAATCCTGGTTCGGTGTTGAAGTTACGGCGAGGGTTCCGTCTGATTGCTTGACGAGCCAAGCCCAGCCCGATCCGAAACGAGTTAACGCCGCTTTTGTGAATGCTTCTTTAAGGGCATCGAAGTTGCCGAAGTTGGAATCGATGGCAGAACCAAGTTCTCCCGATGGCAATCCTCCACCCGAGGGAGAGATGGTCTTCCAGAAAAAGGAGTGATTGGAGTGTCCTCCTCCATGGTTGCGAACAGCTCCTCTTATGCCTTCGGGGATGGAGGAAAGGTCTTGGATGAGGTCATCGACGTTCAGATCGGCGAGGCTCTCGTTACTTTCCAAGGCTGCATTTAGGCCCGAGACATAGGTCTGGTGATGTTTGCCATGATGGATTTCCATCGTTCGGGCATCGATGTGTGGCTCGAGCGCATCAGTGGCAAATTCAAGTGAAGGGAGTGAGTGCGACATATTTTACGTAATTTTAGGTTCGTTTTGGGGCTAGATCTTGATTTAACTTCATGGAAATACTTTGGCAGGGTGGCGTCAAGGTCGTAAGTTCATGTGTGAGTTGCCCTTAATATCCTTCTCAGCTTGGTTTTTTCTTCGGGTTTTGACGTTTGACTTGAAAGTATGCCTGAAGGAGGGCTAGGGATTCTTCACTTAAAATACCGGACGAGACTTTTGCCTTGTGGTTGGAGAGAGGTAGCGCATTGAGGTCCGTGGCACCCCCTAGGCAACCCATCTTCGAGTCGGGGACTGCATAGTGGACTTCTCCTATTCTTGACATGATCACCGCTCCGGAGCACATGGGGCACGGTTCTTTCGTAACGTACAATCGACATTCGTTCAGGCGCCAGTCTCCGATCGCGTTGGCGGCTTTTGTAATGGCAATGATTTCGGCGTGAGCGGTGGGGTCGTTTGCAATTCTTGTTTCGTTGCGAGCGGAGGCAATGACATCTTCTCCATGAACGATTACGGTGCCCACCGGGACTTCGTCTGCATTCCATGCATCGATCGCGAGATTGTAGGCGAGTTTCATGAAAAAATCGTCATCGCGTTTGAGTTGCGACGGATGGAGTTTGTCAAAGGGGCAAGTTGTTAATTCCTTTGCTATTTTAAGCATTTGAGTTTCCTTAAAATGGTTTTGCCGAATTGTTCGCAAGCCGGAAATGCCTTTAATCGCCAAGGCATGCTCGCTTGACGTACGGGGAAAACATGATGTTTTTGATCTCTATGATAAACTTAACTTACAGAATGCTTTGCTCTATTTTATGACCTCCGAAGAAAATATTGAGGTAGAGGGTAAGATTGTTGCGGTTTTGCCCAGTACGATGTTTCGTGTTGAATTGGAAAATGGGCATAAGGTGCTTGCCCATATTTCTGGAAAATTGCGAAAGCACTTCATAAAAATCACCGTGGGTGATGTGGTGAAGATGCAAATGAGTCCTTACGATCTCAATCGTGGAAGGATCGTTTATCGTCTTAGAAACGCCGATTCCAACCGAAATGCTCCCATCCGTAG
>PCBO01000097.1 GCA_002730975.1 Opitutia bacterium
CGTTGGCATTCCTCATGTCGTTCGGCAAGGCTTTTTGCCAGTTCGTCACATCGGGTTTCCCCACCTTGCGAATTACTTGAGCAGGTACTTGCAGGTATTCGACCTTGTTCGTTCTGATGTTCACTCGACCAATCATGAAGCCGCTGAAAGAACGGAAATAATGGTAATCGCCGATTAGAAGATTGGTCATGTAAGTGATAGCCTTTTTGGCCTTTGCCATCCGTTGCTTTTTTCTAGTTACGTACTTACCGTTTTCGAACCGGCATATGGTTACGTCATCAGTTAATGAAACCGCTCTCTTTGGCTTTCCGGTTTTTATGTCAAGCATACGGTGCTCTTTCCCTACGAACGTCATTGCCGATTCTTTATTCCAGTGCGCGTTTTGCACGGCTTGATAGTTGTTGATTTCGGCATCCCAGATTCGTTTGCCGTTGTTTGCATTCAGAAGTGATATCCCGTACGGTTCTTCGGGTGGTTTATGTCCGCCGCCACGACCAGTCAGTATGGCGTAGTCACCATTTGCCAGTTTGCCTGAGATTGAAGTCGAATGTATGCTTGTAGCTCGTTCCGCTTGCCAACTTTGTTCACCATCCGTCAGTTTATAGGCTTGCAGATAGGTCCAGTATTCACGACCGCGGCCTAGAGGGTGCGAACCAGCTTTTGTTGTGACCGCCACAGGCAGGTCGTAACGAGGTGCGTGCATCAGGACGATGTTCCCGTCGATAATGAAGGGTTCGTGTTGGCGTGCATGGTGTCTGCCGAAGGGTGTCCATGTGTGCGACCATTTTTCTATTCCTGAAAAATCAAAAGCCTTTATCGTGCCTCCGACGTTGGTGAACACTACTCGCTTGCCGTCCGCTACAGGCGATGCCGCCGTGTTGTCGCTGAAAAGGCTTGATAAATCCGTTGTTCGCGTACCGGGGATTTCACGACGCCATAGTTCTTTGCCGGTGGAGGCATCGAAGCATAAGCCAAGTATCAATGAGCCGGTTTCCGTGTCTTCCTTGATGACTTCGTGAGAAGTGAGGAATGCAAGACCTTCTGAAATAATAACGGATCCCTGCCCCGTATTGGGCAGAGGTATCTTCCAGTCAATATTTTGATCTTTCGAAACACTGAAGGAAGAGGGGGCCTTTCCTGTTGCGATAAAGTTTGCATTCGGGCCCGAAGCCTGAGGCCACTGTTCTGAGTATCCGTCTATCCCGAAAAACAGGAATACCGCGAAAAGAGAAGAAATATATTTCGCCATGCTAGGCGATTAGTTCACGAATGATTTCTCCGCCGAATTGGCTGAGCTGCTTGTATCGTCCGCCATGAAAATAAGTTAGTTTGTTGTCGTCCAGCCCGAGAAGGTGGAGGAGCGTGACGTGAAGGTCGCGTATGGGGTGATTCACTTCGACGGCTCCCGAGCCCAATTCGTCCGTTGCACCGACGATTGCACCGCGCTTGACTCCCCCGCCAGCCATGAGAATGGTCATGGCTTGGTTGTTGTGGCCACGCCCGATTGCGTAGACTCCGCCCCGCCTGTTGTTGTCAGGAGTTCGACCGAACTCTCCAAGCCAGAGAACTAAGGTGTCCTCGAGCATGCCTCGCTCTTTCAAGTCCTTGATTAGCGCTGTCATGGGTTGATCCACGCTCTTGATGCGAGCGGCGTGTGCTCGTTCGAGGTAGTCGTGACTGTCCCATCCGCCCGAGAAAATCTGCACGAAGCGAACCCCTTTCTCGACAAGTCGACGGGCCATCAGGCATTGCTTGCCGAATTCAGACGTCTCTTTTTGATTCAAGCCGTAGGCTTTCTTTGTCTTGTCGGTTTCACCTTTCAAGTCGATGACGCCGGGAACTTCCGTTTGCATGCGGTAGGCTAACTCGTAACTTTGCATGCGGGCTTCCAGTTCATCATGATAAGGGTGCTTGTCCATGTGGCGCTTGTTGAGGAACGCAATCTCGTCAAGGGCCTCTCTCTGGTGTTTGCGAGTCTTGTGTGAAGGGGCGTTGAGGTCCAGAATGGGAGAGCCGGTGGGTCGCAAGCGAGTACCTTGAAATTGACCCGGAAGAAAACCATTGGACCAGTTGCGAGACCCTCCTTGAGGGAGAGCGAGTTCTGTCATGACGACGTAGCCCGGCAGGTTTTGATTTACGGAGCCAAGTCCGTAGTTAGTCCAAGCACCGAGTGCGGGGTCACCCCCAAGGCGACTGCCCGTGTTCATATGAAAAAGGGCTTCAGGGTGATTGAGTGATTCTGCGAAACAACCCCGGTAGTTGCAGAGTTCATCGGCGACTTTGGGCAGGTGTACCCATGGGTCGCTCATGTCTAGTCCCGACTGACCGACTTTCCGGGAACCATAGGGGCTGCCCACGTAGAACTTGTAACCAGTGGCCAAGCTGCCGGGGCGCTTGGACTCGGTTTTGTGAAATTTATTTAGTTTGGGCTTTGGATCGAAAGTGTCGACCTGGCTCGGACCGCCTTCCATGAAGAGCATGATGACGTTCTTGGCTTTGGGTTCGTGCATGGGTTTCTTCGCACTTCTTGGAATAGGGGAATCTTTGGCGACCAGATCGGTCATTGCCAAGGCTCCAAGCGAAGAAGTCAGTCCGTATAGAAAATTTCTACGATTCAGTTCGGGAGCGAAAAAAGGATTCTTCATATCAGTAGACGTACATAAATTCGTTAGTATTGAAAAGTACAAGGCAGAGGTCTGCAAGCGCTCGGGTCTTCGGGTCCACTTGATGGGACTTCTTGTCGGCTCGGTAGCTTTCGAACGCGGGTAGAATTTCCTCGTACTCGAATGGCAAGCCAGTTGCTTCCTCGACTAGGGAACGTGTGATGGACGTGGGGTACTCGGGTCTGTCGGGTTTATGCTCAATGTGGTGTTTTTCCATTTTTTTCACATAGTGCTCGAGTTGATTCCATTCCTGCTTGTCCGGTACTCGCCCGAAGGCCAGTTGGACAGCCCGCTTTACTTGAAGGCGCAGGGTGTCGAATTCCTTTTCGACACGCAGGGCAAGGGCAATTGCTCGATCGTTCATCAAGTCACTGTTGAGAAGAGTAAACGCTTGTGGAGTGACAGCCTCCGAGACTCGTTCATCGCAGGAGTCGTTCGGGTTGGGTTGATTGAACAGTTCGAGGAAAGGGTCTGGCTGTCCGCGAACACGGTAGGCGTACAGAGTACGGCGATTCCTTTGCTTGGGCCAGATCGATGGCTGGTAGGCGGGAGCCAGAGAAAACTGGATCATGCGAGGCTGTAGGGCGACTTCCATATTGATCTCCGGTTTGATTGGGAATCCTCCAATTTCACGGTTGAGTTCACCCGTGGTTACGAGCAAGCCGTCCCGAATTTCTTCTGCGGACAGTCGACGCGGCTCGCGGTAGGCGAGCAAGCGGTTTTCAGGATCCTCGTTACGCAGCTTTTGAATCTGCGGGTGTTTCGTGCTTTGGCGGTAGGCCTTGGATAGCATTATTAACTTATGTAGTCGTTTGAATTTCCAACCATGCTCGACAAAATCAAAGGCCAGCCAATCCAACAGTTTAGGATGTGTTGGTTTCTTTCCTGTAGCTCCGAAATTATTTGGATTGCCTGCGAGCGGTTTTCCAAAATGCCTTTGCCATACCCGGTTGACAATAGACCGGGCGGTGAGAGGGTTGCTGGGGTTTGCGATCCATTTGGCGAGTGCCAAACGCCGTCCGGATTTTTCATTTGTAAGCACATGTGGATTTTTCGGGTCGCCCGATGTGGGCAAGCCAATAGCACTCAGTACGCCTGGCTTCACGGGGTCACCGGGAGCTTCCAATGCCCCTCCCATCAGAATGTGTACTTTAGGAAAAGGCTTCTCAGGTATTTTTTTTGGAATGCGCATTTTTCTTGCGTTCAATGACTTGGGCACAGGCCCGTTGTAAACGCTTTGGACCAAAGGCTCGTAGCGTTCGAGACGTCGGGTCCAAATCCAGTCATCTTGCCTGCGGACTTTCAATCTGCCCTGTTCGATTGGCGAAAGCCCGACGTATCGAGGAGGCTTTTCCTCATCAGGCAGGCTTCTGCGTTTGTCTTCTTCGAGGTATTTCTTTCCCCTTTTGTCGTACCAGGCCTTAGCTGCCATTTCTTGTTTGTCGAGTAGCTCATGGTATTTTTTCTTAGAGAAATCAAGCATGTGTCGGGTTGACTCTTTGCCTTGGTTTAGACCGATGAGGTTTTCCATCTTAACAAAAGGTGCCTGGCGTTCTGCAAGTTGAGTTGCGGCAAAGGTGGCGTAGAAACCATAATAGTCTCTTGTAGGAAGAGGATCGAACTTATGATCATGGCATTTGAAGCATCGCATGGTTGTACTGAGAAAGGTCTGCCCTACTGAATTGATCACGTCGTCGAGGTAGAGTTGCCGAGCCTGGGGTTTCAACACCATGGCCGGATCCCACGGGCCCATTCGAAGGAAGGAGGTTGCGATCAGAAGATCAGAATCCTTCTTTCCCTTGGGTTGAACTTCCCATAGTTCGTCCCCGGCAATTTGTTCGATTACGAACTGGTCATATTGTTTGTCTTTGTTGAAAGATCGAACGACGTAATCCCGGTAACGCCACATGTTGGATCGTTCGTAGTCATTGGAAAGGCCAGCCGTGTCTGCGTATCTGGCGACGTCAAGCCAGTGCTGGGCTGAGCGTTCTCCAAAGTGCGGGCTGTCGAGTAATTGATCAACCAATTCGCTCCACGCCTTGTCTGGGTTTTTGTCCCATGAAAGGCGAAACTGGTAAATTTCATAGGGAGTGGGCGGCATCCCATGAAGATCGTGATAGGCTCGCTTAACGAGGGTTCGGAAATCTGCCTGAGGGGAGGGTGATACTTTTGCGCTTCTTAGCTTCTCTTCCAAGAAAGCATCGACGACTTGGGGAGAGCTTCCGGATGGTCCAGGCTTGATCAAAGGTTGAAAAGCCCAAATGTCTTCCGGTTTATAGCGCCGGTAGGTCCAGTCATCGGAAAGTCCGCCGCTTGTCTTGACCAGTACACCGTCTTCGGTCTGCTCCTTGCTTCTTTCTTCCAGAATGTATTTCTTTTGTCGTTCCTCGTTTGGCCACGGCGCCCCGAGGAGTATCCAGCGTTTGACCTGCTCTATTTGCTTTTCGGTGAGCCGGTCGTTCTCCTTGGGCGGCATCTCGTAGTCCTCCTCCTTCCATTCGATGGCCGTTATGAGTAGGCTCTTTTCGGGATGAAAAGGCACTAGCACATCGTCCGAGGTCTCTCCACCCTTAATCAGATCAGCGCGCGTAGTCAGCTTCAATTCACCTTTCACTTTCTTGCCTTGCTCGCCGTGGCAGGGGAAACATTTGCTTTCAAGGATGCTGCGAACTTTCAATGCAAAGAGCTGTTCGCCTTCTTTGTTTGGGTTGGCTGTAACCGAACCTGTTTGCAATGAGGTCAAGATAACCGATGCAATGAAGAGGCTTCTCATTAAATTATGTTTTTCTCAAGCCGTGACTCGGTGCTTGGCAAATCGCGTCGAAGAATCGCTTCAACAATCGACTCGTGTTCTTGGTATATCTCCTGGTATTCACTCAACCTAGTGTATGCCATTCGCATACGAACGCTAATTGACAGCCAAACAGCTTCCATTTCCTTCGAGGCTCGCGATACCCAGTAGCGATGCAGTGCCAAATCTGCCTCTGCTACTTTCGGTAAATCCAAATTGTCACAAGCTTTCTTTAGATCGACGAGCAAAAGGGTTATCTTTCTATCATCCTTTTGGTCCCATGTTGAAATAGCTTTTTTGATACAGTATACTTCAAGTTCTCTTCGCATGCTACAAAGCAAGTCGCGTTCTTCCTTGTCTGGTGGTGAACCCACTCTTACCCCCTTGTTCTTGCGATAAACTAACGCTCCTTCTCGAGTCAGTTGAAGCAGGGCGTCGCGAATCGGCCCGCGGCTTACGCCAAAGCGTTTGGTCAAGGTGTTCTCTCGAACGGGTTTATCGCTTTCCCATTGCCCTGAAATCACTTCCGCCCGCAACGCATCACAGATTTCATCTCTTTTCTTTGGAATCACTTGAATAGCCATTACTATAGCCTATCTTTTAGAACTTGCTTACAGGGTCAATCCAGATTGTTGACAATTTTTCAAGGCAAAACCGGAAGGTGCTTTTGTAATATAAGCTTTTGTTCTCCTAGAACCAAATTCTAAGGCTAGTTCCAAAGGTCCATCCTTCATAGACTCTAGCCCCTGCCGATGAAAGGTCATCGTACTGAATTCCTGAAATTAATTTCAAGTTTTCACCGCAGAAATAGTAATTTAGTTCGGCGTAAGCGCTTTGATGATCGGTTATGCCGAATTTGTCTTGGGAGTCTTGATTTTTTGGTTCCCATACGCCCACTAATCTTCGTTACCCTCGGATGGAAGCTTTTTACCAAATTGCTCTATGTCCCCGCAGATACCGTAACCGGCATTTGAATCTGTAAATATCTTTTAATGGGTCGAAAGGTGGGGGGATTACGGTATACCGCTCGCCATGCTTTATATTCCGTCTTATCGAAAAGACATTGCCCGCGAATAGGCTGTGTGATTTGGCTTTACCTTATTTTGCGTAGGCTTTCCAACGGTGTTCGAGGTTTTTGGCATTTGAAATGCCATCCGAAATTATGATTCGGTAGCGTAGGTTGATGATCTTGCCTGGTTGAATGGACCAACCGGTTTCTTGGACCGGTACGTAATTGAAGAACATCTTGCCGCTGTCCCAAGTCCGTATGCGTTGAGGAGCATCATGGTTCTTCGGGTGGCAGAAAATCGCCACAGTAGCATCACTGCCTTTTCCCTTTTCGGCTGGACCATGCATGGCTACCCAACGGGCTCGGGTTGCATGACTATTGGTTCTGTCCAGTCCCTTGGAGGTCAAGTAGTCGCTGTTCTTCTTGTTCCATGAATGGGGCGCCCGATATGCGAGGCCACCGCCGTAGCGGTAGGCGGGAAAGGTCAGCGGTTTCTTCGTGACGTTTTTCTGGGTCATGGCGTAGTCGATGACGTTGGCTCCGTCCACGAAGGCCACATCAACCGACAGGGTCTCTTTCAGGATGACGGTAGGCTCGGCCTTTATGCCGGCGAGGTAGCCGAGGTGTTCTTGGATAACTGTGAATCCCGCGTCTCGAGTTTCCTTGACCCCGGCGTGGCGAATGCGTCCGGAGCGACCGCCGAGGTTCCAGAAGTCGGGACCTTTCTTGCCGTCGTACTTGGTGTTCACCCAAGCATGCCAAAGCCCGATGTGATGATAATGGTCGGCGGGATGGATGCCGGTCACGATTCCCCCGGAAGGGGCGTGCATCGGGTAAATGAAGCCACTGCGGTTATAGATTGGTTCGACGCCCTTCGGTGGAGGTACTTCCGCGACTTGATAGGTCAGAACCGGTTTCTCGCCCCGCATCAGGGTGATCGTCTTCTCGGTTTGCTTGAGCGAGATGCTCTTCTTTGCCTCTGTAGGGAGCAACCCGAATACGAGCAGGATGGAGGAGATCAAGTGAAGGGTCGGAGAAGATTTCATATTGCCTGCACTCTGAACCTAAGGGACTCGTCGAGCAAGCGTGAGATTAGCTGCTGGAACTAATATTCAAGAAACAGGGGCCGAGGATTCGGCGGGTTTCTGACCGGATGCGAGTCTTTGCCGGAGCACGCGTTGTCCGTAGAAGTAGGACACGACCGCGGCGCTCCATGCGACTAGGAAGAAGCCCCACCAGACACCTGTTTCCCTCATGTCGAAATGGAATGCCAAAAGGTAGCACACGACGAAAGGACCAATGATTTGTCTGTAAAGGCAGATGATTATTACGGAAACCGTTTTCTTCAAGGCCAACAACAGGTCGACCATCTGGTTATGGATCACCCAGGCGAACAGGAGCATTGCGGTTACTCTGTTGAAATCGCTCCCGAGCTCGATTACTTTTGGATCGTTCGAGAAAATTTCCATCAAGGGTTGGGCGAGGAAGAAAAGCAAGACACCACCGACCAACATGATGAAAAGGCCGTACTTCAAGGTGATGTTCAAGGTCTCCCGAATCCTTTCGGGCTTGTTTGCCCCATTGTTTTGACCAGTCAGCGAGAAGACTGCGATACCGAGACCGAAGGTGGGAAGAATGATGAAACTTTGAATACGAATTCCGATACCGTAAGCGGCAACTCCCTCGGTATTGAATTTACTTAGAAAAAACGTGGCGATGAATACGAGAACTGCAATGCTTCCCGTCTCGAAACTGGCCGGCACTCCAAGTCGAGTTATATCCCCATAGATTCGAGAAGGCTTTAACTCGGAAAACTTTGCTTTTTTCCATAACTCTGTGCGGCGTAGCTTGCCAAACAGGTAGACTGCTCCGAGGAACTGTATGATGATGGTGGCGAGGGCAAGCCCCTTAAGCCCCATGGCCGGGATACCGAATCCACCGAACATGAACCAGGGGTCCAGAACGCAGTTCAGAAAGAAACCCGCGATCAATACGTTTCGGAAAGGCTTGGTGTCACCTTGGGAACTCAGGCCTGAGTTAAAGATACCTTGAAGGTTTCCGAAGAGTGTGCCGCAGAGAATGACGTTCATGTAGTCGACGGCCATTTCGAGATACTCGTCTTTGGCTCCCAAGAACTCGAATAAGTGGTGCGAGACCAGATAGAGGGTTGTCGCAACAACTACTCCGACCATGCACGCGAAGGAAATGGACTGTAGGCATACGTGATGAGCCTTTTCTTGGTCTTTTGCCCCGAGAGCATTTGTGATTAGGACCGAGCTGCCTGCGGAAATCCCGCTGTTCAAGGCCATTTTTAGGAACATCACGGGAAAGCAAATGGAAAGGGCGGCCAACGCCTCGGTGGAAATGAAACCGGCGAAGAAGGTGTCCACCAAGGTGTACATGGTGTTGAAGAATATGCCGACGCTCGCCGGGACGGCAATTTTTCGGACCAGTCCGGGAATGGGGTCGTTGGTCAGATCCATCCGAAAGAGAGTGTCAAGGATTGCTGTTTCTCAAGATGTTGCCCTTGGGTGCCCACTTCCGTTGCCAAGCGGGGTAATCCTTCGCCATAAGATCTTTTGCGTAATATCCCAGCCAACTGTATCCGTTGCGTCGCTCGTAGGAGATTTCGGCAATGGTTTTCCTTGGGATCCCATCGCGGCTGCAGAATATCGGCTGGTTCGTTCCTATTTCGTAGAATCGGGCCCAGATGGGTGGAGCGAAAGCATCTTTAATGACCACTTTGTTCCATCCCTTGGGCGTCCCCTTTGCTTCCTTACGAATTTCTCGGATTCCAGTGAGCTTGGCTTCGTCGAACCATTGTACGGCTCCCTGTACCGCGGCAATGATTTCGGGCGACGGTTCGTCGATCTCCATTAGGAAGCGAACTACGCCGACTGACTCCGCTCCGCTGATGGAAGGCAGTTCATAACTTCGTGCCTTTCGAGGCATCAAGGTCTTTTCATCGTGCTGGGCGCACCATGCGGTTTTTTTTCCTTTCACCACGATTTGACATTTCAAAATGCAGGAAATACCTCGCTCTGCGGCTTTTCTACAGCGCTCGCGTAGCTCGTTACTTACGAACGGATAGGCTTTCTTGTCTCTGGAGATTTCTCGCAGTGTAGACATTACGCCTATCATTGCTCCGTCATTAAAAGTGATGCGCGCTGAGTATCCCCCAGGTTTTGGGAATCGTTGAGGCCAACCACCGTTAGGGTACTGTGCTGCGAGCATAAAGCGTATGCCCTTGAGGACGACTTTCAGGTGTCGCTGATCTCTCGTTTTAAGCAATGTTTTCGCGAGGTAACGGACTTCGGTGTGGGTGGCTCCGTTGTCAAAGGTTGCGTCATTCCGGTTCTTGTTTGCTAGAATAACTTTTCGCTGTCCTTCGGTAATCGAACGATTTCGATCGTAGTTTTTGGGCCAACCGCCGTTGTCCCGTTGATGAAGGAGAATACTTTCGGCTTGCTTGTCTATCGATAAAAGCAGGCAGGGGCAAAGAAAACAGATGGCGCCCCGCAAAAGATTTTTCATTTCTGCTCTGTCTCTGAATGTTTTTTATGGAGTAGAGCTGACAGTTCCTTGCGGTTTTTTTGGTGTTCCGTGTGCTCGGCCAAGTTGTAAAACTCTTGGGGGTCTCTTAGGTAGTCGTAAAGCTCGACTCCGTGTTTGCCGCCCAACCATTCGGTGTAGCGGTAGCGCTTGGTTCGAACTGTACGCCCGAGAGGATTCGGCTGATCTTTCGTCCTAAACCCCCTGGGGCGGATTCGGGTGACGGTATAGGCTGCATCCTTGCCCTTTCGAAGAGGTCGTTGGAGAATGGGGAGCAGGCTGTCTCCCATTAGGTGCGGAGGGGCGGTAAGGCTGCAAAGGTCGGCGAGAGTGGGATAGAGGTCGACCAGCTCGGTCAATGCAGAGGTGCCCATTCCCGCGGTGGTCATCCCGGGAACCGATATAATCAGCGGCACACGGGTGCTGCCCTCGAACAGATCGCTTTTCTGCCACAGACCATGATGTCCGAGGTGGTAACCGTGATCGGAAAGGAACACCACGATGGTATTGTCTTTCAGCTTCAATTTCTCGAGAGCACCGAGGACGCGCCCGAGGCATGCGTCCATCAGGGTGGTGGAGGCGTAATAGGCCTGGATGATCTCCTTGCGCTTTTCCACCGACAGGTCGCGCTGGTGAGGTCGGTCGGGGAGAGCGGCGCGTGGTATGTCGTCACGGTCACCATCTTTCTCGAGGATCGGCTTGATCTTGTTCAATGGGTAATGCTTGGCATGGTGAGTCGGTGCTACGTAGGGTGTGTGTGGACGATAGAATCCTAGGGCCAGAAAGAAAGGTTTCCCGGTTTTTTTCGGGTGATTTTTTTCGAGTAAACTAATGGCCTCCAAGGCGGCTTGACCATCGGTGTGCTCCTCATCCTTTGAATCGATTATACGCCACGAGATGGTGCCGCCGTATTTTCCTTTGTCGAGGGTTTCAACCGGTTCCAGTTCGGTCCTGTCTATCCCGATCGGATTGACTGTCTCGTGCCAGGATGCTGGGTCGTCTTCTCCTGCCGTTCCGATCTGAAGAGGTACCCCGTAATGATATAGCTTCCCTATGCGGGAAACATGGTAGCCGTTATTCTTAAAAAGTTGTGGCAGGGTGACCAGCTCGGGATGCCTATTTCGAAAGTTACCTGCGTTGGAGAGTACGCCGGTTTGCTCGGGGTACAACCCTGTTAAAAATGAAGAGCGGCTCGGGTTGCAGACGGGATATTGACAATAGGCTCGATCGAAGCGTAGGCCACTTTTGGCCAAACGGTCGATGTTGGGGGAGTGAACCAAGGGGTGACCGTAGCAACCGAGGTCGGCGTTTAGATCGTCCACCGCAACGAAGAGCACGTTCGGTTTTGCCTTGGGCTTTGTGGCCAATGCGGACAAAACATGGGCATTGCCGATGTTTAACTGGGAAGCCTTTGCCTGAGGCAGAACATATCGAGCGATGGGCTTACGGGTTTCTGCTTCGCTAAGTTGCCAGACGTGAGTAGCGAAACTGTTCATGTGCCGTTGATCGCCTGGCCGGAGCTGGGTCGTTTGAGATAGCTTGCCTTCGAAGTTCACCCACTCGAGCTGTAAAGAGTGAATCGAGTAATTGTGAACAAAGAATTCCGTTCTCCTATTAGAGAAACCGGACTGCTCGACCTTCTTGGATTCGATTGGCAGAGGCTCCACTTCGGGGGTGTTTTCAGGGGCAAGGCTGACGAGGCCTCGTTCGAAGAGTTTTTGCCAGTCGATAAGGCGTCGAGGCCACTGGAAGGCTGATTTCTTACCTAGGTCGAAGCCTTTCATATGAGGGGATGCTTGTTTACGTTCGGACGGTTTGCGGTAGACCCATTTTCGTGTTCCGAGCACTTCTTCGATCAGCTTGGCGAGGGCGGGATCGTATGCCTGTAGTTCCTTGCGAGTATTGACATGGTTGTGCTCGAAGTCGTTCTGGCGGTTCGATCCGTACCAGGACTGTACGCCCTCAGCCCAGTATTCCATTACGTTGGAAGCTGCGTAGGTGTCTTTCCAGAGCCCTTTCTTAATGGCTTTGGAGAAAACTTCTTCGAGTCGGTTCTGAAAGGTTGAGTCAAGAACGTTCAATCCCATTATGTGGAAAGCATGGGCGAACTCGTGGATGAGAATATTTTCTGTTTCGTATGGATCGCCTGGAATCTCAATGAGGTTCTCCTCGCCACAACTAACGCACGGCCGATCGCTATCCGGATCTGCTCCCAGTCCTCGAGCTCGCTTGTCCCAATAAAGGTCGGGGTAGAGGTGGGAGTGTTCGGGTACGTCGGTGGTGTATTCATCAATCGCCATTATGGTTAGGCGAGTTTTGTTGGCGTTCATAATGTTCAGCAGGTCGTCACGATTGCCAACAATTTGGCGAATCAGGTAACCGGCCTCACTTAAGGCGTAGTTGGAAACATTCTTCGACCCGACGATTGAAAAACCGCCTACGACCACACGTTTTTGGTAGAATGCGTCGAGGTCGAGGCGTTCGCGCTCGTCATCTGGAATGGGCTTTACGGTGAGGTCGTCCTTCGCCTCCGTGAAGAGAACGGCAAAGAGGGAAAGAAGAAGGAGCAGGATTGTTTTCATGGGGTTTGCGCCTTTTCAAGAAAGGAACTTACTGGAGAAATGCCTCGTGCTTGGGATTCCCTCCACTGAGGATGTACGCGACAAGGTCGATTATCTCCTCCTTTTGCATCATGTTCAACAGGCCCGGGGGCATCGGTGAAACGGTGGATGGTCCAATGCTGGCGATGTCTGGACGGTTGACGTTGACTCGCTGGTTGGGGTCGAACATGTCGGTGTTCAAGGTTACACGGTCACCGCTTAAATTAACCACTACGCCAGTCATGACGTCCCCATTTTTCATCTTCACGATGGTGGGTACGAATTGTTCGTTGATCTCCTTGCTGGGGTTGATGATCTGTTCCAACAGGTCGTGGGTCGAGTAACGTCCGCCCGACCCCGTCAGGTCAGGACCCGTCATGCCTCCTTCATCTCCAAAGCGGTGGCAGGCGAAGCAACCGCCGGCGGCAAACATTTTGCGACCTTGCTTGAAGCTCCTGCCTTTCAGTTCGGCGGTGGCTTGGCTTAGCTCTTCCAGTTTCCATGGCTTGACGTATTTCCTTCCGATCATCGACTCGGCCATGATTTCGAACGGTGTCTTGCTCTCGGGTTTCTTGGCAAGCAAGGTCTTGAACTCCGTTTGTTCCTCCTTGCTCAAACTGGCCACGGCGTCGTTACGAATAAACTCGATGAACTTGCTGAAACTGGCGCCACCCCGATAATTGGCGGCTTTCAGGAACCAGTTGAAATAGGATGTTCGCAATTTCTTGTTCCAGCCGGCTTTAAGCATACGAAGGGAGCGGGCATACTCGATTTGTTCTTCTTGGGTGGGAGCTGCCAGTAGCAACTCCATTGCCTTTGCTGCCGTGGATGGTGCTTGAAGAAACGCCAAGGTTTCGCAGAGCAACCAGTTTTGATTGAAGGTGGGAGCGGGAAAATGAGGGTCCAACTGCTTCACTATCCGGTTGATGGTTGGTTTGTCTGGTTTGCCGAACCGCACGAGGGCGACATGGTAGGTTCGGACCAAGGTTAGTCGTTGCTCCTCGTTCAATTGGTTCCAATCCACTTGGCCGAGGGATTGAAAGATTTTCTTGGCCATGGCCTGATCGAGCGGAGGATCGGTTGGTTGTCGGTTGGCGGAGTCGATTCCCGTCACCTTGGCCAATCCCAGAAGTAGGGCTACGCGCTTGCTATGGCTCTTTTCCTTCAAGGCGCGGTCGACCCACTTTTTGACGGGTTGATGCTGTACTGCCGTAAGGGCTGCCCAGCGCACGAAGCGGTCGCTGTGATCGAGGTGCGGCCAAGCAGCCTTTAGTGCCTTGGGGTTGGGTCCTTGGTGGAGTTCTTCCAAATCTCGCCTCAACTGAGTAAGCTCGTTGACCTTTGTTTTGTGTTTCGCCGGTATCGTTGATTCTTTGCCTACATAAGTGACACGATAGAGGCCGGACTGCACTTTTCGACCACCAATGGCGAAGTACATTGCACCGTCTTCTGGGTGAATCATTGCATCGGATACGGGCAGTGGACTACCGGTGACGAAAGTTTCCTTTGTCGCGACGTAGGAGGAACCTTTCGGCTTCATGTGGACGGCATGGATTTTACCCCAACTCCAGTCCAGTAGGTACATGGCTTTTTGGTATTTTGCGGGAAACTTCGCTCCATAGCCAAAGGTTACGCCGGTCGGTGAACCCGGGCCCACGTTGATAACAGGAGGCAGGGTGTCGGGATAGAATTCGGGGCGCTTGCCAGTGCCGTTGCGCCAGCCCCACATCGAACCACTTGTTACGTGACAAACACGCGTGGGCCTATACCATGAGGTGTTAAAGTCATATTCCATGTCGGCGTCGTAGGTGAACAAGTCACCTGCCTTGTTGAATGCGCCGTCAAAGATATTGCGATAACCGGATGATACGATTTCCCAGTCTTTACCGTCGGGAGAAATCTTGTATATGATTCCTCCCGGCGCCAAGCGACCGCGGTTGTGTCCACGCCCATCGGGCATGCGCGGCAATAGGTGGTCTTCTCCCCAATGCAAAGGGACCCGTGATGCGTCCGCCTCGATCGGTGTGGTGTTGTTTCCAGTGATCAAATATATTGATTTGCCGTTGGGAGCCAACAAAACTGCATGAATGCCATGATCACCACGAGCCGTCATGCCGCGCAATTTTTCCACTTTGTCCAGTTGGTCGTCGCCGTTCGAGTCGGTTACGCGGTACAAGCCGCTCTCCATTTTTCGTTCGTAGTCATTGACGCCAACGTAGAGTGCTCCGAACGCCCAAAGCAAACCATTGGCGGCGCGTATTTTGGCCGGCACCTTCTCGATGTCCTTGGCTTGCAGGGGTTGTCCCGCAGATGGAGCGGGGAAGCGATAAAGGCCGCCGAACTGGTCGCTTGCAATTATGCGTCCCTTGCCGTCCACGCAGAGGTTGACCCAAGAGCCTTGCTCGGCTTTAGGCACGGTGTAGATCAATTCCACTTGAAATCCTTTTGGGACACTGAGTTTATCTACTGGTGTCGCCGTTGCCTCGAACTGGGCATGGACTGAGCATATTGTCGCGCAGACCGAGATGGAAATGAATGATAACAGACGCAAAGATGACTTCATAATGGAGTGCAAGTTAGGAAAAATATGATTCTCGGCAAACTTTTCCTCTCCTTTTAAGAGAGGTTGCCTAAGGCAAGGCTCGGTTTCGGATCTAGATCAGCTCCCGCAGGGGCTGAATGTCCGAGTCGACCAAGTAGTGTGGGCGTCCGGAAACGTCGGTGACCGTATTGGCACGAGGATCCACTCCGAGGCAGTGGTAAAGAGTGGAAAATACTTCTTGAAATTTAACCGGCCGATCGACTATTTCCGCACCTTGTTTATCGGTGCTGCCGATGATCTGCCCATGGTGCATCCCACCTCCTGCGAGCAAGGCAAATGACGTACGAGGCCAATGGTCACGACTGTTGTTCTTGTTTAATTTTGGCGTGCGACCGAACTCGCCCCAAACGACGACTGACACGTCTTTGTCCATTCCTCGCTCGTGTAAATCGGTGATTAGGGCGGACAGGCCTTGATCCAGTAATGGGAATTCTTCACGTGAGCGTGGGTAATTCATGCCGTCACCTCCGTGCCAATCCCAGCGAGCATAGTTCATGGACACGACTCGGGCACCTGCTTCGACTAACCTGCGAGCAACGCAGAAATTGCGGATCATCTTTGGGGCCCCGTCTCGCTGGTAGGTGGGGTCGTTGACTCCATATCGCTCCACCACCTTCGGGTCTTCCTTGGAAAGGTCGAGTGCATCTGCCAGTCCGGTGTCCGAGAGAATCCCCAAGGCCTGTTGGTTATAGGAGTCCAATCCTTCCATTTGACCTTGAGAGTCAGCATCCCGACGAAAATTGTCTATTGATGAACGGAGTCCTTCTCTGTGCACAAGTCTATCTAGGCTTATTCCCTCCAAGGTCATGTTGGAGACCTTCTTGTTGGGATCTTTGTCCACCAATTGCATAGGGGCATGAGCGGTACCGATAAATCCTCCACCTCCCGTTTTACTCCAGCCGGCTCCCGTCGGATAAACGAGTGAAACGTTAGCTGGCATACCTGATTGGCTACCTTGAATCTTAGAAATCCAAGAACCCCAGTTCGGCCAACCCCCTGCCGGTGCATTATTTGCATCGCGTTTGGATCTCCCAGTCATGCATTGATAGGAACTGTGAGCGCCTTCCGAGTCGCAAATGGAGCGAATAATTGAAAACTTGTCCCCTAATTTCGCTAATCTCGGAAACAATTCGCAGATCTGCATGCCGGGTACGTTCGTGGGAATCGGACTGAATTCGCCTCGCACTTCACTTGGTGAATCGGGTTTGAGGTCAAACATATCCAAGTGCGACGGACCACCCGGAAGAAAAACGTTGATTACTGCTTTTTGTGAACTTCCCAGACCCTGCTTGGCTTCTAGATGCAGCAACTGCCCTAAAGACAATCCACCTGCTGCCATCCCTCCCACTTTTAGGAAGTCGCGACGAGAAACACCGTCGCAATGCGAGCGGCCATTGTTAAAAAGTCCTTGTAAATTAAGCATTCTTTAAATCCATTATTCATAATAGCGCTTTTGGCAGATTTCTTCTAGAGGAAAATTACCTCGGCTGTTAGATTTTCATTTTAGGTTTCTTTGTTGTTGCTGGAATTTCTCATCGAGTTTCAGCTGGCTCCATGAACAATTTACGAGCTGCATCCGTTCAGTTTCAGCATGTACCCGGAGACAAGGAGGTGAATCTCGCGACCATCCGGTCCTTTGCGGCTAAGGCCTCCGCGAAAAAGGTCGATCTATTGGTTTTTCCCGAGATGTGCCTCACTGGTTATTGGCATGTCAGGAACTTGCCCCGTGAGGAGATCGAAGCCCTCGCAGAACCTGTCCCTTCTGGTCCATCCACTGAAGCCTTGCTTTCCCTTGCCTCCGAATACGGTATGACGATCGGGGCCGGTTTAATTGAGAGAGGGAAGGATCGGGATCTCTACAATACTTACGTCGTTGCCATGCCCGACGGCCGAACTGTTAGTCATCGCAAGCTGCATACATTTATCAGCAAGCACATGAACTCAGGATCTGATTACACGGTGTTCGATCTGCCCGATGGGACCAAGGCAGGCATTCTTATCTGCTATGACTGCAACCTAGGTGAAAACGTAAGGGCCACCGCCTTGCAGGGAGCGGAAGTGTTACTGGCTCCGCATCAGACAGGAGGTTGCGATACTCCCAGTCCGCGTTGCATGGGTGCTATCGACCTAGACCTCTGGGGGAGTAGATCCGAGAATGTGGCCGCCATCGAGACTGAGTTCAAGGGCCCCAAAGGTCGCGAATGGTTGATGAAGTGGCTACCCGCTCGGGCTCACGACAATGGAATTTTTCTTATATTCAGTAACGGTGTAGGTCGTGACGATGACGAGGTGCGTACGGGCAATGCAATGATCCTTGATCCTTACGGAGACGTCCTTGCCGAAACTTGGAAGGCAGGGGACGATATGGTCGTGGCCGACCTAGATCCGGAGGTTCGCAAGATGTGTACAGGTGTTCGTTGGATTCGAAGTCGACGTCCGGAGTTATACGGTCTTTTAGCCGAACGCACAGGTCGTGAGCGCGACATTAGGCAAGTGCGCTTCACCCGTGAGGATGAGGATTAGATAGCTTCGTGGAGCCTAGTCGGCGTAACCCGTGGTGGTGTTTACGATCACTCCCGCCTTGTAGGTTCTGCGAACCGAAGGCAGTCCGTTTTCGTCCCATTCTATCCATTCTCCATTGCGCAAACCATTTGCATAAATACCATTTTGCTTCCGGAGTTTCGTTGGATTGGTGGGGATAATCTCGCCTCTGCCAACGATAATGGATGGATTGGTCGAGGAAACCCACTCCTTCGCCGGACCGTTGGCCTTGCCGTGCTTGAAGTTTCGTTGCCAATACTTAGCCCCATTTGCATACCAAAAGCTTACGATCCCTTCGAGGTCACCATTTACTCTACGGCCTTCGAACCGCTTCCGACCGTTGGCGTGATAGCCAACGCAAAGACCGTTGCCTTTAACGATTTTGGTCGGACTGGGTTCTCCCGTTGGTTTCCAACCGCTGCCTGTAATCATTTTACCATCCTTCATCATGAAGTCGTATTGCCTTTGGCCGTTTTCATACCATCTGCTCCATGGGCCGTTTTGTTTACCATCCTTATAGTGTAACAAATCATCGATCTTCCCGTTGGCGTGCATCTTCTTTGACCATCCTTCATAAAGAGTCTGTCGATCCGGCAAGTAGAGCAATCGTTCTCCGTCTTTGGTCGATGCCGGGATTCTTTCCGCGGGCATTGCCAATTTCATGACCTCCGCTAAATCCTTTGCATCTGCTAGATCGGGCCACGTTTCTTTTTCACCCCAAGCCGGGGTCATGCCCAACAGGGCAAGTAAGGAAACAAGTGAGAACTTGCCCATGCCTTTTGAGCTATGTTCAATCTCCTGCCGAGCAGGCTGTGTCGTCGCATGTCCCTTCGAGATTCTTGCCTTCTATGCCGAGTAGGGCGGTACGCACGGCAACTCCTGCGTTGACGGAAGCCGTGAGATCGACGGTCGCCTCGACGGTTGCTTCGGAAATGCCTGCTGCAAGCGCCTTTTCGATCCTGCCTCCCGAGCAGTAACCACAACCTCGCGTGATTGTTACCGCCAATCCTATGAGGTGTTTTTCTCGCGAGCTCAAATGCTCACTGGCGTTTGTCTTTTCCAAGGCGTCAATGGAATGGAGCGTGTCTAGTTTCATATTGTTCTTGTTCTTACTTTTCTTAACAACCTAGTCAACGATTGACCCACTAGTTTTGAGATCATGGTTTTTGAACTTTAATAGAGAATTCCATTAAGCAAGAGATCAGGGGATTCTTTCCCGGCTTCACGATAGGCTTGCATGTACTGAAGTTAGAAATCATCATAGTTTTATGAGAATTTTCATTGCATTGGCAGCCTTGATGGTAATTTCACACAACCTTTTGGCTAAGGAACCGACCAAGGAAGAACTTTTCAAGAGTTTTGAAGCGACTATGAAGAATGTTCGGTTCTCCGGTCACTTTACGGTTACGGGAAAGGACTTGGTCCCGGCGAAAGAGACTTACGAAATTCAAAACGTCCAAAAATTGGGAGATGGTGATCTCTGGGTCTTCACTGCCCGAGTGAAATACGGAGGTAAAGACGTTACCTTGCCAATGCCTCTACCTGTAAAGTGGGTTGGCAGAATCCCGGTAATCACCATGGATAACTTGAACTTGCCTGGTCTTGGGACCTTCAGTGCCCATGTTGTGATCGATGGCGGCAAGTATGCGGGAACTTGGGCTCATGGTAAGGTTGGCGGTCACCTCTACGGTACCATTTCGAAGATGAGCAAGTGACGGAAAGACAGCGAATGTAGTAACCTTTATTTAGTTTGGGGTGTATTAATTATTGCTCAATCACTTTAAAAAAACCGATCTACTTTCACAACCGTTCCGCAAGAATCCAAAAATGAGAAGATAATCATGGGAAATAAAGTCTATGTTCTTATAGCTGCCTCCATCGGGTTGCTCCTAGGGTTCATTCTTGGCGGTGGTAATGCCACGCAAGAAACCGCCGACAGTTCGGATGGCGTGAAAAGCGCAACAGATAAGCCGCCTTCGAAGCCCAATGAAATTCTTCTGCCAACGGAACGCTCTTTTAACGACGATGTTGTGAGCCCGGTTCCTTTATTGACCGAGGAGGATGTTTCCGCGAAGAAAGAACGCACGCCGAGTGATCTCCGCGATCGACTCTTTGCCGCTCAGGTTGATTCGAACCCGATCACCCGAACGGCTGCTTTTGCCGAAGTTCTTTCTGAACTGGATGAGAATAACGTCGATGCCGTATTGGAGGCTTTTGAGGATTTGTCTTTCGGATTCGAGCACATGCAGGAATACCGAATGCTGCTCTATGGGTGGGGCCGGTTCGATCCCTTGAAGGCCATCGAATACTGTAATGAAAGAGCAAAGGGAATTGGCGCCGGGTTTGCCACTTCGGGCGTGCTTGAAGGTTGGGCTAGTCGTGAGCCTCAGGCTGCCGCCGATTGGGTGAAATCTCCTGATAATGCAGGCATGGCAAAGCTTTATAACTTCGGCCTTGTTCGAGGTTGGGCAAGCACGGATCTCAATGGTGCGTCTCAGTACGTCGCTGGATTGGATTCCGGAGATGAAACGGGAAAATTGGTGGGCATCTTGGCCGAGCAACACATGAAACAAGGATTCACCAGTGCCCGTCAATGGGCAGAAACACTGCCGGAGGATTCCCTTAAAAAGGGGGCTTTCACCAACCTGACTCGACAAGTTTCACGAGAGCGACCCGAGGAGGTTGCAGGTTGGCTTAAGGAGCATGCGTCGAAAGAGTATGCGACTGATTCCCTCCGCCAACTGGGAGACAACTGGGGCGAACGAGATCCCGTTTCCGCGATAGAATATTTTGACGAATTGCCTGCGGGGAAGGGAAAGCAGCAAGGCATCAGAGAGGTGATGCAGAGCTGGTCTCGGGACGATCCTGAAGCTTCGGGGAAATGGCTTAACGAACAGGAGCCAACAGCCGAGTTGGATCCTGCTGTAGCCGCTTATGCCCGCCAAGTTTCAAAGGATGATGGTGCGAGCGCCATGGAGTGGGCGGTATCTATTACTGAACCGGATTTACAAAAGAAGACCATCACTCAAGTCGGGCATAATTGGTATCGGCAGGACAAGGAATCGGTCGAGGCGTGGTTGCCCGAGAGTGGTTTGCCCGAAGCCACTCAGAATGCCATCAAGGCGCCGCCCAAGCAAAGTTGGTGGGAGTCCCTGCGACCGGGGAAGTGATGATCCGGGCTCCTAACGTTCGAGCTTCGCTAAGTAAACCTCCGGTTCCTTGTTGAATTTCTTCAGGCAGGGTTTGCAACAGAACTTTACCGTACCCCCCCTCGTGATTGTGGACGTAGGGTTCTCCCATGCCGCCCAATTCCTCGCCTGAAACGACTCATACTTTCAGCGGATAGCCATTGGCTTTCGCGGAGGCGTTGTTTTCGGTGTCGTTTGAATCGTCAGCAGGTTCGGAAATCTGGGTAGAACAACTGGCGAAAATCCCAAGTTAAATGCTAATTATAGATAGAAACGGACTGCTTTTCATATAGCTTGAAACTAATTCTTTGTAAGGTTTGCGTTAAGGAAGAGCATTCAATCTTACTTTCGTCTTTTGCTTCTTGAGGCTTGGCTTTTGAGATTCGAGATAGTTACTCTTATTAGTTATGGATGCCTTTTCTAAATTCTTTCCGACGGCATTTGGAATATTATCCTCGTTGCTTTTGGCTTTCGGGAAGCCACCCAACGTCGTGCTTATCGTTTCCGATGACCAAGGCTACGCTGACTTAGGTTGCTTCGGTTCGAACGAGGTCAAGACGCCCCATCTCGATCGCCTGGCAGAGGGTGGTGTCAAACTGACTAGCTTTTACGTTGCATGGCCTGCTTGCACGCCGTCGCGCGGAGCATTGCTCACCGGTCGTTATCCACAGCGCAACGGCATCTACGACATGATACGTAACGAAGCGCCCGATTATGGATACAAGTACCAACCGGGCCAATACGAGGGAACTTTCGAGCGAATAGGAGGTATGGATCGGCGTGAAATCCTTTTGCCAAAGGTATTGGCTACTGCGGGATACGTCAGCGGTATCTATGGCAAATGGGACTTGGGAGTGCACAAGCGATTCCTGCCGCTTGCTCGAGGGTTCGACGATTTCTATGGTTTCGTCAACACCGGCATAGATTACTTTACCCACGAGCGCTACGGCGTAGCTTCGATGTACCGCAACAACAGCCCCACGACTGAGGACAAGGGGACTTACTGCACTTACTTGTTTCAGCGGGAATCGATGCGTTTCCTCATGCAGAATAAGGATAAGCCGTTCTTCCTCTATTTACCTTTCAATGCTCCACACGGCGCATCAAATCTTGACCCCGCCATCCGCACCGGCGCCCAGGCGCCCGAGAAATTCAAGGCCCTTTATCCCGAGTTGCAGGCTAAGGTCGCTACCGAGAAAAAACCTCGCAAGCGCTATGGCGACAAGCTCTACACTGTTCCCAACAAGCCGGCTCGCCGCCTCGAGTTCGTGGGTTCCGTGACTGCCATGGACGCGGCTATCGGTGAGGTACTTGATTTCCTCGATGACAACGATCTGTCCAAAAACA
Source organism: Opitutia bacterium (assembly GCA_002730975.1). Taxonomy (GTDB): domain Bacteria; phylum Verrucomicrobiota; class Verrucomicrobiia; order Opitutales; family Seribacteraceae. Next base: position 22,294 of record PCBO01000097.1, read on the forward strand.
CCATCGTAATATTTTTTAGTGACAATGGGGGTGGCGGAGCGGCTGATAATTCACCTTTGCGCGGAGCCAAGGGTCAAATGTTCGAGGGTGGCATCCGAGTGCCCTGCATAGTTCGTTGGCCGGGCAAGGTGCCTGCCGGAGCGACAAGTGACGAGTTTCTTACTTCGCTTGAAATTTTTCCCACTCTTTGTGCATCTACTGGAGCCAAGCTTCCGGAAGGTGTCCCCCTCGATGGTTTCGATATGCTGCCCGTGTTACAAGGCAAGACCAAGTCGCCTCGTAAGGAAATGTTTTGGCAGAGACGCCTCGACAAGGGTGCCCGCGTAGGGCACTGGAAATGGGTGGAGAGTTTTCGTGGGAATGGTCTCTTCGATTTGAGGAAAGACTTGTCCGAAACAGATGACTTGTCCCAGGGAAGGCCCGATATGCTTGCCAAATTGAAGATTCGGTTCCAAAACTGGAAAAAGGAAATGGCCGCGGCCGAACCTCGAGGCCCGTTTAGGGATTATTGAGAAATGAAAGTGAAGACATTTATTTCAATCAGCCTTTTTCTGATTCTGTTTTCGTCGAATTGGTCGCTCGCTAAGGATGTGGATCAAGAGTGGCAGGGCTGGCGGCCTTTTTCACCTCGCGAAGAAATTCAACCCGCCTTCGCTATTCGCGAGAAGAGCGGTCGCGAGGGGAAGGGGAGCTTGGTCATTCGTCACGATGCTCGGGATGGGCTATACGGCGCATGGTCGAAGACTTTTGAGGTCGAGGGCGACATCCACTATCGCGTCACGGCCTTTGCCAAGACTCGGAACCTAGCGACTCCTCGAGCCAACCGCTATGTCGAACTCTACTTCCATGACCTCGAGGGAAACTATGTTCACGATGCTCGCCTCGGCGTCAGGACTCGCCCTTTTTACCCTTTGGACGAACCCGAGGATTCACACGGTTGGACCAAGTTTTCCGACATCTTTCAAGCTCCCGCAACCGCTACCCACGCGACCGTTCGCCTTCACTTGCGCTGGGAACCCAAAGGTGAGGTGGAGTGGGGGGGCATGGCTTTTGTGAAATCTCCCCCAAGGAAACCACGAAAGGTGCGTTTGGCTGCCGTAAACTTCAGACCCAAGGGAGGGAAGTCCACTCTTGATAATTGTCGACAGCTTGCCCCTTTTGTGGAGAAGGCGGCAGCCAAGAGGGCCGACCTCGTCGTCTTTGGGGAGTGCATCACTACAATGAACAATGGCTTGGATCATGTTTCCGGAGCTGAAGCGATTCCGGGTCCGGCTACAAAATACTTGGCTTCACTTTCGGACAAGCACGACCTCTACCTCGTGACCTCTCTTTTCGAGAAGGATGGTCACAAGGTCTACAACACCGCAGTTATGTTGGGTCCCGACGGGGAACTGGTCGGGACTTATCGAAAACTCTGCCTTGCCCGCGGTGAATACCGCAAAGGCATTGCTCCCGGTAGCGATTTTCCTGTCTTCGACACTCGGTTCGGAAAGGTTGGCATGATGATTTGCTTCGATGTCCACATGCCGGAGGTTGCTCGTGGAATCGCCGCCAACGGGGCGGAGGTAATCGCAATGCCAATCATGGGTGGACATCCCGCCTTGGCGAAGGCACGATCGATTGAGAATCAAATCTTTCTAGTTACCTCGACCTACAGCCTCAACGACGACTGGATGCAGACCGGCGTTTGGGACCTTGATGGTGAATTACGAGTGCGGGCCACTACGCAAGACGAAGTCGTGGTGCAGGAAGTCGACTTGTCGAAGCAACACTTTTGGCGGGCCAATATTGGCGACTTCAAGGGGCGACTCCGACACGAGCGACCTCCCGTCGATTTACCGAATTAAGATACTTTAAAGCTTCTTTGCCCTCATGTTGCGAAAGGCAACTGTGCCACCCTTTCCGTGGTGCTGAATGCCGAAGTGACCCTCGAGAGATTGCTTGTGTTCTACTTCGCCGACCAACTTGCCGTTGACGTAAGTCTTGATGCTTGGGCCCTTGCAGACCACTCGTACCTTGTTCCACTCCTCCGGGTTGAAGAGGCCTTTCGAGCGTTTCTTGTACTCGCCAACCGTGTCTTTGCCGGGATAAAGCCAACCGCCCATGCCGATGCCATAGATCCCACCCGGTTTGCCACGGTCGATTTCGCACTGGTAACCTTTCGGTTTGCCGGTTTTGCCAACCAAGCGAAATCCTAGTCCCGAGTTGAAACCTGCGTAGTCGGTTGGAATCTTCACCTCGGCTTCCACCTCGAAGTCGGCCAACTTTAGGTCGGATACGACCCATACGTTGACTTTCGAGGAGAGTTGTAATTCGCCATCCTTGGCCTCGAAAGTCTCCACTTTTGCCCGAGGAGTCCAACCCTTGGTCGATTTACCGTCGAAAAGGTGTGTCCACTCACTGTCTTTTTTTTCTGCGTAAAGGTGTATGGAAGCTAGAGCAAAGCTTGCCAGAAACAGGTAGGGGTTCAATTGGATTTTCATAGCATCAACGCTAGGATTGCTTACATGCGAATGCAACCCAAGTTTGTCATTTAGTGGAGATTCTTGAATCCCGGCAAGGCTCCGCAGTAACGAGGGTGGGGGAGACTTTGCCTGGTTGCAGCACGGCCTTCGTCTGCATGTCTCAGTACTCTTTGGCGGAGTAAGCTTGTCCTTCAATTAGGGAAAAGAGGGAGACCGAATAAAGGGCGATTGGGAGTGGACCGTCCAGTTCGTCGTCGAGGAGTACATCGCGGATAAGGACTTCTCCGCCGGGATTAACGGCGTCGGCAGAGCGACGAACGATGGTGTCGCAATCTGTTATATCCCAGTCGTGCAGGACGTTTGAAAGTAGAACCACCTCGCAACTCCAGAGCTTCTTTTAATTCACCTCTGGCAAGTGGGCCTTCGCTCAACTTGTCGAATAGACCAAAGTGACAGGTTGCGGCGACGAGCAATTCCGTCCCATGGGCACCCCTGAAATGTTAAAAGATGGATGTGGGATCAGTGGAAGGAATCGGCAGTTCGTTCATGTTGAATTTTTACTAGGCGAACAAGGTTGCTTAAGCACGGCCAAAACGTCTGATTTAAGCTCGATTTTATTCTATGGAACAAATATTGACTATTTGTACCTGGAATTGACCTGGATTCCATGGTTTTTCAATCTTCAACAACTTTACATTCCATGAACTTAGATATTTACAGAGGCGTTATTCCAGCTCTCATGACACCATGTAACGAAGACCGTGAACCGGATTTCGATGCCTTGGTCGTCAAAGGGCTTGAAATGATCGAGCTCGGCATGTCGGCGGTTGTCTACTGTGGCTCCATGGGTGATTGGCCTCTGCTTACTGACGCCCAGAGGCAAGAGGGAGTTTCCAAACTTGTCGATGCGGGCGTGCCCGTCGTTGTGGGTACGGGTGCCCAAAATTCAAAGCTTGCCACCGCCCACGCGGCGCATGCCAAGGAGGTTGGCGCCGCTGGCCTAATGGTGATTCCTCGGGTACTTTCACGTGGCACTTCGTCTGCTGCCCAACGTAATCACTTTGCCGGTATCCTTGCGGCGGGAGATGGGCTTCCCTCCATCATTTACAACAGTCCATACTACGGTTTCGAGACCAAGGCGGAGCTTTTCTTTAACCTACGGTCAGAATTTCCCCACCTAATTGGTTTCAAGGAATTCGGCGGTGCCGATTCTTTGACCTACGCCGCCGAACACATTACCAGCGCAGACGATTCCTTGGCTTTGTTGGCCGGCGTCGACACTCAAGTCTTTCATGGGGTAGTCAATTGTGGAGCGGGTGGAGCCATTACGGGCATCGGGAACGTTTTGCCTGCCGAAGTCCTTCACTACTTCAGACTATGCAGGGAGGCTGCATCGGGTGACTTCGAGGCTCGTTTCTTCGCCAAGGAACTGGAGCAGGCGTTGACCGTGTTGTCCACCTTCGACGAGGGACCCGATCTGGTGCTCTATTACAAGTACCTCCTCACTCTGAAGGGGGACTCTGCCTACGAACTGCACTTCAACGAGACGGACGTCCTAAGTCCCAGTCAACTAGGCTACGCCAAGGAGCAACTCGATCTATTCTCCGCTTGGTGGGATGCTTGGCCGGGCAAGGACGCTCCGGAGTAAATTCGTTCAATTCATCGAGTGTTTTCCATCGTGGGCATGAAGAACCAGCTGATTGGTCTTGGATTTGTTCTTGTTTCAGCCTGCAGTTCATTTTTCGATTCAATAAGTGATAAGGAGGCCTTTGTGCTTGCCGACGGTTTTCTTGCTGCAGCCAAAACCCAAGACCGAGAAGCCTACCTCAAGTTGACTTATCTTGGAATGAACCCCGAGGAGTTCAATGAGCTCTATGCGAATTCCCAGAACCATAAGGTTCATCGCGTTTGGGATGCGGAGCTAGATGCTTTTGAAAATAGCCGAAAGACAAAAATGTTGAAAGCCTTCACGACCATTCTCAGCGAGGCAGAAGCCGCTCGATTCGATTGGGGCAAGGCGATAGTCGAATACGCCTCTCCTAAAGGGGATGATGCAATCGCCGTCTACAAGTCTGGAAACTCACGGTTGGAATTATATTTTGACGATTGCATAAGTACGATCGAGGGACCGCTTCTCTTGGATGTCCCAAGTGTGCTAGACCAAAACCTAGAAGCCAGCCTTTCGCTTATAGAGGCAGTCCGGGTTGGTGATATGGAAAACGCCCGACGCCAATTGGAGGCGGGTGCGAATGTAAACAAGCAAATCGAATCAGGATGGGCGCCTCTGCATTGGGCGGCGCGCGACGGCAATGAGAAATTGGTTGAAATGCTCATCGCCAACGGAGCGAACCTAGACGTCACTCTTGCTGATGGATGGACTCCACTTCATTTTGCCGCCACCCGTGGGCATGTGGAAATCGTGGAACTTCTTATTATCAAGGGTGCAAATGTTAATGTTAGAAATAGTGCAGGATGGACTCCATTGTTTCGGTCGATTTTAAGAGACCATAAGGGGTGCTTTGAACTACTAGTTTCGAGCGGTTCGGATTTGAATATTAAAGCAAATGATGGGTTAACGCCATTGGATTTGGCTATAAAGAATAATCGTTTGGAATTCGCCTCCATTATCCGAAATAACCTTGCTGTTTCACAAGGCGAGATTCACATTGCCAATAAAGGTGAACGGGTAGCCAATCCGGAACGCTACGGTGGGTTGGAGGTGATGACGAAGATTCGTGAGGCAAGGGACAGCAACGCCTCGAAACTCTACCTTGCATACGTCGGAATAAGAGACTTGGTGCCTTTGGCAGGATTGACTCATTTGGAGCATCTGGCACTCTCGGGCAACCAAATCACGGATATTTCTCCGTTGGCCGGGTTGAAGAATTTAAAGTGGTTATCCCTTGCTCAGAACAAAATTACGGATCTCACTCCCGTGGCGGGATTGAAAAAGTTGGAGAAACTCTTGTTGTTTCAAAACAAAATCAAGGATGTTGCGGCGCTGTCAAACTTGACCAACTTACATCACCTGAGCATTGACTTTAATCAAGTCTCTGATGTCTCGCCTTTGGCGGGATTGACCAATCTAAAATCGTTGAGCTTTGCACTGAATCCAATTGCCGATGTTGAACCTTTAGCCGATTTGGTGAATTTGGAGGAACTGAGCTTTGGCTCAAATAAACTCGTAGACCTCAAGCCGATAGCAAGATTGACCAAGTTGAAACGACTGAACTCTAGTTATAGCAAGCTCACAGACGTTTTGCCACTTGTGGGGTTGAAAAATTTGGAGAAACTGGATCTGTCCATAAATCAAATCAGTGATATATCCCCTCTGGCGGAATTAACTAATTTAAATAATCTGGACTTGTCTGTTAACCAGATTAGCAGTGTTTCTCCATTAGCGGGATTGGAGAAATTGGAGCATTTGTACCTTCACGAAAACCTAATCGCCGTCGTCAGCCCCTTGGCGGGATTAATTAATTTGAACTGGTTGACCCTCTCCAGCAATCATATCAAAGACGCCAAACCTTTGGTGGCTTTGTCGAAGTTGGAGTTGTTGCGACTAGAAGCCAACCCCGTTCCTGAAGACCAAATTGAGTTTTTCAAAAAGAGGCTCTCTAACAAATCTAAAACAGGTAAACCTTTCCTTGGACAAGCTGTAACGACTGACCTGAATGTCTCTAAAGATATTAACGAAATACTGAAGGATGTTAATGAATTGATTCAAGGACTGGATGAACCACATGAGACCAAGGACGAGGCGGCCAAAAGCCTCATTGCCACTGAGGCTGACCGGAAAGTTGAAGAATAGAGTAATCCTTGGTTCGGAGCTTGTCCCTCACTTTTCGATGCGTCTACTTTTTTGAGGAATGTTTTTCGTGTAAACATGATTTTCGTATCGATTCTAAAACACCCAGGCAACGCCTACTTTGATAGCATTGCCGTTGCCGTGATCTAGAATTCCTTGATGATCGACGAAATCATACTTCCAATCGATCCGAGAGTGAATGGTGTCGTTGTGGTTGAAGTATAAGGCTGGCCCTGCAGATAGGGTTCTCGATTCATCGTCTTCGAAGTGAAATTCGGTTTCCCAGAA
>PCBO01000098.1 GCA_002730975.1 Opitutia bacterium
AAGATGCCCTGCGGTTATCAACCAAAGCCCTAAGAGCGGCTTTGGCAAGAAACCCAAGCGCAAGACCGCCGGGAGTCGACGAATGAAGAATCGGCCTTTGGTTGAAAGACCTTGACTCCATAATTTCCGAATACGAACTCCAACCCAAAAGACAGCTATGAAGATAGAGCAAAAATCCAACCAGTACGACCGACTAATGACCCGTGAGGAGGTTGCCGAATACCTCCATGTTTCGACGAAAAAGGTTCGTCGTTTGGAAGAGGAAGGGATGCTTCCCCGTGTCGATTTGGGCAGAACGGCCATCCGATATCGACCGGATGCAGTTGAAGAGTTGATTGAGAAAATGACTCGAAAGCAGGCGAAGTATCGACTCTATTGAAAATTTTTTGGACAAAATCGGACAATATGAAGAGCTACGGATTTGCACTCCGTAGCTCTCTTTTTTTAGGGCTTGAAAATGTTGTCCAATGTTGTCCAAAAAGAGGGATTCGGTGTCCACTGAAGGTTTTCGTTGTCCTCTGGGTGCCTCATGGAAACTGAAAACCTTGAAGAACTGGACCCACGGACTTGCATTATGATTCCGTTGCTCTAACCAACTGAGCTACCCTAACTTAACGTAAAGTGTATTTTGGTAGGAAGATGAAGAAATAGAGTCAAGTTTCAAGCCTTTTGTGTAAAGGGCAAATGGTGGTTTGCTCTTTACGAGCCCCCCGTTATGAAACTATTTCGAATAACGTATTTTAGTTAACTTCATCTTTTTAACGTGAACCAAGAAATCCCTTCAGTTCTAGTAATCGACGACGACGCGGAAATTCGTTACTCGATCGACCGAGTTTTGACTAATATAGGCACTAGTGTGATAGCCGCAGACTGTGGAGAAACGGGAATCGCTAAAGCTCGAACCGTAAATCCAGACATAATCTTTCTTGATAATCGTATGGGTGGAATCTCGGGCATCGAGACTCTGCAGCATCTACGGACAGCGGCTCCGAATTCCATGGTCATCCTGATGACTGCCTACGGCACTACTCAAACTGCAATCGAAGCGATGAAACATGGTGCATTCGACTATGTATTGAAGCCGTTCGACCTTAAGAAATTGGAGGCGCTCGTGGCTAAAGCTTTGCAAGCGAGCCGTGACATTCGAGAATCAGGTGAGAAAAACGAGAACCTGCGAATTTCCGCTGATTATGCCGAAGGTATTGCGGGAAGCGGCGAAGCCATGCAAAATGTTCTCAAAACGGTAGGCCAAGTGGCAGCCAGCGAAGCAACGGTCATGATTACCGGCGAAAGTGGTACTGGTAAGGAATTGATTGCCCGCTGCGTACATCGTCACAGTCACCGCGCCAAAGGTCCGTTCATTGCCGTGAATTGCGCCGCGATCCCTGAAAACCTCATCGAGAGTGAATTGTTTGGCCACGAAAAAGGAGCCTTCACCGGAGCGACGGACACAAAAGCCGGTCAATTCGAGTTGTCCAGTGGCGGTACTCTTTTTCTTGATGAGATAGGCGATATGACCCTCCCTACCCAAACCAAGATTCTACGGACAATTCAAGAAGGAGAAATTCAGCGAGTGGGTGGTACTAAGGTAAAGAAAGTCGATGTTCGCCTCCTTGCAGCGACTCACAAAAATTTGGTTTCAATGGTTCAAGTTAAGGAATTCAGGGAGGACTTGTATTACAGACTGAATGTAGTCACCATTAAGATGCCCCCTCTTCGTGAGCGGATGGAAGACCTTCCCGAATTGGTCGATTTCATCATTCACCGCCTGCACAAAGAGAAGAAGACTGGGGTAAAGGAGATATCAAAGGATGCTCTGGATACCTTGTGCAATTACGATTGGCCCGGCAACGTAAGAGAATTGGAGAACGCGCTTCACTCCGCATCGGTAGTAAGCAAAGGAAAACGGATTTTGGGAAAGGACTTGCCTAGTATATTAAACGCAGCCCCGCGACTCACGGATAATTCGGTCCAAGCGGACAAGAATTCTTCACCTGGGGACCGTCCCTCGCCAAGTTTCGGATCTCGGACAGAGCCGAAAACCCGCGAGGGGGGAAACAGGGAATCCACTGCCGAAACCATTTCGGCGAGCAGCGTTACCTCTTCCGAGTCCTTCGATCTAGCCTACGCAAGCGTACGCGAGTTTTCCGACTCGAATCTCCTCGCTCTCGTCGAAAAAGAGATGATTCAAAGGACCCTCGTTGAGACGGGAGGTAATCAAGTAAAAGCATCTGTTCTGCTCGGCATTACTCGGGCTACACTTCGTAAGCGTATCGATGCCTATGGCATTCGTTTCTAGGAAGCCTTGCATCAGGTTTCGACAGGCAAGAATTTTTCTGAAAGTTTACTTTGAATCGCTTAAAGGCATTTTAGACCAACAATGAATTATTTCGACGAACGTATTGTTATTACTGGCGTGGGGCTCACTTCACCTCTGGGAGACGATTTGGTCACTTTGCGTGAAAACCTTTTGGCAGGTCGTAGTGGGGTTACGCGCTTTCCGGTTCGGAATATGGGCGATCTGCCTGCAGGCGTCTGTGAATTCGAAACCACTCGGCATCAGTCTCGTAAGCAACTTCGCGTAGGGACGAGAGCAGGAAGCATTGGGATCTATTGTGCTCACGAAGCTTTTGCCAATGCAGGTATCGAACCGGCCGAAGTCGACCGGTCTCGGATCGGTGTCTACGTAGGGATCACCGAGCACGGTAACGTTGAGACGGAAACGGAGGTCTGCCAACTGTTCGACCATTATGATGAAGACGTCAAGTTTTGGAGCCATCACCATAATCCCCGAACGGTAGCGAACAATCCTGCTGGAGAAATTACCGTCAATCTTGGCTTGACTGGTCCGCACTACACCGTTGGTGCAGCCTGCGCTGCAGGTAATGCAGGAATAATACAAGGCGCTCAAATGCTTCGTCTCGGCGAGTGCGACGTGGCTCTCGCAGGCGGAGCAAGCGAAAGTATTCGTGCCTATGGCATATTCGCGGGATTCAAGAGCCAAGGTGCTCTCGCTCAGCACGAAGACGCGACCAAGGCGAGCCGTCCCTTCGACAAGAACCGGAACGGGATCGTGGTCAGCGAGGGCGGATGCCTTTACGTTCTCGAACGCCTTTCCGACGCCAAGGCGCGTGGAGCTCACATTCTAGGCGAGATTGCCGGGTACAGTTTGAATTCCGATGGTACCGATTATGTTTTACCCAATCCCGAGAGGCAGGAGGAATGCATCCGTCTGGCTTTGAAAAAGGCCAGCTTGGCACCCGCCGACATCGATATTGTGAGCACCCATGCAACTTCTACGCCCCAAGGGGATGAGCAGGAGTGCAGTGCTCTTCGAGCCGTCTTCGGAGCGAGTGAGGGAACCTTTGTGAATAATACCAAAAGTTTCATTGGACATGCTATGGGAGCTGCCGGAACTCTGGAATTGGCGGGCAACCTGCCCTCTTTCGAGGATGGAATGGTTCATGCAACCATCAACGTCGAAGAACTTGATCCTGCGTGCGGCCTTCCTGGACTCGTTTGTGATCAAGCGAGAGAGACGAAGGGCGTTGAAGTGATTCTCAACAACTCCTTCGGCATGCTTGGAATCAATTCAGTTCTTATCTTGAAAAAATTTCATAACTAGCATATCACTATCTCTTCTCCGAATTAAATGGATAAAGAAAAGGTAAAAAAAATCGTCTTGGACATCATTGCCGAGATCGCTCCCGACGAGGACTTGACCGACGTCAAGTCTGAGATTCGTCTGCGAGATCAGCTCGACTTGGACTCGATGGACTTCCTCGATATTGTAATGGAGTTGCGTAAGCAACATGGCATTGAGGTTCCCGAAGCCGAATATCGACAACTTGAATCTCTCGACAGTTCGGCAGAATATTTGTTTCCGAAATTCGAGGCCAAGGCGGTCGCCTAAGCTTTCGCCTCCCTACCCTTGCCCGAAGCGCGTCGGACATCCGAAGCCCTGGACGGGCATCATTTCGAAGTAGTCGTCATTGGAGCCGGTATGGCCGGTCTTGCATCGGCCCTTCGCTTGGCCATGTTCGGGAAAAGCGTACTGCTTCTAGAAAAGCATTATGTTGTAGGAGGGTTAAACAGTTTTTTCGCACGTGGAGGGCGCAAGTTCGACGTCGGTCTGCACGCCGTAACGAATTTTCCGCCAAACGGTTCAGCTAAAGTTTCTCCTTTGATTCGCCTCTGTAGGCAATTACGCATCCCGTTCGAGGAACTGGCCTTATCACCGCAAAGTTTTTCCAGGGTCGCCTTTCCGGACGTCGACTTGAGGTTCGACAACGAGTTCTCCTTTTTTCTTTCCGAAGTAGAGCGCCTATTCCCTCGCGAACAAGATCGTTTTCAAAAGCTTCTTCGGACAATGGAGGCGTTCGATGCATACTCTCCGGAAGTTGCGGGCGACGTCTCGGCTCGCTCTATTCTTGGTGAACACCTTCAAGAACCTCTTTTGATCGAAATTCTCTTGTGCCCGACCTGCTACTATGGTTCGGCAGTCGAAAACGACATCGATTTCGCGAGCTTCGTAATGCTCTTCGATGCCATTTTTCGCCAAGGGTTAGCCCGCCCGCTTGACGGCATTCGGCGTTTCCTCGATCCCATTCTCAAGCGGTATGAAGAACTAGGAGGGAAACGCCGAATGAACCTCGGGGTTAAGCGTATTTTTACGAAAAATGACAAAGTGGAACGTCTTGAACTAGACAATGGAGAAAGCATATTCGCGGATCATGTCATTTCCACCTGTGGCGTGGTTGAAACCGAACAGATGCTGTCTTCCGCCTCGGCGGATGTAAAAACCGATGACATCGGTCGTATCTCCATTCTCGAAAGCATCGCAGTTTTCAAGGAACAGCCCGCAGACTTCGGTTGGGAGGAGACCATCGTGTTCTATAACGACGCCGACTTTTTTCGCTACGAACGACCGTACGAGCTAACGGATCCGCGTTCAGGGGTCATCTGCATACCAAATAACTATCGGTACCCCGAAGGGGAACAAATGCCCGAAGGTCAATTACGCGTCACTTGTCTGGCAAATTACGACAAGTGGGTCGCACTCGATGAAAACAACTATCGGTTGCAAAAAGAAATCTGCCGAAAAGCCATGCTCGACGTTGCTCTTGGTTACCTGCCCAACGGAAAGTCGATTGGAAAAGATTTGGAAGAAAGAACCGAACTTTTGGATATCTTCAGCCCCCGCACCATAACAAAGTTCACCGGTCACCTCGATGGAGCCCTCTATGGTTCACCCCGCAAATCAAGGGATGGTTCTACACCGTTCGGTAATCTTTATCTGGCTGGAGCCGATCAAGGCTACGTCGGCATCGTCGGAGCAATGCTGGGAGGAGTCGCCATCGCCAATAATCGTATCCTGCGCGGCGATTGACCTCAGGACACCTCTTGAATCAAGCGTTCCTGCATCTCGGCAAGCAGGATATATCCCAAATAGGCGATTCGCACATTCTGCTGTAAACTTTCGATCTGGATTCGCCCGTTCTCCAAGTCCTCGTCGTTCACGGATTTCAAGCCGTGTTCACGCAAATGGATTCGCAACTCGGTCATTCCTCGGAGGACATCATCGACGTCGTCCACGGGAATCTCCACTTGACCTCGTGCAAGCTTGGGATTTCCCAGCAAACGGGAAAAAGTCAAACGGTCGGCGCGACCATCCTCAATTAATCCTTCGCGCCAAGCGGCGTTCAGGTCCTCGTCGCCCGACTTGGGCAAAGCAAAACGTTCCCCTGCAAATCGTCCACTTGTCTCTCGAAGCACCTTGCCCAAGTAGGGCAGCAAGGCTTCGAGAAAAGAGAGGGAAACTTGAAGGTCGAACTTAATCATCTTTTTCCAGGGAAGCCTGCAAGCGCCAACGATGGAGTTGGTATACGTAACCTTCGGCCTGCTCGCGTTCTCCGATCCAAAGCACGGACCTGCCAAGCTCGTGTACTTCCTTCATATGATGAGTGGCTTGCGTTTCATTGTAACCGAAAACTTTTCTGAACACCATCACGACGTAGCTCATTAGATTTACGGGATCGTTCACCACAAGCACTTTCCAAGGGCGAAGTAACTCGTCCTGTTCTTGGATATCGACCTCGGGGAGGGTTTCAGTCTCTGGAAATAGCGAGCTAATGATTAAATTCAGGAAAGAGGGAATGCATAATAGAGAGTTTTCCAACAACGGGAAAGCGGAAAGAAGGCACAAATTCCAATCTTTCCATGCTTGCCTGATCGTCTCATTATTAGTTTCCTTCTTGTTATGTTAAAAATTCCGACATTCGTTCTCGGTGCATTGTTAATTATCACGGGTTTGGTGGGTTATCTCTTTCAAGATTCCAACCTTTCAATAAACATCGTTGGACCACTGGCAGACGATGCGGTGTTCACGCTGTCCGATGGCAACCAAACTCATACCTTGGACAGAGGCTTTGCTTCAAGCAATGCGGCGGGAGAGCATGCCTTCTGGGTGATCGAAAGGTTGAACCAAAATCACGCAAAGGATCGCTCGCAAGGTAATTACGCAGCCGGCGAGAGACCCGACAATCCCAATTATAAGGTCCAATCCTTTTGGTATGCATCATCGACTGGAGAGACCTTGTCTGCACTTATGAAGAATGCCGAAACCGGTGAACTGAATGCACTCGAAACAGTAGATTCAAAAAAAGCAAAAGTTCGATTCATTTATAATAAAGCTGTCGAAGGAACCGGTCCGGTCACCCTCACCTCGACCAATTGGACGAATGTCGAGGGTGCGCCCGGAGCTGGCGAGCCATTGACTTTTGGAAAAAGTTTGACGGCACTTATACCTGCGATGATCGCCCTGGTCTTGATCGCTTGCGTGCTTGCAGCAGAAGCAAAGCCTGCTTTGCACAAACACGTCATGCACCTTGCTGCTACCGTAGGATTGTTGGGGCTGGTAATGTCTGGCAAGAAGGTTTTGCCCGCAGTCAGCGAGATGAATTGGCTGAAAAACGACCCGAACGGAATCATTCACGCTTCTTCCCTTAAACCGGCCGTTATGTTCTTCTCTGCCGGACTTTTATTAATCTTCGTTGCTCTTTGCGTCCTGTCATTCGTCAAGGCTCGCAAGGAAATGGCCGCCCGACCGAAACAAAAGAAAGAGGAAAAGAAAAAGGAAGACGATTTCAAGGACGACGATGATGATGATTTCGAGGACGCCAAAAATGGCAAGGATGGAAAAGACTCTTCCCCGGAGAAAGGCAAAGATGATTCCGACGACAAGAAAAAGGACACCAAGTCCCACACCAAGCCTGTGGGTTCTGCCCCAAAGGCGGAGGAAGGCAAATTAAAGAACTCCAAATCGAGCGGGTCAACGTTCGGGGAAAAGAAGAAAGTAGCGCCTCTGGGAAAACCGAAGTCAATTGACCCCGAAAAGGCAATGAGATCAAAATCCTCCACGAGTGAAAGTGATGGAGCGTCCAAACCATCCGAAAAAACCAAGCCTTTCGAGCATCGATCCGGGGAACCCAAGGGGGATGAAAAGCCCAAATCCGAAAAATCGGCCGGGAATGAAGACTCCAAGCATCAGAAAAGTGATAAAGTCTCATCTACCGAACGGGATATGGAAAAGAAGTCGGAACCGACCGAATCCGTAGATTCCAAGTCGGACCTGGCCTCTGGAGACGAAGGCAAGACAGATATTGGCAAAAGCGAGGGCGATCAACAAAAGGAATCCTCGGAGTCGTCCGAAAAGAAGGACGACTGACCCGAAAACCATTTATTTCTCCCCCGAAACGCCGGCCGCCTAGCCGGCGTTTTCATTTTTGGAAGCAATTTGGAAAGAGTCGGGTGAGTATTCTCCCCATTCGCTCTGTTCGAGTCCCATGATGGCAATCCCGTAAGTCCTTGATTACTATGGAACGCTAGACTTTTTTCACTTTTAAAGTAAAGTTTTGTCGGAGGCAGTCGACTCTTTAACATGAAAAGGTGACAATCAAGTCACTACCAAATGCAAGTTTTGCTCTCCTCGGATAGTGGAAGGCAAAGCTAGCGACATCCGCTCGTGGTTCGTGCCCGAAGGCGGTTAATCATATGTTAGGAGGAAGTGTACAGTTAGCCAAGTCGACCTCTCTCTACATGGAGAGCGCCCACAGAAATTTATCTCGTGGCCTCAATCGTTTGTCCACGGGCGTAAAGTTATCCACCGGTGTGGACGATGCGGGAGGGCTCGGCGTTTCGATGAATATCGGAGCCAAGCTGAAGAAGGCCTTCAAAGTGCGTGAAAACGTACAAAACGCCCGATCCTTTTTGGAACAACAAGACGCTGCCCTGGACTCCATGGGCAAGGCACTTGATCGCATGGCGGAACTACGCACCAAATTCGACGACTTGATTGCCGGGCGATCTGAACGCGAACTTTACAACAAGGAGTTCAAGGAAATGCAGTCCGAGATACTTTCGATGAGAGGAAGAAAGTTCAATGGCGTGAGTATCTTTTCCACTGACCCTAAGGATCCCTTGTCCTTCTACATCCCAACCTCCGAGGACGGGCTTTCAACGCAGGTAACGATCAATAGAACGGGTTTCTTCGACAGTCTCGGCATTGGAAGTTCGACTCCGGGCTCCACCCCGGCAACTACCTTCAATGGTGTCACCGGATCTTTCGCGGGAAGCGTTCAGGGAAATGCCGGCGGCGCCATCACCTCGGTGACTCGATCCCCTGTGAGCGGACTGCATGCCGCTCCCGTAGATTTCACGATTGCGGCCGGTGGCACGGTCGCTCCCTTCTCCTCCACTCCTCTTATCGGGTCGTCTCCCGCCATTGGGGTAACAGTTGCAGCCGGAGGCACGATCGCCCCTTTTCCGACCACTCCTCTTATCGGAGCATCCCCTGCGGTCGGCTTAACCGTTGCGGCGGGAGGTACTGTAACCGATTTCTCAGCCACCCCGGTCAAAGGAGCGCACACGGCCATACCCGTCACGGTCGTCGAGGGTACGCGTACCACGATCACGGCTTCGGCGCTTCAAGGTACGGGATCTCTTACGGAAAACGTAACCGCTTTTGCAGGCGAAGAGATAAGCGTGGCTACCACCACCACCCCCGGTGGCAACGCAGCAGAAATTCCTGCTTGGGCTGCAAACCCAGTGACTCCCAATGGAAATATTTCTCAAAAAGGCGTAACCGATGGTTCCGGGAACTTATGGTTCGTAACAGACGACGGAGTGGTGCAGAAAGTCGCCGCAGCCGATCCCGCCGCAGGAGGCACCGGGGTTTTGACGACCATCCCCGGACTTAGTGGCGCAGATTACGTCTCCAAGCCAATCATATTGGACGTGGGTGGACAGGATTACTTATTCGTTGCCGCCCAAAACGGTGCAAATGATGGTAGAGGACATAGAATCAATCTAGCGACCGGAGCCAGAACACAATTCACTCAAGTCAGCGGAGGAAATGAAAAACTTCGAGGGCTAAGCGAGCACAATGGAAAGCTTTACATGGCCTACAGTCGTTCTGCGGGATTTGGCCAGACCAGGGGCGAGATCGTTCGCTTCAACGACAACATGTCCCGAGACAATACTTGGGGGAACGGAAACGGAAGGGTCATGGATACCGGAGCGAACACAGGGTGGGACTTTGGCAATGATGGTGAGTCGCGCGTCGAAATGGCTTTTAGCGGGGGGAATCTTTATGTTCAAATGGACAACGGAAGTCGTTCCAGAATACAATCTTGGGACGTGGCGTCAGGAACGGTTTCGGCAGAAAATAATTTCTCCGCCGCCGGATTTATATCTTCCGGAGTGAGCGGTGGCACCCAAGTTCACTCTCCGGTCATAGACGGCGGAAACGTGTACGCAGCGGTTGATTCCACCGCATTTGGCGGGCAAAACCGAATTTTGGCTCGCCGACTTAATGGATCCGCTATCGCCGGCTGGACTGACATCAACTTGCCGGGAACGGAAAAAGTCATCCAAAACCCCGTGATCAACGGAGCCAATCTATATGCCTCGACAGATCAAGGTAATGTTTACTCCTACAACAAGACGACAGGAGCTTTTGTAGGTAATTTTGCCTCCGGAAGCGCCAACAATTTGACCATGCCCGTTTTCGACGGGACCGATTTCTACGTCGGTCAAGGCAATGGTAGAGTCCACAAGGTGGATTCCGCCACGATGTCTCGCGACACGTCTTGGCCGGCCCCCGGAGTCTCCGCCGCAGGCGCTGTTGAAGCCGGACCATTGGTCGTCGGAACTGAAGTCTACGTCGGGTCGCCTGGTCGCATACAGGGCTTCGAGGCGCCCGCCGGTGGCACCACGCTGACCAACAAGACGAACGTCGCCGGCGGGAATGATTATCTGACGACTCATTCCGCGGGAGACACCTTTGCCGTTACTGTGAAGAACAATACCGGGACTCTCACCGACTGGACGGGTACGGCGACGGTGGTGAACGACGGAGGAGTCGGGAAACTAAATCTCACGGGATTCACGGGAACCACCGATCTCACCGGCAATGCAACCGTAAACGTAGTCACCCCTGCGGTGACTCCCACCCTACCCGGTACGGTAACCTTCGGCACGAACTACCGACCTGCTGAAAACCCCACTGTAACGGTTACCAAACCGGACTCGACTACGCAGAATCTTGGGGCAGCAGACGTAACCAACAACGGCGACGGCACGCTTACCGTAAGCCTTACCAACGTGGTGATGGCAGGTACCGGTAGCTACAACATCAGTTCTTCCGCGGGTTCTCGTTATCTTCAGGCAACGACCTTCAACGATCAAGGAGCGGTCGGCGCTTATCCGGCTACGGAAACACCAATGCTCATAAGCGTCACGGACGCGGGTGGATCCGCAGTAACCGGTGTAACGGCCGCCTCTGCAGTCGCAGACGTCAATGGCCAGCTGGACATAGTTCTTGCAGGAACTCCCAGCGCCACGGGCAATCTTACGCTGACTTTCGACGGCGCGATGATCGCCACGCCGACAAGCGCTCTTTCAAACGTAGGCACGAATTACGCGCCGGGAGAAGTGGTTTTGGTGACCACCAATATTCCCAAGCAAGGGGGAGGCGGTAGCTTCCTCACGGCAACGGCTACGAACAACAACGACGGCACTTTGACCATAAGCGCTCTCAACGGCATACCCTCGAGTAGTTCAAGCACCGTGGCGAACGCCTACAACGTGACAGCCAACGCGGGAAGCATATACCAGCTACCGTCTGCAAATCGTCCCGCCGCGACCGGAGGTTATGGAAACGGCGAAGTCGTGGGCGTATCGCTAATCGACACCGGCACGGGTCTCGCCCCGGTGGATGCCTCCGCCACTCCCATCACCGCGACAGGCTCGGGGCAAGCGGACGGTTCCGTCTTGATAGCTTTTTCGGGTACCCCCACTACGGCTAATCCAATTACGGTAAAAGTCGATCCGGGTAACTTGACAGCCACGGCTACGACACCGGGTTCACTGTCAGGCGCAGGCTCCGGTTACGCCACCGTGGGACAGGGAGAAGCCCTGAACCTAGGAGCCGTTACAACCGTCCCCGGACTTACGGCCACGGCGACGAATCAGAACGACGGCACGGTCAATATCGCACTTGCCGGCGCAGTCACTCCCGGCACCACTCCGGGATCATACACCGTGACGCCCAACGCAGGTACCTTGCACCATCTGGCGAACGCAAATCCTGCCGCCGCGACCGGAAGTTATGGAAACGGCGAAGCCGTGGGCGTATCGCTAGTCGATACCGGCACGGGCCTCGCTCCGTTGGATGCCACCGCCACTCCCATCACTGCCACTGGCACAGGCCAGGCGGATGGTTCCGTATTGGTAGCTTTTTCGGGGGCTCCCACCTCGACCAACGCAATCACCGTCACGGTCGATCCGGGAAATTTGACAGCCACGGCTACGACACCGGGTTCACTCACAGGCGCAGGCTCCGGTTACGCCACCGTGGGACAGGGAGAAGCCCTGAACGTCGGTGCCGTTACAACGGTCCCCGGACTGACGGCCACGGCGACGAACCAGAACGACGGCACGGTCAATATCGCACTTGCCGGCTCAGTCACACCAGGCACGACACCGGGGGCTTACGCCGTTACAGCCAATGCAGGCACCTTGCGTCACTTGGCGAACGCAAATCCTGCCGCCGCGACCGGAAGTTATGGAAACGGCGAAGTCGTGGGCGTATCGCTAGTCGATACCGGCACGGGCCTCGCTCCGTTGGATGCCACCGCCACTCCCATCACCGCGACGGGCACAGGCCAAGCCGACGGTTCCGTACTGGTAGCTTTTTCGGGAGCTCCCACTTCTGCCAATCCAATCACCGTCACCGTCGATCCGGGAAATTTGACAGCCACGGCTACGACACCGGGCTCACTCACCGGCGTAGGCACCGGTTACGCGATGGGCGAAGCGGTTACGGCGAACGTGACGGGAGTCGCAGGAATGACCGCTACGGCGACCAACAACAACGACGGGACTCTCAACATTAGCTTGAGCGCCGTGCCTGCGGGCACTCCTCCCGGCACATACCAAGCGCAGGCAAATCCGGGAACGACGTTTCAACTTTCAAACGAAACCATAGCTGCAGATTCGGGTAGCTATGGAAATGGCGAAGCGGTTGCCGTTTCCCTAACCGATAAGGTTACGGGACTCGCCCCGGCAGGCGGCTTGACTGCGTCCGGAACCGGACAAGCAGACGGATCGTTGCAGATTACCTTTACCAACAGCCCCACTTCGGCAAACGATATACTCATAGCACCCGCCTCGGGATCTCCAAGCCTAGCTCAGACTAGCCTTTCCAACGTAGGATCAGGATATGATCCTGCGGAACCTGCCCCGACGATCACCGTGACCGATCCGGGTGGTACCAACGTCACCGGCGCCGCTTCCGTAACCGGTATCAATGCCGACGGTACGCTCAACGTCGACCTCACGGGCGTAAGCTTGACTGCAGCCTCTCCGACGGGAACATACACTATCGCCACCTCTAACGGGACCATAGCTTCGATACCCACGGCATTGAACGGCATCGGATCGGGATATTCTCCAACTGAACCCGCTCCGACGGTCACCGTGACGGATCCAGCTTCCGCCACTGTGGCCGGAGCCACGGCAAGCATTAATCCCGACGGAACGATAAACGTAAACCTTGCCGGCGTGGCTGCCACTGTGGCCGGAATTTACACGGTCAACGCGTCTGCGGGCGCGGGTTCAGGCATGCAACAAGGACTGGACGACACCAATAAGGATTTATGGGACTTTTCTCACGCCGACTTCAATAAATTCATTCAAACATTGACCGACGTCAGAGCCGCCAACGGAGCGACAAAGAATAGTCTGGCATTCAGCGAATCCAGACTGGAAACGAATATCCAGAATTTGGAATTGGCCGGAGGTAGAATCGTCGACGCCGACATGGCCGAGGAAATGGTGGAAGTGGCTAAAAGCCAAATACTTCTTCAAACCGCTACCGACTCGCTCACAAAGCACAATCGACTCAGCATTGACGTCGACAAGACCTTGATGGGTTTGAGCGGAGGTATGTAGGTCATTCCATCCCAAGACGCCGTTACTTGCCAGTCGTCTTCTTTTAGTTTGGGCTGATCGCCCTTAGGCGCTTTTCCCCACTCCACAGCACTTCTTGTATTTTTTGCCGCTACCGCATGGGCATGGATCGTTGCGTCCTACTTTGGGCGCATCGCGAACGATCGGCACGGGAACGCGAGGCATTTCCGATTCTGAAGGCAGATCGGGCGCCTCTCCTCCAAGCGCTCCCTGTGGAGCAGCGGTTGGAGCACTACCCAAGAAACTTCCGCCGCCAGTGCTTTCGGGACCAGTGGTTTTGGCAACGTCGCTGAGGGTGGCGAGCATGTTTTCAAAAGCGGCGACATTGGTTGAAGAACGAAAAATGCCCGAACAAACATCGGAACGCATCGCCCCCATCATTTCATCGAATGCCCGAAATGCTTCGTTCTTATATTCGCTGAGTGGATCTTTTTGCCCGTAACCTCGGAGACCAACGCTTCGGCGCAGTTCTTCCATTTCGGTGAGGTGATCCTGCCAGTGCACGTCTGTTGCATTTACGACGACGTACCTTTCAAGTCCGATCACGGACTCGGGGTTCTCCAAGGTTCGCTTGGCATCGTAGGCAGCGTTGATTTTCTCAAGAATGAAGTCCTTGATATCCTCAGGTTCCTTACCAAGAATGTCTTTCATTTTCACCGAAAGAGGGAAAGTTACGTTGACCCAAGTGGCGAGAAAGGATTCCAGTTCGGGAGCATCGTCTTGGCTCTTCGCCTTGAACTCGTTGGGAGAGACGGCATCAAGCCGAGTGTCGATTTCCTCTTCCACGAGCTCAAACAGTATCTTACGGGGTTCCTCTTCCTTTATGACGTCGTTTCGGATGGAATATACGATTTCTCGCTGCCTGTTTAACACGTCGTCGTACTGCAAGAGTCGCTTGCGAATCGAGTAGTTTTGCTGCTCCACTTTCTTCTGGGCATTCTGGATGGACCAGTCGAGAGTACCGTGCTCGAGCTTCTCGTCGTCTCCAAAGCTTTTTTCGAGCATTTTAGACAAGGCGCCCTGATTGGCGAATAGTCGCATGAGGTCATCTTCCAGAGATACGTAAAAACGAGACATCCCGGGATCTCCCTGACGAGCGCAACGACCGCGCAACTGCCTGTCGGTACGACGAGACTCATGTCTTTCGGTACCTAAGACGAGTAGTCCACCCAGTTCCTTGATCCCATCTCCCAGCTTGATGTCGGTGCCGCGCCCGGCCATGTTTGTGGCGATGGTGACAGATCCTCTTTGCCCTGCCTCGGCAACAATTTCGGCTTCCCTTTCGTGAAACTTTGCGTTGAGCACGGTATGCCTGACATTAGACCGCTTGAGCATTCTGCTGAGTACTTCGGAGGATTCGACCGAAGCCGTTCCCACCAATATCGGTTGTTCTTTGGCGTGGGCTTCCTTGATGTCCTCGATGACTTGGTTGTATTTTTGTCGGCGTCCCTTGAACATGAGGTCGTTCAAATCATCCCTCACGCAGGGTCTGTGGGTCGGAATGACCATGACTCCAAGTCGATAAATATCGTGAAATTCTCCGGCTTCGGTCTCTGCGGTTCCCGTCATTCCAGCAAGCTTTTCATACATCCTGAAATAATTCTGGATGGTGATCGTGGCGTAGGTCTTGGTCTCCTTCTCAATCATCACTCCTTCCTTGGCCTCTACTGCTTGATGAAGACCGTTGCTCCATCGTCTCCCAGGCATCAGGCGTCCGGTGTTTTCGTCGACGATCATGACTTTTCCGCCTTGGACCACGTATTCCTTGTTTTTTTCGTAGAGACCGTAGGCTCTCAGGAGTTGAGAGAGTGTATGAATGCGTTCGCTCTTGAACTGAAAGTCATCCTCTACCTCTTCCTTCCGTCGGCGCTTCTCGTCGTCGTCGGCATCGGGTTCGCGGTCGATTTCGACGTAGAGTGTGGCTAAATCGGGAATCACAAATCCGTTGGGATCCGTTGGGTTGATAAGGTTGCGTCCTTTTTCCGTTAGGTCGGACTGTTGATTTTTTTCGTCGATTACGTAGAAAAGCTCTTCTTTCAGTCCGTGGGCTCGTTCCTTGTTGTAATCCGAATTCATCTCAAGGTCGAATTTCTCGAACTTCTTACGGATATGAGCGACCTCCATCATGCGAAGAAAATGCTTGTTGGAAGGCATTCCTTTTTTCACTTTATAGAGCTTGGCTATCTCGTCGTCTGCTTCTTCTTCTCCAAGGTTTTCGTCTTCAAATGCTCGCTTGGCCTCGGAGACCAGTTGGTTGCACTCTTTGATTTGAGTATCGAATAGTTTCACCACCAAGGGCTTCATCTCCATGAAGGGAAGAGGTCGGTCTTCACGCATGGGGCCGGAAATAATCAAGGGAGTTCGTGCCTCATCCACAAGAATGGAGTCAGCCTCATCAATGATACAGAA
The DNA here is from genome assembly GCA_002730975.1 of Opitutia bacterium. Lineage (GTDB taxonomy): Bacteria > Verrucomicrobiota > Verrucomicrobiia > Opitutales > Seribacteraceae. The sequence continues at coordinate 15,940 of PCBO01000098.1, forward strand.
GTAATAATCCGTCTGTACTTGATCTTCCTTGCAGGTGGCCATCCCGTTGTCTCGCAAGTAGTCGAAACCAAATTCGGAGGCAGTACCGTATGTAATGTGACGAGAGTACATGTCCCTGCGCATGGAGGGATCCATGCCGTTTTGAATGCAACCCACGTTTAACCCGAGCCACTCGAACAGGGCTCCCATCCAGTGTGAATCTCTGCGGGCCAGATAATCGTTCACCGTAACCAGTTGGCAGTTCCGCCCCGAGAGGGCATTCAGGTACAGTGGACAGGTGGATACGAGAGTCTTCCCCTCGCCCGTTGCCATTTCCGCGATATGGCGATCGTGAAGAGCCATTCCGCCAATCAACTGAACGTCGTAGTGGATCATTTCCCAGTCCAACGGTTGGTCGCAAACCATGACCGAACTACCGCACATGCGACGAGCGCAATTCTTGACTACGGCAAACGCCTCGGGAAGCAGTTGCTCAAGAGTTTCTCCCTTTTTAAATCGTTCCATGAACTCCGGCGTCTTGGCGCGAAGTTCGTCATCGGAAAGATTTTGGTAATCTATTTCAAGAGAGTTGATTTGCTTAACTATCGGGACACAACGCTTGATATATTTGCGGTAACCACGTCCCTTGAGGGTGCTTAAGATTGTTTTGAAAGGAGCTAGTGGATTCATTAGTTCTATTTCGTTCCGACAGAGGTTGCATCGGCAACCTTCACGTCAAAGAGACAAGGTTTTTTTGAAGTAGGAGATAGTCTTGTCGAGACCTTCGTCCAGTTCGATTTGTGGGGTCCAACCCGTAAGCGAGTTGACCAAGGATATATCAGGTCGGCGTTGGGTGGGGTCGTCTTCGGGAAGAGGTTTTTCTATAAGTCGCGAGGCGGAAGCAGTCTTCTCCAGAACTTTTTCGGCCAGTTGCCTGATAGTGAATTCCGATGGGTTGCCCAAGTTGATTGGCCCCGCCGACTTCTCTTGTTCCATGATCCTTATCATGCCCTCCACCAAGTCGTCGACATAGCAAAAAGAGCGGGTCTGCGAGCCATCGCCATACAGTGTGATGTCTTCTCCCTTGAGTGCCTGCACGATGAAGTTCGATACCACTCGCCCGTCATCGGGGCACATGCGGGGGCCATAGGTGTTGAAAATCCGAATGACGCGAATATCCACGCCGTTTTCCCGATGGTAGTCGAAAAAAAGAGTTTCCGCGCATCGCTTTCCCTCGTCGTAGCAGGCTCTGGGACCGATCGGGTTGACGTTCCCCCGGTAGGACTCGGGTTGTGGATGTACATCCGGGTCTCCGTATACTTCAGAGGTCGAAGCTTGCAGAATTCGAGCCTGCACTCGCTTGGCCAAGCCCAAGCAATTGATGGCTCCCATGACCGAAGTCTTAGTTGTTTTGATGGGATTGTACTGATAGTGCACGGGTGAAGCCGGGCAAGCGAGGTTGAAGATTCTATCGACCTCCGCCTTGAACGGATCCACTACGTCGTGCCTAAGAAGTTCAAACCTTCTCTTTTCAAATAAGTGTTCCACGTTGCGCCTGCGACCCGTAAAAAAGTTGTCCAAGCATAACACGTCGTGGCCTTGATCAAGCAAACGCTCGCAAAGGTGACTGCCGAGGAAGCCTGCGCCTCCGGTAATTAAGATTCTCACAATTGTTTAAAAGAATTTCTTTATAGTCTTTTGTTCAGGTTGGAAACGTTCTTTTATGCTTTCGCTCCTTCAAATGTTTGCCGAACTCATACTCTCGAACACTTTGTACAATGCCTGAGTACCTTCGTTTTCATGACCTGACTCGACTGCATAATCGTAAAACTTTTTTGCCAAAGCCAGTCCCGGAAGTTCCAGACCCAGACGTTCGGCATCCTGCAGAGCGATGCTCATGTCCTTAACGAAATGCTTGATGAAAAAACCGGGATCGTAATCAGCTTTTACGATCCGCCGACCCAAATTATTGATTGACCAGCAGCCTGCGGCTCCGCTCCCGATTAAATCAATGACGGTGTTCGGTTCCAAACCTGAGCGCACGGCATAAAGAATGGACTCCACTGTGCCGATCATGGTCGTTGCAATGAGGATTTGGTTACTCATCTTAACTCGCTGTCCTGAGCCCGCAGGGCCAAACCAAGAAATATTTTCGCCTATCACCTGAAGCAGTGACTTAGTTTTCCGAAAGGCTTCTTCTTCTCCTCCCACCATAATTGATAGGCTCGCGTTACGGGCTCCGAGGTCTCCTCCGCTCACAGGCGCGTCCAAAACGCTTACGCCCTTCTTTTTAGCCGTTGCAAATATACGTTCCGCTAATTTCGGTTCCGAAGTCGTCATGTCTACGACAACCGATCCATTCTTTGCCGTGGCCAAGATGCCTCTCTCGCCGAGAAAAGTTTCTTCTACGTCTTTGGGAAAGCCGACGATGGAAAACACGAAGTCGGCACCCTCCGCCGCATCTGCAGGGGATTCGCACCATCTCGCTCCTTGCTGTATCAAAGCTAGTGCCTTTACCTTGGTCCGATTGTGTACTCGAAGATCATAACCTGCATCCAGGATATGTCTCGCCATCGAAGCTCCCATTACGCCTGTACCGATCCATCCTATCGCCTTGCTCATGAGACTGTTGATAAATACTCTTCGCAAAATGGCAAAAAGCAAATGGTCGGAACTCTGAAGTCGAAACAATCTATGATGTTCACCTTCCGTCCAAAAACTGAGTTCTTCTCTCTTATACCCTTTTTCATATCAGAATGCCTAAAGAGATAAAGGAATTACTAAACCCCAAGGTCTCGATCATTATTCCTACATACGATCGCTTGGAAACTCTACCACGTGCATTGGGCTCAGTAATAAACCAGACCTTTTCCGATTGGGAACTGATCGTGGTGGACGACGGATCGACCGACGGCACTGACGAAATGATCCTCCGTGATTATCCTGTCGTCCGGTACTATCGCCAAGAAAACGCAGGTGTCAGCTCCGCCCGAAATGCAGGGGTCGCCTTGTCTTCGGGAGCATGGATTGCGTTTCTCGACTCGGATGATGCTTGGTTGCCCGAAAAACTTGAGCGGCAACTTTTTACTTTGGCCAAGGAGCCTGAACTCAGGCTAAGCCACACTGATGAGATTTGGATCCGCAATGGCAGGCGAGTCAATCAACCCAAGGAATACGCCAAGTCTGGTGGTTATATCTATCGTCGGTGCGTGCCCCTTTGTTGCATTTGTCCTTCCTCCGTTCTTATTCGTCGAGATCTCTTCGATGAGATCGGCGGTTTCGACGAAACTTTTCCCGTTTGCGAGGACTACGATCTCTGGCTCCGGATAACCGCCCGCGAACCCGTTCAATATCTTGACGAATCTCTCGTCCGAAAGTACGGCGGTCATGAGGACCAGCTTTCGAATACTTGGGGTATGGATCGCTACCGTACTCGAGCTCTTGAGCAAATGCTGGCCGAGGAAATCCTTTCGCAGGAGGACCATCTCCTTACCAAGAAAAGCCTGATCAGGAAACTCCGGATTCTTATTGAAGGTGCTCGCAAGCGAGGAAATGTAGAGGTCGTTGCAGAATATGAACCAAGCCTATTCAAATGGGAACGGAGCAGAGTCTGAGCTACTCTTTTAACCGAAAAAGTGAAAAAATGGTCGGGCCGGAGAGATTCGAACTCTCGACCCCTACACCCCCAGCGTAGTGCGCTACCAGACTGCGCTACGGCCCGACCGCGGAAAGAGCTAAAAACACGGATGGATTTAGCCTTTCCGAAAGCTCAGTTCATCATGCCTATCGCAAGCGAAGTCAAGCGCAACCCCAAGACAGTTGAGAGTAAAACTTCCCTTTTTTGCGAAAAAATGCATTGCGCGACCCTTGATCAGCAAGTAATTGTTATCTCTAATATGAATCGTAAGTTATCTGTACTCTTCGGATCCGCCCTGCTTGCCATTGCGGCTTCCGTCCAAGCCGTCAACGTCGAGCCCCCCAAGGACTCCGTGCCTTTCCGGGGCAACAACTACAAGGCTTTCTTGGATACCAACAGCACTTGGTGGGAAGCTAAATTTGCCTGCGAAGACATTGGCGGAGCTCTTGTGGCCATAAGCACAATTCAGGAAAACGAATTTATAAGACGCCAAGCCAAGGGTCATCTCATCTGGCTCGGAGGAACCGACGAGTTCGAGGAAGGTAAATGGACTTGGGACAATGCCGAGAAGTTCGTCTACAAGAACTGGGATGCAAAGCAACCTAGCGCCACCAACGGCTACAACTTTCTGGTTCTTAACGGCGTAAACGGCAAGTGGAAGGACGCCACTGATTTCTCCGGCAAGGTCAAGGGATATATCTGTGAATGGAAGGGTACGGCAGCTAAGGACGCTGGTCCCAAAGATGCCGACCTCAAGCCACCTGCAGCCGGCAAAGCCGGTGCCTCCATTAAGACCAAGGCCGGTAAGTAGCGTTCATTTAACAAGCAACTTTTATTGAGAAAGCCGGACCTTTGAGTTCGGCTTTTTCTTTGTCCGGGTTGACTGGCTATAAGAGGTTCGGGTTCGCCCAAGCTTTATTTGCTAGTCAGTAAAAGTGAACTGAAGTAAATGGTCGGCAGGATTGCTCAAATGACTTCGACTTCCCTAAGCCAGTCGCCGAGCATTTCGAGCGGTAAACCGATGACATTGGAACGGGAACCGGAAAAACTATCGATGATGAGGTCGGGGCGGGTCTGTATGGCGTAGGCTCCGGCCTTGTCGAGAGGATCGACCTCGGCGAAGTAGGCGTCGATGGTGGCGTCGGTCATCATTCTGAATGAGACCTTGCTGGTTTCCACGCGAGCTTCCTCATAGGCGAAGTCTTTGTGAGCAAGGCAAATTCCCGTGCGGACGCAATGAGTTTTGCCTGAGAGGAGTCGGAGCATGGAGGCAGCCTCAGTTAGATCAGCGGGCTTGCCGAAGATCTTATCGCCGATCGACACGATGGTATCGGCTCCGAGAACCCATGCTCCGGTGCGTAATTCGGTTACGGGCCGGGCCTTGCGTCGGGCGTTTTCCATGACGAGAGCGGCGGGGCCGTCGTTGTGGGAAACGAGTTCCTCGGCCTCGGTGCTAATCACCTCGAAAGCCTGCACCAAGTTGACTAGCAACTCATGTCGTCGGGGTGATCCGGATGCCAAGATAAAGGATTCGTATTCCTTTGGGTTCGCCTTTTGGTCGCTCATGTTCTGTATATTAAAGATCTTTTTATGAAGGATTTTAAAAGGATTGCAACGAGATGAGGATCGGCATCGCTCAATTGAACGCTACAGTCGGTGACTTGGACGGCAACTTGGCGCTCGCCATTGACGCCTACGAGCAGCTGGTGGGACAGGGCGTGGATCTGGTCGCTTATCCCGAATTATTTCTTTGTGGTTACCCGCCGCGCGACCTGTTGCTGAAAACGCGTTTCGTGAGCAATCTAGCAGAATGCCTGAACGCCTTTGCCGAACAAACGGGTCCCACCCCGGCGGTGATCGGGTTCGTGGAGAATTCGAGCAAGGAGGCCGGTCGACCTTTCTACAATGCTGCCGCATGGTGCGTGCAGGGCAAAGTGGTCCGGGTAGCCCGCAAGCGGTTGCTGCCGACCTACGACGTTTTCGACGAGGCCCGCTACTTTGAGCCGGGAGAAGATTCCCTAGTCTTGGAGTACAAGGGGAAAAAGATAGCGGTCACTATCTGCGAGGACATCTGGAACGAAGCTGGTGAACTGTATGCCACAGACCCACTCAACGAGGTGCGAAAAGTTTCTCCCGATTTGCTCCTGAACCTTTCCGCCAGCCCATGGCACCAAGGCAAGCAATCCGTTCGCCGCGAGGTGTTGGCCAAGGTGGCGACCAATTGTGACTGCCCGGTGCTCTACGTCAATCTGGTGGGCGGCAAC
>PCBO01000055.1 GCA_002730975.1 Opitutia bacterium
CGATTCCCGGCAATTGCGGGAGATGAAAAGGTTTCGTCGCCCAATTTGTTGGTTGCCAGCAATTCAAAGGCTTTGGGATTCGCTCGATAGACGAAGAACTTGCCTTCCTCGTTGGCTGCGTAAAGCAAGTCGTCGACCAAGGTGAGGGATGTGCTGTGCGTACCACCGAGGCGAGCTTTCCATTGCTCCTCGCCGGTATCGCTTTTCCAGCAGTAGGCAATCCCCGCGTCGGCGACAGCATAGAGATACCCTTGCCGTACAACCATGGATGGAACGTAAACCCTGACCCTGTTTTCCCATACGATCTTGCAAGAGCCATCCGCCAGCAGGGCCGAGACGTGGTTCTTGGGATACCCTCCCGATGAGTACACGTGCCGACCATCGGTGACCGTGGAGGTGACACATTCCGTAGTAGCGCCCTTTGTCTCCCACAAAACTTTTCCGGTCAAAGGATTCAAAGCTGACACAAGTTCGCACCCCGTAAGGATGAGTTGCTCTTTCCCTGCAGCCTTCACAACGATGGGCGAGGCGTAATTCGGCATCTTTGGACGTTTCCTCTTCCAGACGATCTCTCCCGTTTTTTTACGAAGCCCGGCTACCACTCCCGCCTTCTTGTTGTCCGCGGCGACAAGCAAGAGATCTTTGTATGGCATTGGCGATGCACCATAGGCTTGATGCACGACGTAATCGGTAATCCGAGTCTGCCAAAGAATTCCGCCTTTGAGAGACAAGGCAGTCGTCCAGCCGGCCCCACCATTGACGAAACTGACGTACACGCGCTCACCATCGCAAGCGGGCGTCGAGGAGGCTTGTGAGGCCTTCTTGTTGCGTTTCATGAACTTGCCCCTGTGAACAGCAGTCTCCCAAACGAGTTCCCCCGAAGTACGGCTGTAACAATAAACGCTCTGAACCTGCTTTTTCTCGTCGGCGGAACAAAGGAGCACTTGGTCGCCGAAAACGATGGGAGAACCATGACCACGCCCGGAAACAGGCGACTTCCAAATCATTTTCTCGGTGGAGCTCCAACGAAGGGGCAAATCTTGACCGGATGCCGCAACGCCCGAATAGCTGGGACCACGCCACCATGGCCAATCTTTATCGTGGGGAGAAGCTCCCAGTGCTGAAACGCCAATGAAAAGAAAAGCAAAGAATAAGTTTTTCATTCCACAAACACTAAGTCTTCGATCGACAAAGTCTCCAAGAAAAAGAGGCGAAAATCAAAAAACAAATAAAAAGACTGGTACACCCGGAGGGAGTCGAACCCCCAACCTCCTGGTCCGTAGCCAAGCGCTCTATCCAATTGAGCTACGGGTGCACAAATAAAAGAAACTTAATAAGACAGATTGGTCCCTAGACACAAGTTAGAAAGCCGGAGAGAATTAGAAAACCGTTTTCCAGTGGTAACCAGTTAGCTTTTAGGCAGGTGCCAAAGGGTGTAATAAGCTCCGGGATGGAGAAGTGGATGGCTTTCCTCTTTGGAGCGAACTCCGGAAGACTGGAGGTCATGAACATGACCGATCTGGAGACCTTCGACTTCAAGCGTAACCGTTTTGCCATCCTTAGCCAAAGTGGCGCTCTTGATGGTCGGTGTGGTATGATCAACCTCGGGACTACCGTACTTGGATTGGAAAATATAGGTGTATGTCTTCATCGTATATGAAGACAAATTCGTTGCGCTCTTGCGATCTACCGGCTTGGTGAATTCCAATTCAAAACCTTTGGGACGAATGCGCATCTCGAGGATTTCAAAGGGGGTCTTGCCCGTCCAGACTACGCGATCGAGGGCATGGCGACTACCTCCTCGAGCACCCCAACCCCGATCCGTTCCTCCGGAATAAAGAGAACCGTCCGGACATTGCATGAGTGGCACGTTGCCGGAACCAAATCCTTTTCTGAACGGAAAGCAAGCGCCTTGGTAGAAACCGTTGACCTTCTCAAGAAAGCAACGATTCACAACGCTATGGGTTTGGTCGGAAACGAAAAGTTGTTCCTTGAAGGGCCCAAACTTGCCTCCGGATTCATCGCAGGCGATCCCGCTGGCGGAATTGCCCAGTTTGCCATGAGGGATGAGAATGGCAGGCGGGCGGTATTTTGGAAGGCGTTCCATCTCCTTGTGGAAACGGCTACCGCTGACTGGAACGGCAGGTTTGTCTCCGAGGGCTTTCTTGGTGGCGTCGAGGTCGTACCAGCCAAAACCACCGGGATGCCCTTGAAAGCTACCGGGCGTAAGGTGCTTGAGGGCGCTGGTTCCATTCCAAGGCCCTTGGTTGTCACAATAGAAGGCTTCGCCCAAGGCATTCAAGCCGATGCCACCCGGGGAACGGATGCCGCTGGCCGTTGGAATCATTTTGCCGTCCTTGCTCACCCGCACGCACCATCCGCGATACGGAACCTTACTACTGAAGGAACCAGTGAGGCAAAGTACAACCCACATGTTGCCCTCCTTGTCGAACTTCGAACCAAAGGCGTATTCATGATAATCGCCGGAGATTTCCCATGCGTCGCTCACAGTCTCGAAAAGATCGGCACGGCCATCGCCGTCCAAATCCTTGATGCGCGTTACTTCGGGACGTTGGGTTGCGTAAAGCCAACCATCGGCAAAGGAAAGACCCAGCACCTCGTGCAATCCTTCGGCCCAGAGGGTAAACTTGGCATTGTCTCCCGTATCCTCGAAAGCGTTTTCCACCATGTAGACATCCCCTCGACGAGTGGATACTGCCAGTTTTTTGTTGGGCATCACTTCCAGTCCACCCGCTTCCAGAACGATCCCCTCGGGAATTGGAATCTTGATTAGCTTATAATAATCCTCCTCCGTGGGGGTGGCGTTTTGGCCGAAAGTCACAAGAGTTGAAAAAGATATGGCAGCCAATGTTTTAAATACTTTGCTCATACGGATGATTTATTTAGAGAATAGATTATGTTTACCATTCAAAAGTTTGCTTGATAACAAACTTTTTAGCATCGGAAGGAACGGGAACTAGTAGATCCCTCTGCTCGACGCGAGTTAACACCTTTGTGCCTCTGGGCAAGGAGAGATGGACGATCAAGTCTCCCAATTTAAAGATATTCTCGGAGAGCTGTTGCGGAGAGCTATCAACTCCGATGCGAAAAAAAAGGTCGTCGGATACCTTTCCCTTTATTGTCACGATACGATCCAAGGCGAAATCCTCATCATCCCCGTGCCGCCTCTCCTTGAAAAAGTCTTCCACCTTCAAATCGCCAAAAGAATAACGAAAGGTGGGGCGCCGTTGTTTATCCAAAAGATAACCACCAAAACGAAAGCCAACCGCTCTGGCATCTAATTTAGGCCAAGGCGCAAGAGGGTCGTTCAAGTTGGCGAAGGGAGGTCCATCGGGAAGAGTGAGACGATTAAAGCCATCGGGCGCCTGAAATCCTTGACCGCGCCCCGACCAATGCCGGGAGGCATCCATGAAAGGACCGTGCCAGAAAAGCGCAGGTCTGAGGTGATTGGCGTCCCAAGCAAGGTTCACTTCACCAGGATATCCCACGCCAATGGCTCTACTACCTGCTCCATCGATGAAATTGCGGTAGAGGCGGGCTTCTTCATCAACGCTTAACTGCATCCCGCTGCGAGCCAACCCGCTGGGAATGGGAGCCTTTTCACCCAGCGAGAGGTATTGGTGGATAGCTGCAATCTGCTTGCTCGTATCGCCATCGAGCACATCGGGTTTGGTCGACTTGCCTTGAGGCCAGAAAGATGGCATACGAGTACCGGGACGAAGTGAGGTAGGGTCCAAGAGATAACGGCTGAGCCAATCAAACCGCAACCGCTTGCTCATAACGGTTAGATCCATGCCCTGAACCCCAAGGGACGGAATCCCCGCAAAAGTGTGACAGGAAACGCAGGCCATGCCCTTGCTTCCGATAAGTTCCCTACCCTTCTTGAGAGCCTCGCGTCGGGAAAGTTTCGTAACCAGTGTTGAAGTCTCCTTAGGCTTGTCTACCTCAATGAAGCTCTCGGTCAAACGAGCGGCAAGTTCAGGACCATAGCTCGGCATTCGGGTCATCATGTAAGGACGCACCTTGGTACCCTTTGCAATTACCTCCTTTAGCCAATTGGATTTCAGCTTGGCTCCTACCCCACTTAGGTGCGGGGGAAGACGCCCCTCAGGCCCCATTGCTTGTTGAGTGGTTAGAAAATAGGAATCGCCCTCATCAGTGGGGCCACCTATTCCACTCCGCTTGTGGCATGCGTAGCATTGGTAGGCAACCAAGGCATGATTCAGAACCTCAGCAGGCTTAAGCTTGGCCGGCGACTTGCCCAATGCGACAGCGATGTCCTTGGTCTGGTTCAGAGTTAGCCTGAAGTGGGGAGCGATATCAATTGGGGTGCTTGACAAGCAACCTCGCCCCAAGGCTTCTTTCATCTCAACCAAAGCGGGAGGCGGACCCAAAATACCTTCCGGACGATGGAGTTTCCCGTTCGGTTCGACGGCGTGACACGCTGCGCAGTTCAATTCGGAAAATAATTGTTTCCCAAGCTTCACCTTGTCGAACTCTGCAATGAAACGATTTTTCTTGGAGGGACGAATACCAGGATGTTCATCGGGACTCTGAGTAAGAATATCACCTTCAAGCGCCTTTTCGGAAAAGCCCGGCCCACTCCATCTGACGTGGTTGTGCTCTCCGCCCTCCTTATCGAAAAAAAGAAGGGTGAAGGCATGCTTGCCGGAAGCGAGCGATATGGTTCCCTTTTTCGTAACTCCCCCGTGGACGCCATCATTATTAACGACCAGCTGTTCCCCAACGTAAAAACGCGAACCATCGTCGGAATTGGTTGAGAATTCATATTCCCCCGACTTGTCAATGAGCAGGAAACCGCTGTGTCGCACGCCAAAGTAATCCTCCAATCCTGCAATGGTCGGTGAAAGATTGTCGACCACCCCTTTCTTAAAGGGCTTGAGTTTATCGAAGTCAGGCAAGCGATCCCAATCTCCGGCGTAGGTTTGATAGTAAACGCCGGGCCGATCGTTCTTAGGATTGTCAGGCAACCGCGGAGGACCGCCCTTGACTAGGGCGGACGCTACGTCCAACGCTTCTTGAGCATTCAACCCGAGGGAGGGCATTCGCCCGTGGAGATTGAGACGACGCGGGTTTTCCAAAAGATCTGCCAAGCCTTGGGTATTTGAATACTTCGCCTGCAAATTCATGCCAGCTGCCTGACCGTGACAAGCTACGCACCCCACTTGATCAAAGAGTTGTTGCCCCGTCTCAGCATTTCCCCTCAGGGATTCCTCGGGCACTCGAGTCGACTTGAGCATAGACAGATATTGAGCAAGAGCTTCGGCCCGAACTTTCGCCTCGGAGGGTGAAAGTCCCCCGAGAAGTACAGGATGACTAGATCCGGGGCTTACCTTTTCCGGATTGATCAAAAAGGCACGAATCCAGTTGGGGGTGAGACGACTTCCCGCCTCACTCAGGTTCGGGGCGCCGACAGGCGGCAAAAAGGCATTCACTTTCCCCTCGTGACAGGCCACACAATTCAGTTCATGGATAAGGACACCACCGTCCCCGGAATGATCGAACAGGGGGGAAGCGGGTGCCCCCATTGCTTCTTGGGAAAAAAGAAAGCAACAAGCCCAACCGAGTGATCGGACCAAATTCTTTCGAATTCGGAGACTACTCACGAAACTTCAAACGCCTAAATACGGGGAGGAAAGTCCTTCTAGACCGGAATCAAAAGGCTCAAAGCCTCTTGATTCTTATCTTCCGAAAGGAGACAGGGTCGCTATGCCCGGCAAAGCCAAAATGACCGTCTTTGCGATTCATCCCGGGGTGAGATTTACCTCCCATAAAGTCTTTAACCTTGCTCAAGTCGGCATCGAGAATTTCCGTACCATTAAGGATCACCTTGATAGTCGAACCCTTTACCGAGACCTCTTGCTGGTTCCACTCTCCAGTGGGTCGCTGAAAACCTCGCTTAGCACCAACCATGCCGTAAGCCGAACCATGAACTTGCCGCGGATCCAACTTGGCTTTCCTCACCTTCTCGTAATTGTCGTCAAGCACTTGAAGTTCGCACATGCCACCATAAGCGGTGTTTCCTTTGCCGGGATAACGAAGGGCTAGACCATTGTTCCCTCCGGGAGGAATCTTGAACTCAAAACGCACCACAAAGTCGGCATAGACCTCCTTGGTGAATATGGTTCCACCCTTACCTTTTTTACATTGGATGGATCCATCAACAATTTGGTAATTGTCCAAAGGACCTGACCAACCCGCAAAGTCCTTTCCGTTGAAGATGCTTTTGAAGCCTTTCTCCTCCGATTCCGACATTACCGGAAGAACGCTTGCTAAAAGAATCGATAGTACAGTTTTAGTCATTCGATGAATCCTTAGTCAGAATTTGGAGCGGATAACTCCTTTAAATATATATTCTTCCAGCGAATTTCCCCGCCGTGGGTTTGAAGCTCTATAGGGCCACGCTTAGGCAGGGGAATTGCTCGGTTAAAGTAGTTTTCGAGACGGACATTATTTACCACAAGCTTGTCGTTTAGATGAATCGTCACTTTTTCTCCCTTCATGACGATGCGAAAACTGTTCCATTCACCAAAAGGTTTATCAGCAAGAACGAGAGGATTCTTTCCCTCGGGTTTTTTGTTGTTCCATAGTCCACCCGACCCCTTGTCGGCTCCAATCTTCCACTTGCCACCTTCCTTCGTGTAATCCCAAATTTGCACCTGAGGAACCCCCCGCAAGTATATCCCACTATCCGCTTTGGCGACGGTCTTGTAGTCCACCTGAAGTTCAAAATCTCCGTAATTTTTTTCCGTCGAGAGATACAGTCCCTTCCCGTCGTTCACGAGCACTCCGTCCTCAACCGTCCAGTGCTTGTGGATGTCCACAATGCTAGCTTTCTTCTTAGCAGCAAGTTCTTCAGGCGAAAGCGCCATCCACTTGGCGGGATCCTCCGTTTTCAAACCCCACCAGCCATCCAAATTCTTTCCGTTGAAAAGGGCAACGAAACCAGCAGGAGGCTTTGGCTTCCCAGCATGAGCTAAAACTACTGCGAAAAGAGAAAAAATTACTAAGAGTTTCATGAATGAGGACGATTGTCGGAAAACAGGATTTTTAAAATAATTAAGCGAACTCGCGACGAGCGTTCGCCGCAAGCTGAAAATATCTCGCTGGAGATATTTTTATGCGGCAAGTACATAGTGTACACCCTCTCGATATCCTCGATCTTGGAGAAAGGCGGAGACTTTCACACGAGCTCCCCGAGCGGCCACCATTACGACGATGAATTCTTCTCCGGGTTCAGGAATTTCCTCAATGGATTGTACCACCAATCCGGATCTTGGATCTCCCACTTTTTTAGGGTCAACATCATAAAACCCCAAGACAACGGTCCCTGCACTCGAAAGAGACTTAGACCGATTTCGAGTGATCCTTCCCGCTCCCCAAATCTTTACTTTTGGGAAGTGACGGTTGTTGTCCCTAAGCCATCGATGCAAATATTCGAGCTTCATTTTGTAAAAAGCCTCCACCGAATAGCGAGGATCGACGCGGGAGAGACGATTGTCGTGATCTCGCCAACGAAGTAGCATGACATCGAGCTTTTTCATTTTCACTCCACATTCTAGCCAGCGCAGCCAAAGCTCATAATCCTCGGGGAAGTCACCTGAACGATATTCCCCAAAAATTTCAGGAAGGCTCTTGCGGAAAACGACTGAAGGATGAGCAAAAGGAGATTCTACGAAGCGACGCGAACGAATGCTTTCGCTCTCCACTAGATCATTGATCCAATCTACATAAGTCTCGTAACCTTTTCGATTCTCACCATCTTCGGTCCAATGCTCAACAAGGCAAGCAACTAAGCCGACTTCCGGGTTGGCATCCAAGAAGTCGCACTGGCACTTCAATCGATCAGGCAAAGAAACGTCGTCGGCATCCATCCGAGCCAAAAAAGGGGATTTAGCCTCCGACAGTCCCAGGTTTAGTGCTTCAACAATCCCACGATTGGCGTTTGAAAAGACTCGGATACGCCCATCGGACACTGCAAACTCCTTGAGAATCCTAGGGGAAGCATCAGTTGAACCGTCATCGACCAACAGCAGTTCGAGATTTTTTTCCGTTTGGCCGAGAATACTCTCGATCGCCGAGGCCAAAGTTTTTTCGGCATCTCGGACGGGTAAAATCACCGAAACCCTAGGATCGGGGGAAGTCATGACTTCAAATCCGCAGAAGACCTACAAACAGTCGTGGGTAATTGAACGAATCTCAATTTGCCTAAGTGCCTCGTAGCAACCGATGGATGCGGCATTGGCTAAGTTTAGGGATCGCAATCCATCTTTAAACTGGGGAATCTTTACACTTTTATCGGATGCCCAGCGATGAACGTCAGGGGTTACCCCTGCGCTTTCGTTGCCAAAGAGCAGACCGTCCCCGTCTCTAAACTCGGTGTCCCAAATGGAATTCTCGGCCTTTGTCGTGAAGAGATGGAGACGCTCGGGACGCTCACCTGATCCGAGAAACGACTCCCAATCATCGTATTCTGAAACATCCAGTGAACGCCAATAATCCATACCTGCACGCCGTAGACGAGAATCATCAATCTCGAAGCCATAGGGCTTGATAAGATGCAAACGGCAACCGGAATAAGCACACAACCGGCCTATGTTTCCAGTGTTCTGAGGAATCTCGGGTCGAAGAAGAATAAGATGAATCACCGTCGGTTGTAATGTTTCAAAGCTTGTTCCGTTTCACGGTCGGCAGAACGTTTCTTGAGATCTTCTCGCTTATCGTGAAGCTTCTTGCCCGTGCAAACTCCAATCTCCAACTTAACCAAAGAGCCTTTGAAATAGATTCGCAAAGGGATGATAGACTTTCCTCCCGCCTCAACCTCCACTTTTAGTCGAAGCAGTTCACGCTTGTGCAAAAGCAGTTTGCGCAAACGCAAAGGTTCATGATTCTCAGAACCACCGAATTCATATTCGGCTATGTGGGCGTTAAAGAGAAAAAGCTCATCCTTAACGAATCTGCCGAAAGATTCCGAAATCTGAGCTCGTCCCGCTCGCAAAGATTTCACCTCAGTGCCACGCAAAGATATACCTGCCTCGAACTTGTCGCCGATAAAGTACTTATGGCGAGCCTTGGCGTTATTTACCGAAGGCGGTCTAGTCGTGTCTTGTTTGCGCTTGGACACGATGGATGGTCACCTAGTGAGAAAGCATGGGCGAAAGCACGGAGTCGCCCAATTCCGAAGATTTAGCTCTCCTCCTCTTCCTCGAAAGGTTGGTAAGTAATCTTACCTTCTATAATCTCTCGAAGAGCGATATCCTCAGGTTCTAGCTTCTCAAGTGATTCCACAAGGGGTTTGTTTCCAAACCTAAGTTGCTTTGCCCGACGGGACACGACGTTGATGAGGGCGTTAGGGTCCGTAATAATCTTATGGGCTGCCTGTAAATAATCGTCTCTCACGCTTTTAATATACTAATGTTGACAAGGCTTTCTTGAACGGGAAAAGTTTAATTCAATGCCCAATACAATATTAATTTGCAAACTATTTCTGCCGTGCTCAATTTGATTCGGGTAGCTCGCACAAGTCTCAAGACACGACAACAAGCTTTGGATCTTGGGCGAAGTTTGGTGGTATTGAACCTCGTCGCTTGCGCTCAAGTGGTTGGTCCCGTAACCTCCGTTTATCATTGGGAAGGAAAAATCGAAGAAAACGAGGAATGGGAATTACAATTAAAATACTCTCCGGAAAATGAAGATGCTTTGAGAAAATGCATAGGAGAAGAGCATCCATACGACGAACCACAATGGATAAGCTGGGAAGTTGATGCCTCAGAGGGTTATGCCAAATGGGTAACCCTGAAGTAAGGAAAAGGACTAAAATTTACTCCTCTGGCTTCGTTTTCGGAAGACTGACTACGCGATCACCTTCTTTCCACTGGTTACGTAGTCGAAGTAACTCAATACGCTGAAAACGCTTCAAGACATTGCGCTTTTTCAATAATCCGCCCGCGGGCTTTAAACTGGGATGTTGACTCATAATGGGAATAAAATACTTTTTTAATTATAATCGGCAAGGATATTTGAAGCTAAGCAGGTATTCAGGCAGGAACGCCTGCAGGTTCAGAACCAGGCTCTATACCACCAACATCGTCATCCTTTGAAGTTTCTTTCTCAGATTGCTCCTGCCCTTCCTCTGCATTGGCAATTGGAGTGGGAACATCTTTAGTGATTGGTGAACGGATTTCCCCTAACTCAATAATTTCGTGAACGTGCTTGCCCTCGATTGTCTCGTATTCAAGTAATGCTGAAGCAATTTTGTCGAGAGCGGTGCGACGCTCGGTAAGAATACCGACGGCACGCTGATACTGAACGTCAATGATGTCCTTAATTGCGGCATCCACCTTGCGAGCAGTCTCTTCACTATAGTTTTGAGCTCGAGTGAGTTCCTTTCCGAGAAAAACTTGGTCTTGCTTATCACCGAGGGACAACATGCCAAGTTCACTCATTCCCCAGTCACAAACCATATTGCGGGCAAGATGAGTAGCCATCCGTATGTCGCCCGCTGCGCCACTGGTAACGTCTCCAATTTCCAATTCTTCGGCGGCACGACCACCCATGGCACAGCATACCTGATTCAATAACCTACGCTTGCTGTGATTGAGAATATCCTTCTTAGGGGTAAACATCGTACTACCCAAACTTTGTCCTCGTGGAATGATGGTCACCTTGTGAATGGGGAGCAACCCATCGTCAACCACAGCTTGTACAATCGCGTGACCGGACTCATGATAAGCAATTATCTTTCGATCTTCCTCATCCATTGCCCGCCGGCGTTCACGACCGAAAGAAATTTTTTCGCGAGCATCGTCCAAATCGATAGGCTCCACCATTTTCTTGCGACGCCGAGCAGCAATCAATGCACCTTCATTAAGCAGATTGGCAAGGTCTGCGCCGGAAAATCCTGCCGTGGAGCGGGCTAGCTTGGAAAGATCAACAGTTTCCGATAACTTAATCTTCTTTGCATGAACTTGTAGAATAGCATCGCGCCCTTCAAGGTCGGGTAGATCGATGACTACTTGACGATCAAAACGGCCGGGTCGAAGAAGGGCCGTATCAAGAACATCGGGCCGATTGGTCGCGGCAATGATGATGACTCCTTCGTGCCCGTCGAATCCATCCATCTCGACAAGAAGGGAATTCAAAGTTTGCTCTCGCTCGTCGTTTCCGCCGCCCATACCAGCGCCCCGTTGACGACCGACGGCATCAATTTCATCTATGAAAATAAGGCAAGGAGCATTTTTTCGGCCTTGTTCGAACATGTCACGAACGCGAGCCGCGCCAACACCTACGAACATTTCAACAAAGTCAGATCCACTTATGCTAAAAAAAGGTACGTCCGCTTCACCGGCAACGGCTTTCGCCAGCAAAGTTTTTCCGGTGCCAGGAGGACCAACCATAAGCACTCCCTTAGGGATTTCTCCACCAATTTTCCGAAACCGCTTTGGGTCCTTGAGGAAATCGACTATTTCGGAAACTTCTTCTTTAGCTTCATCGCAACCGGCAACCTCCCCAAAAACAACTTTATCCTTGTCTCGTGTAAGCAATTTGGCCTTGCTTTTGCCAAAATTCAAAGCGCCTTTGCCAGCTTGACGTAGTTGACGGACGAAAAGGAAATATAATAAACCTATGATCAAGAGGAACGGCAAAAGACTAAAAAGTAAATCTGTCCAAATGGTACTGGAAGGTTCTTCCTTGAGTTTTCCCGCAAGAGCAGTTCTAAGTTCCTTATAATCGGACTCGGTAATCCGTCCGGTCACAGCAAAAGGAAGAGTCTTGAACTCTTTGGGATCTCCCTCAAACCTTGGATTCGAGACTTTTCCCTTGACCAAGTACCATTCTTCTCCGCCCTTTGCGTCGCTTTGAATGGTAGCACTCTCGATTTCCTTTTTATTTGCAGCCTCCAATAGTTCGTTAACAGAGGAAATAGACCGTTGTGATGGCTTGATTTCTTCTGTCTGCACCATGAGTAGCCCAACAATGGCAGCAAAAATAGCTAACCAGATGAGCAATACCTTCGGATGAAAGGTACGTGGGGGATTCTCTTCCTCTTTTTTGGGTTCGTTTTCCACAGAATAATATCATGTAAGCGAACGAGTATAAGTCAAACGGATTACCCGTGCTGAAGACTCGATTAATTTCGCTTTCTCAGCAGGAGGTAAACCGGGAACCCAAAGGATTTCATTGGACTCGGAAACGATTACCGGAAGCTTGTCACGAAGATGCGTGCCGATTTTTTTATCAATAAATACATCTTTCAGCTTTCGCTCGCCAGGTGCTCCCAAATGATTAAACCGGTCTCCGGGTTGACGCTTTCTGACGAAAAGTTTAGCCGCCGGAACTGTATCCTCAGAAAGAAATGCCTGCTCGCCAGGTTTCACTTGACCTGCCGCAATCGAAGCAAAACCTTTTGGCGAAAGCGATTCAGCCTGCCAAATAAGAGAACCGCCCTCCGGCAGAAAGAGCCTTGCGTGTTCGGGCAAGGCAACGGGACTCCAGGCGCAGAGTGGAGGAAGTTCTTTAACAACACTCAAGTGCTTGCAATCTGTTTCAACCCAAAGATTAGATGATAAATTCGTTTTGAATCGCTCCCCTTGCTCCAGTGCATCTAGCAAGTAATCGAGGTTATTAGATTCGATAAAGCGACCCGGTACGGTTTCGTGAAGCCAACGCGCGATCAATTTTCGCCTTAAAGCTATTGGAAAACGAGTCAGAGCATGCACTTTTAAGATGTTTTCCTCAAAGCACTCGAGCCAAGCATTGTTTGCCCATTGCTCTAATGCATCATCTGCTTCCTCCAACAATCGCCGACTTCGAAAGGTTCCAACACCAACCTCGCGGTCGACATCCTTGCACCAAGCATCCATGGTTCCCATGCGAAGACGGTTACGCAAGTAAATCGGTGAGGTATTGCTATCATCTTCCCGCCAAGTCGCACCGACCGATTGAAGGATTCGGCGAACTTCTGCACGTGAAATAGACAGGAGAGGTCGAACGAATACGATGTTGCCGGATCGACGAACAGGTCTCGGCGCCGCTAGCCCCGCCAAACCGGCTCCTCGAGCCAATCGCCAGAGAAATGTTTCGGAAATGTCGTCTCGTTGGTGTCCCTGAAGGAGAATTGCCGCTTTATGGCCAGCGGTAACCTGAGATAGAAATGTCAACCTTTCCTCTCGCAGACTTGCCTCGTCAACTGCCGTTCCCTTTCCTCTGGTTGAGGCAAATGAAACCCCAAGCCCTTCCGCAAAACTGCGAACAAATGCTTCGTCACCGTTCGAGGCTTCTCCCCTCAGGCAGTGATTAAAATGAGCGACGGTAAAAGCCTCTTGACGGTCGGGAAAATGAGCAAAGGCCAACAATGTCGACAAAACAGAATCCGCGCCTCCGGAGCAGGCCGAAAACCAAGTGCCTTGGACACCTTCGTCTTGCAAAAACGAAACAGCCGTTGAATCCAGGGAGGTAAGGGGAAGCAGAACCCCCACCCTCGCAGCAAGAACTGGCCACGACGACTTGCAAGATTCGTCGTGAGCATTCATTTAGACTTCAAGTAGATAATTCTCCCGATAGAAAATCCTTGTCAAACCAAGTACGCAGACAATCGGGAACCTTAACCCGACCCTCGGAGTCAAGGTTGTTTTCAAGAATTGCCGCAAGAACTCGGGGAATGGCAAGAGCAGAACCGTTAAGAGTATGAACGGGCTGTGGTTTTCCGTCCTCTCCTCTGAAACGAATATTGGCGCGTCGAGCCTGAAAATCCGTAAAATTACTGCAACTCGAAACCTCCAACCAACGTTTTTGTCCTGCAGCCCAAACGTCCAGATCATATTGCTTGGAATGGGGAAAACCGATGTCACCCGAACAAATAAGTAGAACGCGATAGGGCAACCCAAGCTTCTGCAAAAGTCCTTCCGCATCTTTTCGCAAGGATTCCAGTTCATCGAAACTGTTTTCCGGATGAACCCACTTAACGAGCTCTACCTTATCGAACTGATGCAAACGATTCAATCCCCTCACATCCTTGCCCCAGCTACCAGCTTCCCTTCGGAAACAAGGCGTGTAAGCACATCGCTTAACGGGCAATTCACCGGAGCTTAGAATTTCGTCTCTAAAAAAATTAGTCACGGGAACTTCAGCCGTTGGAATCAAGTACATCCCCTCATTATTATCGACGTACATTTGTCCTTCCTTGTCTGGAAGTTGCCCAGTTGCAGTAGCGCTCGCGGTATTTACCATGATTGGAGAATGAACTTCTTGATATCCGTTCTTCCCTGCTTCCTCTAAAAAGAAATTAATCAAGGCACGTACAAATTTTGACATGTCCCCCAGATAAAAAGGAAAACCTGCACCGGCAACCTTCACCCCGCGAGGAAAGTCGATCAACTGCTCAAACCAAGAAATATCATAATGCGGAACGGCATATGGGAAATTTCCATCCACCTCCCCCCAAGTCGAAATCGGTTTATTATCTTCCTCGCCTTTTCCATCGGGGACCGTATCGTGCGGCAGATTGGGAATCGATAGAAAAGCCTCTTGAAATTGTTCGTCCGCCTCCTTTGAAGCCGCCTCCAAGTCCTTGACTTTCCCTGCCAATCCCTTCATCTCGTTAACCTTGGCGAGAAACTCCGGGCTGCCCTTGCTCATTTGAGACATCTCAGTATTAGCAGCCTTTTGCCCCGCTCTTGCCTGCTCGGCCTTCGATATCGCTTCGCGACGCCTTATGTCCAACTCGACCAAAGAATCCAAGTCACACTCAAACTTCTTGCGAGCAACAGCAGTCTTCAAGCCTTCTAAGTCCTGCCGGAGATGGTTCACGTCAATCATAGTTTAATAATGGATGTAGGATAATATGTTGATGATGGGATTTAGAAAGTGGGATGTTCGCGATGAAGAATTCAGATACAATGCACCTATGCGATCTCCTCAATTCGGTCAATTCACTTGCTGGAAATATTTGTTGAGGCTAGGGTACGAAGATGCCACAACTCCTTAAAACAAGTAGAGCATGCCCCATTAGCGGAAGCGAACAAGGCTACTTGGTAAGCGAGAAGGATCGCCACGGTCAACCCTTGAGAAATATCATTTCCAAGGAATCTGGTCTGATTTTCGTCGATCCTGTTCCGTTTGAGAACACCGAGGAATTCTACAAAACCGAATACAGAAAATCCTACAAAGGTGTTCATCGCCCTGAGCCTAAGCATGTTTACAGAGCCGGAGGCAATGCCTTGCAAAGGTACGAGAGAATCAAATCATTGGTATCTGAACATGCAAATACCCTTGATGCCGGTTCGAGCAGCGGCGAATTCGTATACCTGATGAAATCAAGAGGTTTTCGCGCTCAAGGCGTTGAAGCCAATCAACCCTATGCCGAATACAGCCAAAAGGAGTTGGGCATTGATGTTGCCGTAGAACCCTTTTCCGAATTCCGGACCGAAGAAGAGTTCGATCTAATATCAATGTTTCATGTACTTGAGCACTTGGAACATCCAATTCGCGATCTGGCCCATCTCTGCAAATCTCTTAAAAAAGATGGGGTTTTCATCATTGAGGTGCCAAATATCCTGTATCCCAATATGGCATTTAGAAACAAATGGCATCCGGGTCATTTATTTTCGTTCAGCGAAGAAACTCTTTCCGCCCTAGGACAAGCAGTCGGCCTGCAAGTCATTGATTGCAAACCGATTGGCGACGGCGGAAATCTCTGGGGCGTCTTTAAAAAATGCCAAAAAGCTATTGGTGAATACAAGAAAGCTGACACTACCTTCGCAGAACAAACATTGGCCACATTACGAAGGGCGTCATTTGCTTATTACAAGAACCCAAGCAATTATTTGAAAATATTCCAAAAGCTGGCCAAGCAGGGGAGGGAGAAAAGGGCATCGCGAAAAAAAACAGCGCAGCAAATCCTCAACTCTCTTTACCTATAGGAGTGTCTAATAAACTATCCTAGTATTCATTTCCCAACAAGGTACCTGCTGCTTGAAAAGCCTTGTTGACAGAAATTCCTTCCATGATCTCAGAAGCCGAGGAAAGAATCTTCGCATTGGGCTCAAAATGAGGGTATGGTCCATATCTGCAGGCTTCCGTAGGCCCGAACAGTCCAATCAAAGGACAACCTACAGCCGATGCCAGATGTAAGGGGGCACTGTCATTTGAGACGACCAAAGCAGCCTCACCGACAAGTACAGGCAAATCTCGAAGAGAAACTTTCCCGCGCAAGTCAATGCAATCTTCAAATTGATCGTCCGGATGGTTTCCAGCAATTAAAATACAGCCCAGTTTCGCCTGAGCCAACTTTTCCGTCAATCGTCGGAAATGAGGCCAAACTTTCTCTTTCCGCCTGCTTTCGGGGAACAAGAGAATTAAACGTTCATCTGAAGGGAGATTGAGGGCATCAAGACCATTAGAATGTTTGCAAACTTGAAAACACAGACTCAACCTATCATCAACATGCTCCACTCCAAATTCTTCAACAAAGGGAATCATTCTCTCAATTGCGTGTAATTCTCTTTTTCGGTCCGGTTCACCAACTGACCGATAGAAGAGCGTTGATCCTTCGCGACCATCGGCTCGCCCCAGAGTTTGCTTTCCGTTAGCCCACTTGGCAAGAACCGCGCTCCTCAACAATCCTTGCAGATCAAGAACATAATCATAGTTCTCAGCCCGAAGTTTCTGACCTAGCAGGTAATACTGAAAAAAACCTCCGCCTCTTTCAAAAAGAAAGATTTGATCAACAATGCCACTCGCTTCAAGAATGCCTTCCAACCCCTTTTTTACGACCCAATGAATTTCAATTCCAACACATGACCGAACAAGCAATTGAACGACACGCAAGGTATGAATGATATCGCCGAGCGAGGAAGGTTTGATAATTAAAACCTTCACATTTGAAATGACGATTGCCTGTTATAATACATGATCTTATGGGTAACTCATTTGTGGCAAGATGGCGATATTGATTAAGGCATCGGGGTTCTTTCTCTCCTTGCTCCCCTTCAAGACCTTGGAGTTTCTAACCGAATGCTTGGGGCGGCTATTCATTTCTTTCCCGTCGGCGAGAAGAAGAATACTTTTCTCCAATTTACATTATGCCTTTCCCCGGCGAAGTTTTGATGAAATCAAGAGGATAGCTCAAGAATCAGCAGCGAGAATGTTCGAAATGGGATTTTTCTCTCTCTGCTATCCATTTCTAAGTAGAGACAAACTTAGAAGGTCGATACTCTATTCAAATGAGGCAGAGGAAAAGATTAGGGAATTGCGCGCGGGCAGAAAACCAGTGATCTTGCTGCTCCCACACCTTAGCCTATTTGAGACCTTGGCCACTTCACCTCAATTCAGACCTCAAGGGGGCAGAAGGCTTGGGGCAATCTACAGACCCAACAAAAATAAAGCGCTCGACCAATGGATTAATTCGTCTCGCTTGAACTTTGGAATTGAAATGTTTTCACGAGAAGCTGGTTTTTCTCAAACAAGGGAATTCCTAAGAAAAGGGAATTGGCTGGTTATCTTGTTTGACCAAAACGCCGGAAGCCAAGGTACCCTATCTTTGTTTCTCGATAGGCTTGCATCCATTACTACGCTTCCCGACATATTACAAAAAGCAACAAAAGCTCGCGCCGTATACATCTGCCCAAAGAGACTTAGTTTTTTCCGCTCGAAGATTGAACTTACGGAACTGGAGGGGACACGTTCCATTGCATTTCATAGCCATGACATTTTAGCTGATCAAATAACCAAACATCCGAACGGTTTTCCCGACTGGCTTTGGAGTCATTCCAAATGGAAAACTCAATACTATCCCGAAGTTAAGTTTGGATTGAAATCGAAGCGCAAGTTACTTCCTTCGGTTATTCCCAGAAAACTTATTTTTGTTATTCGAATGCCTAACTGGCTTGGAGATATCATGATGGCGATTCCCATTCTTCAGGCTTTTTCGAAGTCCAGACCCGACGTCAAATTCGTCTTACTGTGCAAACCACAGTACAAAAGCCTCTTGCAATACCTTCGCGTGGGAGATGTGCTTTTTTCTTCAGGAAACATTTTCAGCCCAATCGGTTTGAAGGTTGCCTTTAGAATCCGTAAACTTTTTCCAGACTGCCATTTCCTCTTCACGAATTCCTTCCGTGGTGATTTCGAAGCGTTCCTGTCCGGTTCCGCCCATCGCTTTGGCTTGAGACGACCAGGTAAACCAAGACCTTTACTTAGCCACTTATTCAGTCCCGACACCCGGATTATAGAAGGAGAGACTAGAATTCACCAATCCGAACTTTGGACGATGTTGGGAAGTAACTTTGGCTTGGACGGTCAAATTGATTTTAGTCCGCTCATTAAAACAATTACCCCCTCGCGTCTAAAGATCGGAATAATTTTAGGATCTGAAAACCATCCTGCTAAAAGGTGGTCGACCGACAGATGGTCTGAACTCTGCAAACTCCTTCTCGAGTCAAACAAATCTGTCCGCATTTGCTTGTATGGTACAAAAAAAGAAGCAAGTGACGCCCATGTCATTACCCACGAGTTGGATCGCGATAGGGTTTATGATCTCACAGGAAAAACTAGTTTGCCTGAGCTTGCGGATGAATTTGCGTCTTGTGAGATGGTTGTTGGTTGCGATTCCGGCGGGGTGCATCTGGCGAACTCCTTGGGAACTAAAGTAGTCGTTCTTTTTGGGCCAACTAATCCGCGTGTGACGAAACCTTGCTATGACTCCCCCTTGATCGTAATTCAGCCAAAAGATTCGCCAAGCGAAGGTGGATGGGACATGTCTTTGATAAAGCCCTCCGAGGTTTTCGAAAAGTGTATTTCCTTTTGGAATTAACCCTCATGAAAAATTTGAAGACCGAACTTAGCGTTGCCTTAATTGCATCCAACGAGGAGCGGAATTTAGCCAAGTGCTTGGACAGCCTAGATGGAATAGCAGATGAAATCATCCTGGTTCACAATGACTGCGTGGACGACACAATAAAAATTGCCAGACGATATGGGGTCAAATGCTTTGAGGAAAATTGGCATGGGCATAGGGATCAGAAGAACATTGCCCTGTCCAAGGCGAAAAAGCCATGGGTGCTATGCTTGGACGCGGATGAAAGATTATCTCCAGATCTCT
The DNA here is from genome assembly GCA_002730975.1 of Opitutia bacterium. GTDB lineage: Bacteria > Verrucomicrobiota > Verrucomicrobiia > Opitutales > Seribacteraceae. Next base: position 19,142 of record PCBO01000055.1, read on the forward strand.
TGGCTTCAATCCAAAGCCTTTTGCAGAGGGACTCAAAGAATGAAGCAGACGGATTCGCTTTTAATAGGAAATCTTTCTTTCTTGGAAGGTGGATTAGTCACGGTGATTGGTATCCCGATCGAAAAGTTCGTCTAATAAAAAAAGGTCTGGGTACTTGGAAAGGTTCTCGAGAACACGACAAACTTCATGTCGAAGGAACAGTAGATGAACTGAAGGGAGATTTATTGCATTTCTCGTATCCTTCGATGAACAGTTTTGTGACAAAAATCGTCTACTTTTCCGACATTTATTTGCAGAGGCAACTAGACGCTAAAAGTCAATGGAGGCTTAGCCATGTTTTGTTCAGACCGATTTGGCGATTTATTCGAGCCTATTTCTTCAAATTCGGGTTTCTTGATGGATTTCCCGGTTTGTTCATTGCCGTATCAACTGCCTTTGCAGCGTTCTTCAAGCACAGTCGCCTTTATGAACAAAATAGTTATGAACAACCTGAGAGTTCTGCCGCATCGGATGATGATAGGGATTGATCGATGAAAATTCTGATTACCACGACGAGTCGATTGCCTGCTGAAAAATATGGGGGCACCGAGCGAGTCATATGGTGCTTGGCAAAAGAGCTTAGTGAACTCGGTCACCAAGTAGTCTTTCTCGCAGCCCCGGACTCCGATTGCTCTTTTGCAGACGTCATCAGTTACACAGAGCATGATGACCTGAGACGCTTGATTCCGGAAGACGTTGATGTTGTTCATTTCAACTCCGATGTTCCTGATGACATACAGTTCCCATATGTCGTCACCCAGCACGGCAATTGCCCAAAGGATTCGATTCTGGACAGACAAACGATTTTCGTATCCTCAAATCATGCTAAAAGATACGGTTCGACTACATATGTTCACAACGGCTTGGATTGGAAAAACGACTCCCTCGATAAGTGTAAGCGAAGCGACTTTCATTTTCTCGGCAAAGCCGCGTGGCGAAGAAAGAACGTCAAAGGCGCCATCTCCACGACAATGCGACTAGATAAAGCAAAGCTAAACGTGTTGGGAGGGAGCAGATTGAATTTTTCTATGGGATTTCGCTTCACGATGAATCCACGGGTCAAATTCCATGGAATGGTTAACGACAAATACAAGTATGCAGTCATGCAAAGATCCAAGGGTCTTGTTTTTCCAGTCCGATGGAATGAACCCTTCGGCTTGGCTCTCATCGAGAGTCTCTATTGCGGGTGCCCGGTTTTCGGTACTCCTTACGGAGCATTACCTGAGATTGTACCAAATGAAGTTGGTTTCCTCTCGAACAAATCCGACGAACTGAGCGAAGCACTCAAAAATGCCGCATCATGGTCGAGTATTTCCTGCAGGGAGTATGCGGTGGAACAATTCAATGCAAAAAAGATGGCATACGAATATCTGAAGTATTACGAGAAAGCGATTAATGGTAGTTTCTTAAATGAAATAAGTCCCAAAGCAACCGATGACCCTAATGCCATCCTTCCTTGGTTCCATTAATTTCAAACCTAAGAAGCTTTTTCAGTGAACCGCTTGCATTTCAATTTAGAAAAAATATGAACTTCTGGGAAAAAATACATTTCTGGCATAGAGCCTGGAGATACCGGCTAATCAGCGAGAAGTTCGGGGTATCATTCTTGTTAAATTCCAATTTAAGTGGTCACACCGCATTGGATATCGGAGCGAACAGAGGAATTTTTTCCTACTGGATGCATAAGAAAGTAGGGTCGAATGGAAAAGTCATCGCATTTGAACCGCAACCGGAACTTAACAAAGAGCTTCATGCCCTTAGGGATGCTTTTTCGCTGCCAAGACTTGAAATAGCGCCAGTCGGTTTGTCTTCAGTTTCCCAAAAAATGAAAATGTATAGGCCAAAGAATCATTGGGGCGCAGCCTCTGTGGAAACTGGTGCAAGCGATGAATCCTTGGAGCAATTTGAGGTTGATGTAATAACACTAGACTCTTTTCTTGATAAGCATGCTGCATCTTTGGTTAAGTTCATAAAATGTGATGTAGAAGGTCATGAGTCTGACGTATTGCAAGGTGGAGTTGAGACGATTAAAATAGGGAGGCCCGATATCTTGTTTGAATGCCATGACGCCATGAACCCAAACTGCAAACCATTCGAATTACTTCACAGCATTGACTACCGGGGCTTTTGCTTTTTCAAAGGGGGGATGACACCCATAGACAATTACGGGCAACTCCGAGAAAAAGGCCAACTTCACAGAAAGACTTTAACTGATTTCGTTTTTGTTCCGAAGGAACGGTCGAACCAGTTGCTGTAAGCATGTATAACTTGACGAAAAAACTAACTGGTAATTGAACTATGCCCAGCTTTCTGATAATAGAAGCAGGGTCGTTAGAAGGTCACAGAAGTGGCAGAGGCGCTCGGGGAAGAAACTTGGAACTCTTCCTGAGAGAATATTACGGCTCCTCTTCCGTATCGACGATTGGAGTTGAAACACTATCAGGCTCAAGATGCTACAATGTCGATCACCTTTTTATCGGCATCCCGTCTAATATTTCGAGGAACGATTTGAAGAGAATTTCATTTAGAAAGATTCATCTCTTTGATTACGGAGATCATGAAAAGATCATTTGGGGAAATACCGAAAAAGAACTCTTGGCCTCAATGACCAAATCCTACCTTAAATCGTGGACTCAAAAGAACTGGGGCGATGAATTCAATTGGGGAACCTTGCCAATCAGAAGGCATAAATGGCTCTCTTTTTGTGCTAAATTCAATAACTTGATCAAAGGTAGTCCGTGCAATAACCAAGAGAGGCCATTTGATACCACTTTCTTGGGAAATCCCGTAGTCAGTTGGCAGGAGAATTATGGGACGATGAACAGAAATACAAGAATTCAATGGTTGGAAGAAATTTCAGCGGACAATCAGTTTTCTTTTTCAGGTGGTTTTTTTATGCGTGGAGCAAATGCTGAGGGAATGAAAGAGCAAGCAAGTAAGAACTTAAAGCAATTGTTTCTGAAAAAAGGGAGAGCCCACTTCATTTCCTACTTCAAACTAATGCTAAAAGCTAAGTCAGCCTTAGCACCACCTGGCAACGCTCTTTGGTCATATCGTCACTATGAAGCGATTTACGCAGGATCCATACCCGTATCAGGAGACTTCAGGGAAGCGGATATGTTGGTTCCGCTTCCGATGGAGGGAATGGCTCACGTAGGAAAGGGGGAACAGGTAATTCCTCACATTCAAAAGTCCCTCAAAATGTTAAAGGATAATCCTAGGTTGCCGAATGAAAACTTGGAGTCAGTTGAGCGGTATATGACCAACGGTTTGTATGACCGAAAAAAAAGTGCTCTGATTGAAAGATTCATGAGCCAACTCGAAAAAGACTGAATCTTGAAGAAAGTACTTTTTTTATCCTTTTATTTTCCTCCCCGTAATCGCATTTCAAGCTTTAGGGCACGAGGCTTTTGCAAATACCTGCCTGAACTCAACTGGAAACCAATCGTAATATGCGAAGATTGGCCACGGCATGCTCCGGATTATGATGAAAATCTGCTTCCCGAAGTTAGGGAGTCCGAAGTGCATAGAATCCCATCCTACGGACCGTCCGGAATGAATCGTTTTTTCATTCGAAATCTCGCACCTTGGCTGTTCCCCGACAAGACGCCATACAACTGGTGGAAACTCGCGAGGCGCAAAGCATTTGAACTTTGTGAAAAGAACTCCTTTGATGCCATAATAGCAACTCATGACCCTTTGGCAACACTTTCGATTGCTTCCGAACTCTCTCGGTGCTTCGGGACTCCTTGGATTGCCGACATCAGGGATTCTTGGAATGTACAGAAGCTCAGTTCCCCTCGTAAGCAAAAGCTCATTTCAAAACACGAAAGGATGTTGTCTAGTCTAGCCAATAAAGTAGTGTCTGTTAGTGACGGGATTTCAGATGAACTCGGTCGAATCTTGGGGAAAAAAATACATACCGTAAGTAATGGGTACGATATAGATGAGGTTCCCTTGGTTCAAAATAGAGAAGAGGGAGTTTTTACAATTTTGTATGCTGGGAACTTGAGTCACAGCCGAAATCCTCGTCCTCTTTTCGAAGCCATTGAAAAATGTATTGCCAAAGGCTTGATTCCTAAGAAATCGATTAAGGTTTGTTTTTTAGGAAGCTCTGAAAAGTTCGTCGAGCATTTTGATCTCCATAGGTTCAAGACGGTCTCCTTTTCGTGTGAGGAAAGGGTTTCCAGGATAAAAGCTCTTTCCAGGATTCGCAGTGCGTCGGTTCTTTTGGTCTTATCCCACCCAAACGAAAAGGGCGTTTTGACCGGGAAGGTATTCGACTACTTGAACTCACGGCGCCCTATACTTGCAGTCCCTGATGATAGTGGTGAAATCCAGCGACTACTTAACCTGAGCAAGTCAGGTGTTAGTTTAACCAACCCGAATGAGATTGCCCTGCAGCTTGCCAAGTGGTTCGAGGAGTGGAAAAAAGACACGCAATTCAAATTGGATTATGACGAGAGCGAAATCCGCAAGCACAGCAGAGAGAGAAAGACCGAGGAGTTGGTTGAAGTACTGGAATCCCTCCAATGAACTAAATTACAGCGTTTAAAGTTTTACACCAAAAATTTTCCGCCAACGATTCAGGCAAAGGATTTTCCAATAGATTGAATCATATTTTTTTTCTCCTCTTAGAAAACCTTCAAAGGATTCAGCAATTTCCGGCCCGATCAAACCGCCCCAGCACTCGGAAAGTTCTCGAAGATCTTTTAGGTAGAGATCCCTGCATTCGTTCTTTGCCCAGATCGATTCAGGTGTGACGAATCCCATTTTGTCCTGTCTGTGAATAACGTCATCAGGTAAAAGGCCAAACATCGATTTACGAATGATTGATTTGGACCACCCCCCTTCCACGCGCTCTGCGTCACTTAATGAAAAAAGCAAAGGCATAAGCCGATAATCAAGAAACGGAACCCTCGACTCAACAGAATGAGCCATAGAATTACGGTCTTCCCAATGGAGAAGCATTCGCATCCCTGTATTCATCATGTATACGGAGTGATCTCGCAAATTTTTTTGTCGTTCCATAGAAGAAGAGAGAAGTCTCTCTCGTCCGAAATACCAGCCCTTCATCCTTCTTTCTTCCTTTCGGGATGAAAAGTGATTACTCAAAGGCGTAGGAGTGGCTAGGTCGAGAAGCCCTCTCAGAAATGAACCGGCCGCTTTCCTCGTGGTTGGCCTGAGTAATTTAAGATTCCTCCATAGGGAAAGGAAATTGCACATTCGCAGTTGACCGGAGACATAGGGTCTAAGAAACGAATTATATCCACAATGAGTTTCATCTGCCCCCTGACCGTCAAGCATGACGGGAATTTCCATCTCGCGAGCTTTTTCAAAGACACACCACTGGGCATAAATACTTGCAGAGCCAAAGGGTTCGTCCTGATGCCAGACTATTTCATCAATTTTTTCAGAAAGAGCATTAGGGTCGGGGAATACTTTTGCCGACTGAGCATTGGTGAAATCAGCAACTTGATCGGCAAAAAAGGACTCATCAAATTCCTTGTGAATGGAGCACGACGTTATAGTGCTTATCGGCGATTCCGCCGACAATTCCCTCATTGCCCCGACAATCGAGGAGGAGTCAAGCCCTCCTGAAAGGCATGAACCCAGCTGGACATCCGATCTCATTCGAAGTCGAACTGAATCGAGAAACAATGCCTTGAATGGATCGAAGCCTTTTTCATACGGAACCTTAGGAGAATCGATCGGCAAATCATACCAGCATTTCTGTTTGATTGCCTGAAGACTGTAAACTGATTGGTCGATATCAATCGACATAAAATGACCGGGCAGCAATTGGTTCACCTCCTTGAAAAACGTTTTTTCAGTGTGATCTGATAGACTGTTGAATAGAAACTCGTGAATGGCTCCTTCGTTTGCCCGGGGATTCCAGTTTGGTAGTGCTTTGAAAGCTTTTATTTCGGAAGCAAATGATAATGACTGCTCTTCTGCATATAGGTAGAGAGGCTTAATCCCGAACCGATCTCTCGATAAAATAATTTTTCTACTATTTAAGTCCAAGATCGCCATCGCCCACATGCCATTCAAACGACTAAACGACTCTACCCCCCATCTTTCGTAAGCGGCCAGGACGACCTCAGTGTCAGAATCGGTGGCAAAAGAAACTCCTTCAGCCTCAAGTTCCTTTCTGATTTCAAGGTAATTGTATGCTTCACCATTGTAAGTGATCCATGTTTTCCCGTCTCGAGACATTGGCTGGTGACCATTGGGAGAAAGGTCGATGATCGAAAGCCTTCGATGAGCAATTCCTACCTCAACTCCTTCGAAAGAAAAATTCTCGATTTTGCAGTCTTTTAACGAATGACAGGCAATGGAAGACGGATGAGATTCGGCGCTTGACAGGGCCAAAGCCTGCCCGCGCTGAAGAACCATAAAACCTTCGTCATCAGGACCACGGTGCCTCAACAAGCGAGACATAGGAAGAAGTGATTCCAGCGAGGCAGAGTCTCTGCTAATTATTCCGGCAATTCCGCACATCAATAAAATACTTAGAACCTCGAGAACCAGCTAAATTGAGAAGAAGTCGAAATAGTACATTCAAAGCTTGGAGTCTGAAAAATTGGAGTAATTAAAAGAACACCGCTTCAGGCAACGAAGAGAAAATAAGTGAATGAGACTTATTCTGAAAGGTTAAAAGTAGTCTTGTATCATTAACCAAAGAAACTACCAAGAATTAAGAAGGATGTTCGATTTCAGCAAATTCCAAAAAAGCCTTCTCCAAATCCGGTCGATGCCTCAGATGCAAGGATTCAACGCCAAAATGCTTAACCATCCCACGGATATTTTTAATCGTGCATTCAATCGTTTGACCTGCACCTTCCAAATAAACAACGTCTTGCGGTTCGACCCACCAGTCCTCGGGAATGTCTTCCTGAATAAGGCGTAAATACCGACTTGCCACCTCAATGGGATTACATTTATCACGCACAAAGCTCTGTGCTTCTACGCCAAGACGCTCTCGCTCCTCTGAGTTCACGATCAGGCACTCGATTGCCTGTTCAATCTCGTCAGGATGACATGTCTTTGAAGGAGGATACATACCCGCAGGAACGAATCTTTTGAGGAGGCTAATATTATACCCTCCAACAATAGCAGGTTTTCCAAACCATGCTGCCTCCGTGGCAAATCCAGCCATAGGAAAATCCGAGTATATTTGATCGACTACAAAATCACAAAGCTTTATCTCTCGAATGACTTGGGAGTGAGGTTTTCCTTGAAGAAGGATTAAATTAATTTCGTAACCACGCTGCCTAAGGTTTTCGACAGCTCTTTGAATAATGGGAGAGCCTTTCACCGCAGGATGGCTAGGCGAATGCAAAATTCTAATGCCTACACCCTGTGTGCTCGCCACGGAGGTGGGAGAAGATGTATGCTCAACCATGGCATCAAAGGGAATACCAAATGCCGATGTAGTAACGAACTTGTCACGAAGAAAATGGCTCGTTGAAAATGGTGCTCCAACAATAATGCTTGAATATCGCTCAAATCTTCTTGTCCGTTTAAAATTTCGCTTGGTTAAAGAGAGTAATTCATTTGGTGACGGTTGATATGCTCCATCACCGCTTTGGTAACTGCCATCAATATAAGGTGGACGGGACTCTGATCCGTGAGAAAGTACGGATATTATTTTTTTCCCCAACCACTTTAAAACTCTCAAGTCCCAATTGTTTCTTGGCATGAAAGAATGCCCAAACCCAAAAATAAAAACGTCGTATCGAAAGATCGAGCAAAAGACCCATAATGTCCTCAAAAAACAAGAAGGCAATGATAGGGCTACCTTATTAGCAAAGTTTCGATTATTTTTATATACTGACTCTAACCGCTGAGAGATTCGTAGAAGTATCGGTGTTTTACTTTCACCGCCATAACCAAAAGAGTGAGGAGTGTATGTAATATAGTCACAGTCCACACCAATTTGTTTCAAGCCTTTTGCCAGATTTGCGTAGTATCCAGCTATCTCTATCGGGCCTATAAAAACTCGGTGTTTGTTGGGCTTTTTCAAGACTTAACAGTGAACAATATTTTTTCTGAATGACTGGCAAAGGCAATATTTTCCCGAAATTGATTTGAATATGACTGCTCCAACTCCAACAAACGCTTTTTCACCAATAAATTCCCACTCCGCATAGGTCTTCACCATCGAGACCGCAATATGCAATTGCACCCCACGTCCTTGAGTATTGGGAATAATCAGGATTTTTTTCGAAAACAAGGTGCCCGACAATAACACACATATTACGGATGGTATTCCAAAACCTTTTCAATCACAAGATCCTGTTCGTCTTTTTTCATCCCATGAAAGATTGGCATCGAAATACTGCAATGGTTCGCCAAATAGGCGTTAGGAAAATCCTCGGGCTTCAATTTATACTTTTCACTGTAAAAGCTAAGCATGTGGACGGCATGAGTCGCAGGACGTGTCGAGATACCGTTATGCTGAAGTTCATCCATCCAATTGTTACGCTTTTCATTGATCGCTTTCACGCAACTCAGTGAGGTTCCTTCAGGCTCAAAGAGGCAAGGGTAACTCTGATACCCATGTTCATAATCCTGATTGGCAACAGGGACTCGTAAATATTTCAATCCGGTAAAGGCTTGGTCGTATCTACGAGCCAACCGCTGACGCTCTTGGACGATTTCCTTCGCACGATCCATTTGAGCAGAGCCAAGAGCACCTTGCAAGTCAGTCATTCGTTGATTGTAACCAGCGTCAGGGTGATCCGCGAGCAAGTAAGGTCTAGCTCCCAAATGTCTCTGTAAATCAGTCATTGCAGCACCATGATCACGAAGTCTACGGATTCTTGCGGCCAATTCAGCATCATTCGTCGTCACCATGCCACCCTCTCCGGTAGTTATTGCTTTGCGGGGATGAAAACTGAAACATCCAGTATCGCCAAAACAACCAACATGTCGCCCTTTGAATTTTGCACCGAATCCACAAGCAGCATCTTCAACGACCCAAAGATCATGCTTTTTCGCTATTTCTGCGATCGGATCCATGTCCGCGGAAAGGCCAAATAAGTGAACAGGAAGAATGGCTTTTGTTCGCTCTGTAATCTTTGATTCGATTTGAGCGACGTCGATATTGAAGGTGTCCAAATCAATATCACAAAAAACAACCTTCCCTCCAAGGTGCTCTACGACATTTGCAGTGGAAATCCAAGTGAAAGACGGAACAATAGCTTCGTCCCCCGGACCAAACCCAAGAGCGGCAAGAGAAAGATGCAATGCAGAGGTACAGGAGGTAACGGCAATCGATTCTTGAGCACTACTAAACTCGGACCACTTATCCTCGAATTCACGAACTTTAGGACCCTGCACCAGCCACCCTGATTTCAATGGCCCGAGAACGGATTGAATTTCGGAATCCGTAAGGCTGGTTCTGGCGATAGGGACCTTCAATGCACTTCAGTACCGTGAGAGTCCCGCCAATCGATTAGTCGCTGTAAACCTGTTCGTAAATCGAATTTAGAAGCAAAGCCAAGTTGGGCACTTGCTTTATTTGGACAACCGATTCGGTTTTGCACCAACTGACGAGCATCATCCTCGCTGTAGGGGTTGTAGGTTACTTTCAATCCTGAGTCCTTGAGCTCTAAAATAGTATCACAAAGCTCCTTAATGCTGGTCTGTATTCCCGTACCGACGTTGTAAAATTCATCAGCGACTTCCGCCTCTAAGGCAAGGACGTTGCATCGAGCAACGTCCTCGACATCAATGAAATCGTAAGCTTGAGTCCCGTCGCCATTGATCGCAGGAGGCTCATTGTCGTCGATTTTGTTAAGCATAATCGGGATCACTCCCGTGTAAGCCGCGGTTTGATCCTGATGGGGCCCATAAACATTCATGTAACGCAAACCAACGTAACTGAGACCGTATCGGTCAAAGTAGGCGCGGCACATCGCTTCCCCGGCAATCTTAGTGGCCCCATAAAAGTTCTTGTTGTTGAAAGGGTGGCTTTCAGTCATGGGAACCTGCGCAGCATCTCCGTAAACTGAAGCAGAGGACGAATAAACCAGTCTCTTGACATTATTTTTGACGCAAGCTTCCAAGACATTGAAAGTTCCTTCGATATTTACATGAAAGGCAGTTCGAGGAAAGTCCTTGCAGTGCAACAACCACATGGCGGCAAGGTGAATGACACCATCCACTCCTTTCATTGCGTCGTTCAAGAGATCAATATCCCGAACGTCGCCACCATTGGAATAAATCTCGCAGCGAGGATCTTTAAGGACATTTTCGACGTTCGATCTTTTTCCACGAGCAAAATTATCAAAAATGACGACTTTCGCCACATCTGATTTGAGTAATTCCGAAACAACAAAACTTCCAATGAAGCCAGTGCCTCCAATCACTAGGATTTTCGAATTAGATATTTTCATGATTAGATGAAACCTTCCTCAAACCTGTAGCCTCGAGATAAAAATTTTCAAGATATCTTAATGCAACGATCAATTGAAATTTTGTCGATCAAGAATTAGCCTCATAGGAAGGTAATTTGTCTTAAATGTCGATTCTTCGACTTGATTGTTAAACAGTTAATAATTCCAGAATGGAACATATTATGGTTGGGGTAAGCAGCAACCAACGAGGCACAGCTATTAAAATAACTGATTGGAATCAAAATCGTAATTGCTTGCGGAGTTTGCGAGCCGAGTGAAAAAGAAGATTTGAAAGTTTATTTCATTTGCTTAATCGATACCAATCGAACCGCGACACTTTGAATGGATTGCATAAAGAGCCCATGGAAAAGTCGGTGCGTTCGATCATAGCAGTAGATTGAGTTGAGGAATTAGAGAATCCCGCCACTTCTAACTGGGAGCAATCCATTTTACTGGTTCGATGAGAATCTATCAACGGGTCAGAATGAAATTATTACAATAATCCCTACTGTCCCAAAACCTGTCACCTACCTGACGTTGATGAATCTCTGGCAGAAAACTATCCAAATCAATCAAACCTTTTCTGGGATGAACAAAAAAACCTCCATAGCCAATTTTCCTGAAATACTCGAGACTCTCGTTAACGTCACCGTTAGGTAAATGCCTCGATTCACTCTCGCAAATTATGAGAGGACTGTGGTGTTTTATAATTTCTTCAGCTCCTTGGAGAACAGAGAGTTCATGACCTTCAACATCTATCTTGATCGCACTGATTTGCTGAGTAGTCCTTACAAAATAATCATCCAGTGTCGTAACTGAGACCTCATAGGATTGGAATTCACTATCCGAGTAAACACTCTTCTCAAATGAAGCTGATGGCGAAGTTGCTACAGGTCCTGGAATATTTAAATCCATCACTCCCATAACACTTGAGACCCCCATATTTTCTATGGTTATATTGGAGTAGCGAAGATCCCGAACCACTTTGCGAAGGTAATCGGCAAGTATTGGTTGAGGCTCGAATGCCACAACTCCACCCTCTTTTACGGATCTACTCATACTTAAAAGGTAACTCCCTTTGTTGGCTCCTACATCCACTGCCAGATGGCCGGAACCCAAATGGTTCGACAAAGCTTTCAACTCATGCCTCTGATCCCTAATCCTGGCCTTTAAACATCTATATAAAAAGCGGAAGTTCATTATGATTCTAGATTGAGTGGCAATCTTTTATCTCTAAAGCTTTTCGACTTCGCCAAACCCATTTTTTTCCACCAGCAGGATATGGAAATGTTTTCTCATTGAATAAATACCATTTTACTCAATCTTTCTTACCGGTGACTGAAGAAAATTCGAACGATGTTGAACTCGAAGATTTCCACCAGGATATTCTGGTCAAGGCAATGCGAGGTCTGGGCATTGGAAAAGGAGCATTAGCTGAGCGATTGGGAATGGACAGGTCCCGACTGGAGGCAGTGCTGAACGGTGAAGTCGAGGAAAGGGTAATAGCAGAAATGGCAAAAGCACTCGAAATTGATGTGGGGAAACTGCTTATTTCCGCTCGAAAGAAATGGATTCCTTCACCATTGAACGTTTCCGGAATCAAACAATTTAACCTTCCTTTCGGAGGGATGCGGGTGAATGCGTACGTTGTTTGGAGCAAGGAATCGAAACAGGCATGGGTTTTCGACACAGGACCAACGGCTGAACCCATTCTCGATTTTCTGAAACTCGAAAACTTATCTCTCGATTCCATCTTGTTGACCCACACGCATCCAGACCATATCGCATGCTTGGAGGAATTGAAGCAAAAAACGGGAAACCCTCGGGTTTTTGTTCATAAATTAGAATCCCTGAACAGAACCGAATCCATTGATGAAGGCTTTGAGTATGTCTTGGCAAACCTGACTCTTAAAGCATTGCATACGTATGGACACTCCTTAGGCGGGGTCTCTTTCTTGATTGATGGTCTGGAAAAACCTGTTGCGGTAGTTGGCGACGCGTTGTTTGCAGGGTCAATGGGAGGTGGAATGGTTTCTTATGCGGATGCCTTGAAAAACAATCGGGACAAGTTGATGGCATTGCCCGATGAAACGGTTGTGTGCCCAGGTCATGGTCCAATGACAACGATCGGAGAGGAAAAACAGGCAAATCCGTTTTTCCCTGAATTTACCGTCCAAAATCTGTCTTCTTAGAGCCTAAAGTAGATTTTTTTGTAAAAAATAGCCTAATGCTCCCTGTAGTAGCCCATTTGAAAATGCTTCGCCAGTGCCGGGACCAGCAATTTCGGCCTTAAGAAGAAAGGTTTTCAATTTAGCGGGGAGATCCCCTGCGTACCAATTAAACCAATACGGAAAAAAATCGGTGCTTTTTTTAGCGGCAAGAAGGGGCAAAAAGCCGTCCACTACAAGGGTGTCCAAACGGCTACCACCTATTTCACCGGAAAGTACATCAGTCGCTACGATTTTTCGCAATCCACTTATATTTAGTGACTTGCGCGTTACTGCACCACCACCCGAAGCATCACAAGAAAGCGTAAAGAGGCGTTCGGTCCAAGTAGGGCCTGCCTCAACCAAATCGAGGTACTGAGCAAGGCGGACTTCAGGATGGTTTGCAGGACGTAGCCCCGCAAGCTTCCACTCCCCTTTCCTTTCGAGGAATAAAGTTTTTGCATTCACTTTGTAAGTAGATAAATCAGATAGCGTATGGGATAGAGAAATCGCCGACATTGGAGCACGATTACGGCGGTAACCTAGGATTTCCAAGGTGAATTGATGACACGCCTCCGACCAACATTCTCCGGATAGCCGCTTTTGAGCATGAGCTCGTTTTTTGTCCCAACGTTCTCTGCCATATTCGAGAAGACGTGCACGTCGTTCATTTACAGCAATTTCGAGCCAACCTGATAAAATTTCCTCGAAATGAGCTCCGGATAAACTTCGAATGGCATCTCTTTCGGCAAATTCCTCAAGGCTCTCATGAAGAACGGGTAACAATTCTATGGTAGGGAGGCGAATACCGCTGAGGGTAATCGCCCCGTTGCAATTTTCATGATTCGATAATGGAAAAAGAATCACATGAAGAACCACCCTTTCAAAAGAAGGGTCTTTATGGTGTCCATGAGCGCGCCAATCAGAGGAACGGAAATGAATCTCAACATCGCCAAGGACGATACTTCCGGCGATCTCTATTTCGGCGCAGAGGAAGTCGGGGCCCTCCCCGGAAAGGTTCCACTTACCAGGAGAACGAATGTGAATCGAATCTCCGTCGGTAGTCCGCAAGGCATTCTTATCAAATTCACCGCGAAGCCATATTTTCTGAATAAGCTTTTCCGGTATACGAAAGGCACCGTAAAGCCCGGGAACTTCCTCAAACGCAGCAAGCATAGGCGGGTGCTGAGGCGGGGTTATTGATTCTTTCCACGGGACTTAGGAATCTGAATCCGATTTTCGAAAACAGGAGCAGCCTTTAACAAAGGGACATTTTTTAAGACCTCTGTTTGATGACTGACAGCACGATCCGCCCACTGAGGAAGATCTTCAGCTCGTACTGCTGAAGCACCTACCTCATAGGCGCAACTTCTAATAAGATTGTCGTTAGTGGCCACCGTAATCACTTCGGGTCGTTTAGCCGCGAGGAGCATTCGCTCGATCGCTCCATCGGCGGATTGCTCAGCCGAGGAATAAACCACACAAAAGCGTTCGTCGTTTCCACGTTTCTGAATGGAGCCGATCCCTTCACGGCCATCGAAAACAACAGTCAATCGACAACCCTCGGAATCATGAATGGGTTGAAGAAGATTCAATAGACCCTCACGGGCAGCTTGCCGGTCATAGGAAAGGATAGAGAGCAAATCCGGTATCGCATGAATCGCATTATTTCCGTCGACGATGAGATGAACTTGCGTTTTCAAAATGGGGATGGATATTTGAAAATAATTAATCAGAACAATTTCTCACCGCAAACCAAATCCTTTAAAAAAATACTTATGACCCGAGCCTTTCTCTTTCCCGGACAGGGATCTCAGCATACCGGAATGGGCGAACATCTCTTTTCAGTATTTCCTGAAATCGTTGCAGAAGCAGATGAAATTCTAGGTTACTCATTGAGCGATCTTTGCCTCTGTGCACAAAACACAGAAAAACTTGATCATACGCAGTTTACGCAACCTGCACTTTATGTAGTAAGTTGCTTACAGGCGATGAGCGAGCTAGTTGGCAGTGGAAGTGAGCCTGTTTTTTTAGCCGGTCATTCCGTGGGAGAATACGCTGCATTATGCACCTCTGGAGCCTTTTCCTTTGCCGACGGATTGCGCTTAGTTGCGAAACGTGGCGAAATCATGGCGAAAGTTACTGGCGGAGGTATGGCCGCAGTAATCGGACTTGAACCCAGACGAATAAAAGAAGTTCTGAGCGAAATTGGTTCTGAGGACGTGGACTTGGCGAATTTTAATTCCCCGGGGCAGACGGTTCTTTCCGGTCCCTCAGCATCCATGGAACCTTTGGGAGGTCCTATGAAGAATGCGGGCGCCAAAATGTTCGTCCCCCTCAAGGTCAGCGGGGCTTTTCACTCCCACATGATGGAGCAACCCTCCAGTGAATTCTCTACCTTTCTGGAGGGCTTTTCCTTCAGCGACCCCAAAACTCCAGTAATTTCAAACGTGGAAGCGATACCTTACTCAGGGGCAAAAGACATTCCGGACCTCCTTGCCAAACAAATTCATTCCTCCGTTCGGTGGGCCGAGACTATCCAATTCATGCGCTCCCAAGGTGTCGAAGAATTCGTAGAGTGTGGTCCTGGAAAAGTTCTGAAAAAATTGCTAAGGCAAATTCCGTAATTAACGACACTGCTAGTTATTGGTATACAATGACTTAAGCTTAAACAGGAAAGATTTTTCAGCGAAAGCGCATAAAAAGCAAGCTTTCCGCTAATATAGTAACGAAAGTAAAGACTTATTCCAAAATGTATAGGCAACGAAAGAATGGACAAAAAACATTCTTGAAAGCCATTCATAGAAAATTAAATCTCAATGATTAAACGATCCTTCTAAAGAACTTGCGGACAATCACTTCATTCATCAGGAAAAATGCCTCGACGAAAGTCATAATCCATTCATTTAAAGCCTCTTGGAAAATAAAACAATCGATGCTAAAACTTTCTGGAATCGCTAATTTTTCTTATCGAAAAAGAAATACGATTTGCCTTGATGAAAACTTGAACAAGTCTTTGAATTAAACCCTATTGCATGCTATCTTTAACTCGCGCATGAGGTTTCCACTGAAAACATTGTTCCTAACTACGGTTTTAGGAATTATGCTCTCATTGGCACATGGGGTTGTCCGCAACGATGACCTATTGGTTCGGTGGACCTTCGATGAAGGCAATGGTACCCTTGCACAAGACGTAACTGGCAACGGTGCGCATGCAACCATTTACGGAAGCGCTCAATGGGGGACAGGAATTTCTCGGAACGCTTTGGATTTAACAGGGAACTCCGGATGGGCGGAAGCCGGGCCTAACGATAATCTTAAGGCTCAAGAAAAATACTCTATCGCCCTTTGGTTCAAAAGCTCCGGAACACAACAGGGATGGACTCAGATACTTTCAAAAAGACAGGAAGTATTTTCTCCGTATTTCGTACAATTTGATGAAGGTGGAAACTCCATAAAGGTCTACCATCGCTTTCAGGCGGATTACGTCAATTCAGGGACATTTTCAATCAATCACGGAGTTTGGAATCATCTAGCATCCACTTTCGACGGCCAAAAATTCAAATCCTACTTAAACGGAAGGATCGTCGGATCCGTCGATGAAACGAGAGGAATTTCTCAAGACAACGGAATACTGGGAATTGGCGGCACTCCCGGTGGAGGTGACGTCTTTGAGGGACTAATTGACGATGTCCGCCTCTACAACGTAGCGCTTTCTCATGAAAACATCGTAGTAGCACATGGTGATGGCATGGGAGATTTCGGACCGAGCGTGGAGATAAATGCGACCTTGGCTACTCACGATCATCCAATTCCCGTTTCGATTATCTTTCGCGACAATTCAGGCAACGATGCCAACGTATCTGGCTTTCTCGAGACCGACATTCAAGTCAAGGGAGCATCCGTACAGAATTTCACTCCTTCCGACGTCAACGCCTCTCGATATCAATTCGAATTGATACCGGACAGAAACCAGACCTTTGTATTCATCACCATACCCACAGGAACGGCTCAAGACGTCTATGGAGACCATTCCATCCTAGCCACTCATAGACTCAACTTCAACGTAAAGGTTACGCGAGTTGCAGATCTCGTGGGATGGTGGACCTTCGACGAAACATCCGGAAACATAGCAGCCGACACCTCGGGCGGTGATGCCAACGCCACCGTTTTTGGCGGAGCCGCATGGGCCGGAGCAAACGCCAAATTCGGTACGGGAGCACTTGTTTTAGATGGAACCGATGATTACGCAATGGCCTCCGCCTTAATGACTCCCGACAGAATCACCAGGGTGAACGATCTCCTCGCATACTGGCCTTTCGACGAAGGCGCGGGTACGCAAACCACCGATACAAGCACAAATGGCAGAGACATAGGCAACATTGGCGGAGCAACTTGGACAGACGGCAAGTTCGGCAAAGCTCTCTCCTACAACGGGGGATCCACTGCATTGCCGCTTTCGGCTCATCCGCCCGCCTCCGGGACAGAGTTTTCGATATCATTCTGGAGTTGGGGAGACCCTGTCAACTTACCTGGCAAAGCCACCTCCATTATGGAATCTTTCGGCACCGGAAGAATCATCAACATTCACTTTCCTTGGAACAATAGCAGCGTATACTGGGACGTCGGTTCTAATCGGATCAATCAAACTCCCGGAACATCATTCCTCTGGGGAAACTGGACGCATTGGGTGTTCATTCATAATCGGGCATCCGGCGAAATGAAATGGTACGTCAACGGAGCTCTAGACCATAGCGGAACCGGGATGACACAAACCTTGGAAACTCCGGTAAGATGGTTTTTGGGTTCTCATAATGGCGGAAACGGAAATTACTGGTATGGTAAAGTCGACGAATTGAGAATTTACGACGTCGAACTATCCTCCTTCGACGTAGAATCGATTTATCGGGAAGCTTCGGGTTCGCCTCTCGATTTGGGAGAAGGCAACTACACGATTTCCACTTGGTTCAAGCCTGCATCCAATCCCAACTACGTACCAGGACTCACTGCGGGAGGTCTAAACGGCGACATGAGCTTTGCCGCAAATCCCGGAAACTTGAATTCAAACACTTCCAATTCAGGAGCCACCAATGGAATCGATCCGCTTGGGCCCTCGGTATCCGAGTCCAAATCCAAACCACCGTGGAAAGACCAGTGGACGGTCGTCTACAGCGGCCAAATTTACGACGACGACGGAGTTATGGCTTTTCAGGAAGACATAGACGACAAGGCATGGCTTGTCGTTAACAGTCAGCAAATTCTTAACGACACAGGCTGGAACAGAGAGACTTCTGGCAACACGAACTTCGGAACGGGAGGCTGGTTCGACTTCGAATTGAGATTGTCCAACGGAGGTGGCGGAGCCGGGCGAGCCAACGCACCGACGGGTTTTGGCTGGGATTCAACAGGAGGAACGACTTGGGTTCTGCCTCGGAACTCCAATGCCAATACCGCCGACCTTTTCCGAACGGAGGAACCACCAAACCTCTTAGTCGCTCGACTAGGAACTTCTGCCGACAAAGGTCTGTTCCACAATCTTTTGGGACGAATCGAAGTTAAACACGCGTTGAGTGGCGGTTCGGTGGAAAAAGCTCTTTCCCCCTCTGGAATCTCTCTAGATGAATGGCACCATATGGCTAGCGTGGTCAACCAATCCACGGGCTCGGTCAAGTTGTTCGTAGACGGTGCTCTGGCAGGTTCTAAAAGTTTCACCCCGAACGCCTTGGGTGAATTCTCTCTCACCGACTGGTATTTCGGTTCTTCTGGGTCTTCCATATTCGTGGATGGAATTCTAGATGACACTAGAATTTACTCAGCGGCTTTATCGGCGGATGACATCGCAAACATCTACAACGGTGGCGAAGGCGACATGGGATTGATGGCCAATTTTGATACCCCCATAATTACCAATCTAGGGCTCATACCCGTTGAAGTGAACTTCTCTCGTTTCGCGGAACCCGAATCAGTTACCGGTTTCCTCGAAGGAGACATTGCAGTTACCGGAGCAACAATCAGTAATTTCCAACCAGCGGGTGATAGTTCCAACTACACCTTTGACCTTACTCCGGATGCAAACGTAACGAGAATAGAGTTATCTTTGGCTTCAGGAGCCGCCACAGGAAATTCGGATCCGTCTCTTCCTACCTCATCCACCATTTTACTTACTCCCCCTGTGCGGAAACACGGCGACATCATTGGCTGGTGGTGGTTCGATGACGCCAAAGGTACAAAAGCAACTAATGCAGTGGGAACTACTCCCGGAGAACTGCAAACGGGTTCCGATTGGTCCCCGAATGGCAAATTCGGCTCTGCAGTTGAAGTAAGTGTCCCTGGAGGACTTGTCGAACTAGGCACCGATCCAGGTCTATCATCAGCAGATGGCTTTTCGATCTCTTTTTGGTTCAAGCGCAATGTAGATTCGTTTTCCTGGAGCGAAAACACAGTCAACAACGTAATGTTAAGTTTACGAGGTTCTGTCGGTTCCTCCATTGAGATTGGAACTGAAGCTGGTAATCTCGAGGTGTTCCTAAACACTGAAACAAAATCCGAACTGGTCTCTTCACCGGCAGGCATTCTCGACAACCAATGGCACTACTTCTCCCTCACTTACGATAGTACAAGAGACAGTGAACTCGAGCTCTACGTGGACTCCATACCTCTTGGCTCTTGGAACCAGTTTGGCGGGGCACTCGTGGTAGATACCGATGCCGTACTTCGATTGGGAATCGCCGATCCTGAAAAACCTTCCAAAGGTCGTTTCGAAGGGATCATAGACGACCTCAGAATTCACAACACGGTTCTTTCGACTGATGACATTCTCGCCACTTATGCTAACGGAGACGGAGACCTCGAGCTAACGGTAATTCCTGCTTTTGCTACCGCAACCCATGATTCCTCAATTCCTATCTCCCTGCAATTTTTCAAGTATGGTCAGACTTGGCCGATAACAGAATACGATCAGAATCTGATTTCCGTTAACTCAGCAAACGATGGTAATCACTCGGGAACAGGCAGTAGTCGACAATTCACTTTAACTCCCACTGCTTCCGCAGGTCGCATAGTGGTTGCTTTGCAACCCGGCTTGGGGAAAGACTCCGTTGGCGACCTTAGCTTGGAGCATTCTTTTGAAATCGTCTACGGCATGCCTGTAACACGAGCAGATCACCTTCAAGCATGGTGGCAATTTGAAGATAACGCAACCAGTCTTCAAACCAAAGACTACTATGGCCGATTTACCGGATTTTTTGACGGCAACAACGGCAACGTTCCTAAATTCGAAGCCAACGGCAAATTTGGGCAAGCTCTTTGGCTAACCGGAGACACTTGGGTAAGAACAAACGCATTCGGCAGCGCTCTCAACGTAGGAGGCAATAAACCTCGAACCATCTCCTTCTGGATGCATGTTTCCGATGGACAGCAAACCAATGCAGGACCCTATGGTTACGGTAGCCGATCCTCTGCCGGTGGTCAAAACCAGGCTTATGCCATTCGCGAACTTCATCAGAGCAATTATAGGAGAATTCGAAGTCAGCACTGGGGTTGGGATCCGACCTTCAACGCTCCAACCGACATTCGAAACCGCTGGATTCACGTGGCCCACATTTATACGGGAACTAACGTTCAAGTATATTTCAATGGTTCTCGTTTGGCCAATTGGAACCGTACTCAAATCTATACCGGTGAGGGTTATCCCTTCCAATTCGGTCGATGGACCGACGAAACACGAGCCGAGCGCATCTTTCTAGGCTTAATGGATGACTTTCGCATTTACGACATCGCCTTCTCACAGGCTGAGATAGACACAATTTACGGCAATGGAGAAGGTGACATCCAGTTAAAAACCTATCTGGAAGTAGACAGAATCGTTCGTTCCAATCCTTTTAAATTGGGCATCAAGTTTGAACAATTCGGAGATCCCGTAGAAGTCGTCGGTTTCGAAGAAGCGGATCTGAGTTTTGCAAATGGAAGCTTTATTCCCACGCCCGACTCTCTCACAAAGCTTGGTCCGGGCCAATACGAGGTAGCCGTTCAGTTCGGTTCACCTGGCCAAGACGAGACGATTAACATCAACGCTGCGGCAGCAGTCGACCAGCGTTATGGAAATCCCTCTCCTCAAGTTAACACCACCACTCGCTTGATGTGGCGTTCCGTCACCAGAGGAGAAACTCTCTCCGCTTGGTGGCCCTTTGACGATGACACCGGCAACATTGCTCGAGATCGGTCAGGAAATGAAAATAATGCTACCTTGATTGACTCGGAACTCTCCGCAGAGGGTCGCTTCGGACAAGGCGTGCGCTTTTCCCCGGATAAAATTGCCGCCCGAATTCAGACCAACGCCGCCTCAGGAATAAATATCGATTCCAACTCTTACACTCTGTCGGCTTGGTTCAAGGGGTTGTACCCCAGCACCGGTAAAAACAGTTTATTTAGCAGCAATGCAAAGCCAAGCAACCGCGACTGGGATCGGATGATACTCTTTCGCGGAAGCAATCGCACCCTTTGTTCATTCGATGGCAACGATGGCAACGGCAACAATCGCTATCGCTCATCAGGAAAAACCCTAGATCCACTTGCTTATCTTGATTGGCACCATATCGCAGCAGTAGGAAAAGCAAATCGTACGTATTTCTTTATCGATGGCAAACCAGTTGGCAGTTCGGATAGGCAAGAAACCTCAGATGTATTTCTGATTGGCAATCACGAATCGGGAGAAGCTTTCGCCGAGTTTTTAGACGATGTCCGAATCTACTCCATATCCCTCTCTGACACAGAAGTGTCCGACATCTACGGAAACGGTTTCGGCGACTTGGGATCGACTCCCATTATCACCGCATCTTCTCCTGCTCACTCAAACCCCATTCCTGTTTCCGTCAGCTTCGGAAATAAGGGTAACGACAGCAACGTCACCGGTTTCAGCATTTCGGATGTTCTAGTCACCAATGGGACTGCCTCCGACTTCTTCGGCACAGGATTCACCTACGATTTCAACGTCACCTCTGATTTGGAAGAGGGAGAAGTACTTGTCAGGATACCTTTTGCGGCAGCCACCGACGATGCCACCTACGGCACGGAAGGCAGTTCCAAAAGTGTGCTCTTTCACACTGCCGTATATCGGGAAACGGATCTCATTTCGCATTGGACCTTCGACGAAGCAAATGGCTCATTGGTTCGTGATGTCGGAGCGGCTCGAAATACTCTGGTTCTAAGAGGGGACGCTCATTTAAGCCCTGGTAAGTTTGGAAAAGCCTTGGACCTTGACGGATCCGGAGACTATGCCGAAGTGCCCAAGTTCAGAGGTATTTATTCCGATGGAGACTTTACCATTTCCTCATGGGTCAACCTCAACAAGCTTGGGCTGACAAGCAACGCAGACGACGCCGGCATATTTTGCCGTGCCGGCAATGGCAACGACTCGGTTCTTCTTTGGTACAACGTAAACGGTACGAGCACGGCCAATCGTACGTTCACCTTCAACGCAGGGAACCCCGGCTCCGCAGCAAATCGGCTCGACGGTCCGGACAACATAGCCCGGGTGGGCGTGTGGCAACACGTCGCCTGTGTAATGAACGGCAACGAGCGCTTTCTTTACGTAAATGGCGAGCCAGCCGGTTTTATGCCGCTTGGACCTACCTCCAATACAAGGATCGAAGGAAATTCGGTTCGAATCGGTTCTTGGGACATATCGGCGAATTTTGATTTCCATGGCATGATCGACGACGTCCGCCTATACGACGTCGCTTTTAACGATTCTGAAATCGCCATATTGCACGGTGAAGATTTCGGGGACATTGGGGTGGTTCCCTTGATCACGACAACCTCCCCAACTAACGCCTCGCCCATTTCCGTCAGTATAAATTTCAAACGATTCGGAATTCTCGAATCGATAACGAACTTTGACGTCAACTCCACTAGCGACCTCTATGTTACCGGAGGATCGATAATTAACGCCAATGGATCTGGGTCAACTTACACTTTTGACATTATACCCGACACCCAGCCTGCTAAAATCTCGATAACCATTCCCAAAGGAGCAGGGATTGATGCATCGAATGAAAAAACCTCTGAATCCACCGGATCATTCGCTTTTCGACCTAGCCTTACAGGAGAGGACAATCTCTTGTTGTGGTATCCCTTCGAAGAACTAAACGGAACCATATTAAAAGACTTTTCCGAAAATAACTTTGACGCAGAAATTTTAGAAGAATCCGGTCTCCTGCTCTACGATGGATTCGCTGGATACGCCCACAACGGTTCGCTTTGGGGTATAACCACTACTGATCCTTCACAAGTAGGCTTCAACACAGCCAATACTTGGGGGACGGGTACAAATACGATCAAGGGCTGGAACGTGGGACTGGGATATCCGGTGGGATCCCCTTTGACACCATCCCTCGGTTCGGTGAAGACTTCCTACAAGCAGAAACGGGGCTTGGCTAGGGACTTCTCCGGTTCTGTAGGCAGATCAAAGGCTGAAACCGGCATATACATGACCGGTATCGTTCGCTGGGTTCATGCTGAAATGCTAAATTCTTTCGCCGGCTTCGTTTCCTCCGAAACCAATGCCAACAACACCCCGGCATGGGACGACCTGCGGGGTGGACTCATTGGTTTCAAGCAAGATGGTTCGAATCGCGATCTAGTGGTTCGCTACCGAAATATGGCAGGCACCTCAAGCGACGAGGTACTAGTGGACAACATCACTATGGGTAAAGACTACTTCATCGTGGTGAAGATGAAACAAGGTTGGGGTACCGACAAATTGTGGGCTCAGGCTTATTCCTCGGACGATAATTATCCCGTGACGGAACCGGCTTCATGGACCGTAGGAGGCGCTGCCGGCCTGGACACTGACAATCTTGACGAAGACAACTCACCAATTAAATACCTTCAAATATGGGGTGGTGACGGAGCTGCCGGAAGTGTAGCAGGCGGAACAGGTTCTCAAATCGACGAAATGCGCCTCGGCATATCGTGGAACGACACCTTGACGTCCCCCTCAACGGGCGTTCCTCATAATCTCGGCCTTGTTCCCGGAAAGTTCGGAAAGTCCATTTCCTTTCCCGCTGATGGTTATGCTTGGACCGACTCTGAAAAAATATCTCTTGCCAAGGACATGACCCTGTCGGTTTGGACAAAGATTCACGATGACGACAACGGCATTATCGCTCGCAACGGACAATTCAGCCTGCAATACGAGAACTACAATACCATAATTGCCTATGTGCGCCGAGGTGGAACTTGGACCGGCGCCAGAGCCCGTTCCATTTTGGGAAGATGGGCACACCACACAATGACTTACGATGGGAACGAAGTGAAACTTTATCTCAACGGAATCGAAGTCGCTTCCACTCCCGCCACGGGCTTTCTGGAATGGGGCGATGGAGCGGATCACAAGTTATACCTTGGAAGCGGCTCAGCTGGAGGGGCTTGGATGGCCAAAGTGGAAATGGATGATTTTCGAATTTACAACAAGGCTTTGTCGCCTTCCGAAATTTCGTCCATTTATAATTATGGCTCGGGCGATGCCGGTCTACTTCCTAAATTCGCAGGGACGACTCCGTTCGGATTCAATCCGGTTCCGGTGACTGCTAGCTTCGTAAAGGGTTCTACGTCCCAATCGATCTCGAATTTTTCGGTTGGAGACTTGAACGCCACCAACGCAAGTATATTGAATTTCACGAACACCGGAGCAAACAACGCCTATAGCCTTGACCTGAATGCTACTGGCGATCCCGTGATGGTTCGCTTGGCTGTTCCTGCCAACACGGTCGATCTCAACGGAACAGGCAACCAGGCGGGTGCTTCCGAATTTCTTTACAGGATTGTCACTTCCGTTGAAGACGATCTTCTGGCCTGGTATACTTTCGACGAAGACAACGGTTCTTTCGCAGGAGACTCCTCAGGTAGAAAAAGGCACGCAATTATTTCATCGGACGTACCCCGCGTAGTCGGTAAATTCGGCAACGCCATCGACATCAATGGCAATCACGTCTCGATCCCCTTCTTCATCGATCAAAGTTCCTCCGCAAGCACCGGTCTGACCTTTTCGGCATGGATCAATCCGGATTCAGTGGATGGCGGATTGGATGGAGAGAAAACTCTATTTGCCACTGAGGATACTACAAATGGATGGGACTGGGGATTCTTCATCCGCTATCGCCGAATGAGTTTATGGACAGGGCAAAGCCGTGAAGAGATTGCACATAGAGTCTTCATTAAGGAATGGTCGCACGTCGCGGCCACTTTCGATCCTGTCACACAAGTGGCAACAGCCTACCACAATGGCGAGCCTTCCGTTGCCACCACGTTCAACTTCACCGATACGGCGAACATGATTCGCATAGGCAGCGACTACAATTCGAACCGTATTTTCGATGGTCGGATCGACGACGTTCGCATCTTTGGCAGACCACTAAACACACAAGAAATCAAAGCGATTTGGGGCGGAGGCAGCGGCGATCTCGGCCCTGCTCCAACTTTCGTCGTGCAAACCCCAACCACTGAGACAGTCATACCGGTCACAGTCAATTTCAACCAACCGGTACTGGATTTTAACGCAAGCGATGATCTGCAAATCACAGGAGGCAGCATTATAGACTTCAATGCCACAACCAATACCTTCAAGATCATTCCCACAGCCTTTGACTCCAATATCACAATCGAAATGCCGGCAAGTTCGGTTACAAACGGTTTTGGGCGCAAGAACGAATCGGCGAGCTACAAGATTGAATATCGTGCCCATAGAGTAGGCGAAACCAACTTGATTGCATGGTGGAAATTCGACGACGCAGGGGGCAACAATGCATACGATTCAGCCGGTGGCGACGACAACGGCACAATCTTTTCAGATGACTGGGTAGGAGGAAAGTTCGGAGGCGCAATGTCATTTGACACAGACAACAACATGAGCGTCGCAGGCCTATCGAAAGAACTCAAAACCGCGACCATTTCCTTCTGGGCGCTCCCAAGAGCTGAAGGTAACTTGACAGTCATCAACAACGACCAATGGGCAGGAGACGTTGATTTACGCAGCATTAATCGTCGCCTCCTACTGCGTTCCTCCAATCTGGACCAGCGCGGTTTGCCAATCACTGCAAATGATGAGTTCTGGAGCGGATCGGTGCTTAAACTCTACCAATGGAATCATGTGGCGTTAACCTACGACTTGTTGAATAAACGCGTCCGATTCTATTTGGATGGAGTCCTTGATGCCGAAAGTCCATTTGCGGGAACCCACGCACTAGCATTAGACCATCAATTTTGGGTCGGTAAAAACGATACGGATACAACAAATTTCTTTCTGGATGATCTTAGAATTTATGATTCCGTTCTCAATCAAAACGAAATTGCCCGGCTGTATGGTGGAGGATTTGGCGATTTCGATAATCGAATCGTAAGTTTCGAATCCAAGCCATCTCTTACAACTCCTATCCCTGTAACGGTTCGTTTTCTTCAGGATGGCTTCCCCGTCGAAGTAGCAGGTTTCGACCAACTTGACCTCAATGTCACCGATGGAACCATTTCTAGTTTTTCCAAACAATCTTCAGGCGTGTATAGTTTTGGAATCACACCCCTAAATTCTTCGATCACTGGGTCCGTAACTTTATCCATTCCCGGAGGAACAGCAATTAACCACAAAGGGATCGCATTCCCATCGGGTTCTCACGTCGTCGAATACCGTTTGCCGTTAGTACGTGAAGAGTCCTTGATTGCTCACTACAAGTTCGATGATGCCGATGGAACCGAAGCAATCAATGAAGTGGAGGATGGTCCTTCGGCTAAACTCGTGGACGGCTTAATTTTTGATGATGCAGGGAAATTCGGTCGGGCTCTCTCTTTTCCGGATGGCGACGACAGGCTTGATATCGAAGGTGGTTTACCCCTTGAATCGAACTGGACTCTCGCCGTCTGGTTCAAGCAACTTTTAGATAATTCCGGCGTGCGACGACTTTTCCGAGGGTCTATCGAATCCCACGCTCTTGTACCACAAGCAAGCGATGATCTCGGGATTTTTATTTCAGGCGGTACAGGTTTCATCGATTCAGGCGCCGATCTTCCTTCTGCTAATTATCTTGATTGGCACCACATCACCGTTGTGGGCACAGGTGGAAAAACCATCTTTTATATCGACGGAACAAAGACTGGTGTGACCATCGGACAAAGCAATGATGCCCTAAATTACGTAGGGAACACCAATTCGGGGAATTGGGAAAGGTTCGCCAAGTTCCTCGATGATCTCCGCATTTACAATTCCGCCCTAGATCCTGACGAAGTTGCCTCTATCTATGGTGCAGGAGCCGGAGACTTTCAGCGAATTCCGGCTATTGCCACAGGACTCGCGCTGACCGTGGAAAAAGGGAAACCTGTAAATTATAAGATTTCCGTCCAAGACGCCTCCTCAATTACAGCAACAGGATTGCCCGGCAGTTTAAGCCTCAACCCCGCAACGGGCGTTATTTCCGGATCCACCCAATTGACGGGCACTTCAGAGGTGGAGTTAAACGCAACCAACTTGAACGGAAGCTCCATAGGAAACCTGGTTATCCGCATGGTGGATTTCGATGCCTATTCTGCAAAAATGGAAATCCGATTTCCCGGAACATTAGGAAAAGGACTGCCGAGTGACCTCCCCGGTCTCGCTTTATGGTTAGATGCAGCAAGCATACAAGGCGCGATTGGCGACCGGGTGACCATCTGGCCTGATAGTTCCGGGAATGAAAACAACCTCGACAATGTCCGCGGTTGGCCGGCGATCGCCGCTCATGAATCACAGGAAGGTCGCAAAGTTGTGCGATTCGATGGATTCTCACAACTTCATTCGACCACGGACTTCGGTCCCATGCTTTCCGAATACTCGGTTCTCACCGTTGCGAGACACATAGGCGGAGCCGATGAGCGAGTTATTACTTCTATTGGCTCTGATTGGGCATTTGGTCTTGGCAACGGCAACACAGGGCACTGGACAGCGGGTGGAACCGTCATAGCAGCAGCAGCCCAAGCGGATACGAAATGGCACATGTATTCCGGCACCATGGCCAGTAGCGCTCTCGCTACCTTGCGAAGAGACCGATTCACTTTGGCAACAAACCTTGCAGGTGCTGACCCCGCATCCTACAAACCCGCTCTAATCGCAATTGGGGGTAGCAACGCCAACGACCAATTCGCTAAAGCGGAGGTGGCCGAAGTCTTAGTCTTCAACCGTGTGCTCACTCAAAGCGAAATCGATGCGATGGAGTCCTACCTCCACGACAAATGGTTTGGCGGTTCCACAAAGGACTTTCCGTTACTCGTCCGCCTCGGTCCTGAACAAGTAGCAGGTTTCGATTACTCCACCTTTGCAGACCAGACCGCTGCGGGCGACCTAAGATTCTTTGATTCGTCTATTCGCGAACTTCCCCATGAACTTGAAAAATGGGATATTACCGGAGAATCCATCGCTTGGGTGAAGCTAAATGACATTGATCCCGAGGAAATCGTCACTGCCTATTGGGGCAACGATTCGGACAAGGTTGCTCCGGCATACCGAACAGACGGTTCCGTATGGAATGACTTCGAGGGAGTCTGGCACCTTTCACAGGCTTCGCCCGATCCTGTAGTGACTTCCGGCACGGGAGGTCGCAACGGGTTTCGCAACGGAGGAGTGACTAGCGGGGAGAATTCATCTATTGGCCTTGGATATAACTTCGATGGCCTTGATGACAGTATATCGATTGGCGGCTATTCGGGCATCCTCGGTTCCTCCCCACGTACAATTTCGGCGTGGGTCAAGACTTCCGGAAATACTGGAGACATCGCAGTCTGGGGCGTAGCACCAGGCAACCACTGGCAGTTCGGTATAGTCTCTGGCACTCTTCAATTGTCTGCCGGATCGGGAATCGTAAATGGAACCGCAACAGTGAACGACGGCAATTGGCACCATCTGGCCGTAACCTTTCCAACCGGTTCAACCGACTCGAACCAATCCATACTTTATTTCGACGGCAAACAGGAACCGTTCGGAAACTCAGCAACAGGTGCCGTGACCACAACAAGCGGTGGAAACGTCACCTTTGGTTACGGCGTTCAAAACCCATCTCGCTTCAATGGAAGCATGGATGAAATCCGCATCTCAAACGTGAGCAGAGGTTCCCGTTGGATTCACTACTCCGCCGAAAACCAAAAACCCGCCTCCACCTTTGTTTCCACTTCGACTGAATACCTCATAGCTCCACAGTTACCCAGCGAATTGAACGCCTCCGTGGCACAGGGGATTGCTTTCTCCTACGTTATTCCGGCCTCCCCTCCCGCCACCCTATACAGTGCTACCGGATTACCCTCTTGGGCAGATATCAACATCAACTCCGCAACGGGTGAAATCACGGGCACTCCCGAGGGCGACGGAATCTTTACCGCTAGTGTCACAGCGACAAACGCAAAGGGTTCCACTACGGTCGCCTTGAATCTGATCTCCGAAGCGACGCCATCCATCGCAACTCTAAGAGCCCTTGGCGCCGAAGAAGTGGAAGGTCGTACAGCCACCGTACTCGGAGACGTGAACTCAACTGGGGGAGATGCCCCTGAGGTTTTCGTATTCTACGGAACTTCGGATGCTGGCACCACCTCTTCTGCATGGGACGCGAACAAAAGCCTCGGATCAATAAATCAAGGACCTTTCGACTCGAAACTGACGAACATCGATAGTGGGCAGACCTACTTCTTCCGCTTTCTAGCCGTGAACAGCGGCGGTACTTCATGGTCCGGCCTCGCTTCTTTCACGACAAAGCGTTTCGATCAGGGCACCATACGCATTCACACGGGCGACGATGCAACGGGTCTCAACTCAGGTTTCTATTGGGATAAGGGGGCGGGCGAATCCAAGATTTTCGATGCCAATTCCACCGTAACGAATACCTATGTTGGCCCGGACGGTAGCGCCTGGCCCGTAACGGTCACCACCTTTCAATTACATGAAAACTTGTATCTCGGGTCGAACTTGAGCCAAATAATTTTGAGCGGCAAGAATTCTCTTTCTCTACGAATCGATGGAAACGCAACGATTGAGAAGAGCTTTTCCGGCGCTACCCCCTTGCCCAACCCTATTGTCGTTGGGGCAACGAAAATTGATGGTCATGATGGATACTATGGGGACGATCCGACGAGAAGCAACCGCATGGGCTTAAGTGTTCTCGGTGGTTACGGGGGGAATAGCGGCCCCGGAAGAGGTTATAAGACCTGGTTGACGGGCGGAGGAGCTTCCCATGCCGGTGAGGGTGGTCAGGGTGATCGCGGACCGGCGGGATTATCCTATGGCTCCGGAGCACTCGATTTCCTGATCGGCGGTTCAGGAGGTGGCGGCGGAAACGGAGGCGAAGCCGGAGGAGGTGGAGGCGCGCTGGAGATCATAGCCACCGGAGACCTTACAATTGCGGCAGGAGTAACCATCAAGATGAACGGCGGCACTATTTTCGTGAATCCGAACCAAGGAGCTTACCGCACCGGCGGAGCCGGCTCCGGAGGTTCTATCCGGATCGAAGCCGCAAATGTAAACAATCTGGGAATTCTGGAAGCGCGAGGCGGCGATGCCGCCGGCCAAGATGAACGCGAAACCGGACAACGTTATCGTGAAAGCGTTGGAGGAGGTGGTGGTGGTGGTAGAGTAGCCATTATTTCGGACGGCATGATCCAAAAAGGGACCATCAACGTAAACGGCGGTAAGGGTATGGCGGAAGGCTTACCCGGTCTGCCCGGCTCATTGTACGTCGGTCCCAAGAGCCAAGTCACCGGTGATCTGATTTTTAATTCAGGCACACTTACCATCGATACAGGTGGATCATGGTCGCATAGTTCGGGAGCGAAAGGAGCAGGAATGGTCACTTATCATTCCTTCGAGGGCAATGGCGGAGCCCGCTTCGGTTACGGTATTTGCACCTTCTCCTTCAACTCTATCAATCTTGGTTCTGGCGTTGCCGTCCTCGTTCGTGGTCGTAACGCCCTTCAATTGAAAGTTACCGGAAACGTCATCATTGACGCCGCTATTTCACTAGATGGTTCTTCCGGTACCCAAGGAGCCTATTCCGGGCGAGGCGGTCCCGGAGGATGGAATTCAGGTCGCGCCGCAGACAACGTCACTTCGAACGAACACCCCGCGCTCGAAGGACAAGGCCCCGGGGGGGGGCGTGGTTTCGAAACCGGACGCTCTAACGGCGGTGGCAGTTATGGCAGTCAAGGAACAGGAGGACTATTCGGCGGTACTCCGGGCTCAACTTACGGCGACGAAGTAATCACTTATCTCATAGGTGGTTCAGGAGGCGGGCATGCCGAACGCGGAACGGGTAACTCTGGTGGGGGTGGAGGCGCCATAGGCATCCAATCGGACGGGAACCTGACAATCGGCGCCAATGGCTTGGTATCGGTGAATGGCGGCAATGGTCTTTACTTCAATGGCGACAGATCAGGTGCAGGCGGATCAGGTGGTTCCATACGCTTCGAAGCGGCGAATATTTTAAATTTGGGGACTCTTACGGCTAAAGGTGGAAATTCACTCATTATGTCTTCCGGAGGAGCCGGAGGAGCCGGTCGGATTGCCCTATTGTCTCCCGGCAACCTCACCCAAGGCAACCTTGACGTCAGCGGTGGAGAAATCGTTCGGCAGAGCATTCCGGGCGTAATCCGATCGGAAGATTTGCTAGGGCATTGGAAATTCGAGGAAGCCATCGGTGAGAATACGGCGGTAGACTCCGGCTCCAAGGGATTGAATGGAACAATCTCAGGTTCTCCTGCACGCGTTCCGGGAGTCATCGGCAATGCGTTCCGTTTCGATGGCAACGACGACAGAGTGGTCGTTCCCAACAACATTGCCCTGCATCTCGACAAGTATACCGTTTCTTTTTGGGTATACCCGGAGCAAAACAATGAAGCATGGACTGGGCTTTTTGGCCGGCAAGGTAGGAATTACGCTTTCTGGCTAGGAAACTCCAACAATAACCTCAATGGATTTATTCATCACCGTTTTCATGAAGGTGGCGAGACAAATAGTGGTCCTGGCAACGTCACTTTAACGAAATGGAACAAGTGGTTTCACGTCGTTGGAACGAACCAAGGTTTGGGTGGGATCGCAGCAACCTATCTGAATGGAATTCTCATTCAACAGAAAAACATAACGGCCGCTTTGGGTATCAACACCACGGCTCCTCTAAACATTGGAGTAAATCCCGTGGACGGGGACTCAAACAGTAGTTACTTTCTCGGCATAATCGACGATGTGCGTCTCTATGGTCAAGCTCTCCCACCTGAAGAAGTCTACTACCTTTACCAAGGAGATATGGGTTTGGCCGAAAGAGCACCCCTCACCGCGGCTCGCCAAGCCGGGTCAGGAACCGCAGCTATCGTACAGATGCCGTCCATATCTGCCCCCTCATACACTACCGCCACTTATGGACAACCATTCTCCACTTCCACATCCGCCGGATATGGGGTAACCTACGAGTTTATCGGCTTGCCGCCCGGACTTGACACTCGTGAGCCCTTCACTCCTGCCGAGATACCCGGAAGTTTGGCATGGTACGCAAGCGACGAAAACACATCCATCGAGATTGAGACGTTCACGACGGATTTAAACATAACGACAAGGCCCGAAAACCTTATCGGCTTTTGGAAATTCGAAGAGGCGACGGGTACGAATGCCGCCAACTCCGGCATCTCAGGAATTCTGCACGACGCCACTTTGAACGGAGGTGCTGTCTTCTCTACTGTGGAAGCCAAGTTCGGTTCTGGCTCCCTGCAGATTCCTACGAGCACGACAACCCCTTATGCCGAGGTTCAGAATGGTGGTCTCTCCTTGAATGCTTCGTACACGATTTCCGTTTGGTTCAAGAACCTCTACTCCAATGGCACTTGGCGCACACTTACGCGAGGATCCAACACAGATCATCAGGTAATAATTGGGGCGGGCAACGACAACCTTGGTCTTTACGCCAACGGTCGTGGGGACTTCCTGGACTCCGGATTCGACATGCCGTCCGCCGACTACCAAGGATCTTGGCATCATATCGCAGCAGTCGGTGATGCAGATCAAACCAAGTTCTATGTGGACGGAATCCTTCAAGGAACAAGCAATCGAGCCGGGATCGACAATGTCTTCGCAATAGGCAATTACCAAGGCGGCAATCAAAGTTTCGCAGAGTTCCTCGACGATGTTCGAGTTTACGATATTGCTCTTAGTGTCACCGAGGTCGCGAACCTTTATGGTGGCGGAAACGGCGACGATGGAAACACCACCTCAATAGAAACCGAACGCGTAAAGACTTGGAAAGATCTTTCGGGCAACGGAAGACATGCTTCCACTCAAAACCTTCCAAATGGTCCGATAGTCGTTCCAAACTCACTCGAAGGCAAACCCTTGGCTCGTTTTGGTATCGGCGACTCACTAACCATCACGGATCCTCGTCCGATGCCCATGACCGTCTATGTCGTGGGAAGACAACTTTCGGATACTGGTTCAAATCGTGAATTGTTTACCCAAAACGGATGGCGTATGGCTGATAACGGGACATGGAGACTTCGCCGCTGGAATAATAATAATCCCGACGTCAACTCAGCTCTTCCATCTTCGGTTTACTCATTAGTCGGATGGCAGGTTAAGCGATACGAAT
This sequence comes from Opitutia bacterium, assembly GCA_002730975.1. Classification (GTDB taxonomy): domain Bacteria; phylum Verrucomicrobiota; class Verrucomicrobiia; order Opitutales; family Seribacteraceae. Next base: position 52,424 of record PCBO01000055.1, read on the forward strand.
ACCTGATGTGGGTCAATGGAGTTTCCTATACAAGCGGTACCAGCACTTCAGGGCAATGGCACCAAAACGTTCTCTTTGACCGAATCAATTTCAACTCCGATTGGGAACTTGGGGAAATCCTGATGTTTCAGGACAAGATGGAAGATGATGATCGCCTAAACCTGGAAGGCTACTTAGCGCACAAATGGGGTTTGGACATAAACCTGCCGAATAATCACCCATTCAAGAACGAGAGTCCGAAAGGACCTCAAGGAGCGATCATATCCGGCATACCGACTAAGGCGGGCGATTCTCAAGTCACGGTAAAAGCAAGCAATGTTTGGGGTGTGGCCGAAAAGACTTTCACCATCGCGGTTGCACCTGCCAAGCCTCGAGCGCTTACGCTTAGTGCTACGGAGGTAGCTTCAAAAGGAGCTCGTTTGAACGGAACTCTTCATGATACAGGCGGCGAGGAAGTCGCAGTACTCTTCGACTGGGGTTTAAGCGACACCAACCTTGACAGCAACGTCACCCTTTCGGGAAGCCTCGATTCAGGCGCATTCTCGCATTTTTTGCCAAACCTCGAATCCAACACCACGTATTTCTACAGGGCCAAGGTCGCAAACGGAGCCGGAGTCTCCAATGGCAATGACGTATCTTCTTCACCGTTATTCCATTGGAAACTCGAAGACCAGGGAACATCCGCATTTGACCAGACGGGATCTCGGCAAGGGCAAATCGTTGGCGCTACGTCAATAATGGACGGCACCCGGGGAAGAGTCCTTCATTTTGATGGCGACGACGACTACGTAACTTTTAGCGACATAGACGAAATGGACACTCCCGACGAGTTTTCCGTCTCCCTTTGGTTCAAGCGCGACTCCGACCTCTCGGGAGGCAACCCGACTGCGAGCAACAACGAAGTCAACAATGTCCTCGTTGCGCAGAGTAGCGATAGCTATAACGACAATTTGGAAATCGGTACAGAAGGTTCCCAAGTTGAAATCTACATTGATTCGGGAACCGGTGCTGCTACGGACACTTCTGTAAGAATTGAAGCAGGTATCCAAACCGGCCAATGGCATCATCTCTCATTGACCTATGGATCGGAAATGACCTTGTACGTGGATGGAGTTAAAATCGCGACATGGACTCAATACAATGGACGACTCGACAGCAGCGAGTCTTCACCGCTATCTCTTGGAATAGCTCGACCGGGTGAAGCTTCGAGCATTGGTAGTTGGGGCGACTTCAACGGCAGCATTTCGGACGTACGCATCCACCCGACCTCACTTTCTGCCTTAGAGGTAAAAATCCTTGCGGGCGATTCAGGTATTCAATCCTTCACTACAGGTATAATTCCGGCGCTTCCGGTAGTCAAAGTTCTACCAGTTACTGACCTGACCGATACGAACGCCACTCTCAACTTCGAATTGGTTTCCTATGATGGATCTCCACCTGACCTTACCGTTTATTGGGGACCTGTCGAAAGAGGTGAAAACCAAGGTCTATGGCAACAAAACTTCGTCTTAGGTTCCATGGGTGCAGGCAAGCACTCGCACAAGATAGGCGGGTTCTCGTCCGGAGAAAATATTTTTTACCGCGTAAAGGCGACTAGCTCGACTGGTTCGGACTGGTCGGACAGGGCAGAAAGTTTTCGAATGGTCAGCAAACCGATTGCAGTGACCTTACCCGCGACAGACCGGACGGAATCGACGGCTATTCTTCATGGTCGCATTGAGAGCAACGGCGGAGAAGAAGTTACGATCAGTCTTGATCCACCAAGAATTTCCGAAGGCTTGATAGCGCACTGGCGCTTCGATGAAGGAACAGGCGTCGAAACCCATGATTCAACGGGGTATTCTCCAACTGCTCAAGTATTCGGCGGCGCCACGTGGTCGGCAGGAATGGGAGGAGCTTACGGAAAAGCTCTAGACTTCGATGGATCAAGCCTAGCGTATGTTCAAGCGGGAAGCATGCGAATCAGTGGAGCCACGAGTTTCACCGCATGGGTATACAAGCGTAACTTGGGTAACTGGCAGCGAGTCATTGATTTCGGTAATGGTCCCAACAACAACAACCTGCTCTTGGCGAATGAAGGTACTACCAGCAGAGGAATTTGGAGTATTCGCCAAGGCAACAACCAGCGACTGTTGAGAGTCAATGACTTCTGGACTCTCAACGAGTGGCAACATGTCGTTGCCACTGTCAATGCCCAAGGCGTTATGAGATTGTATCGTAACGGACAAATGCTCGGAACTACTAACGGTCATGTCCCTAGCAACGATACTCGGACCAATCAATACATTGGAAAAAGCAACTGGGGTGACGCTCTCTTCGATGGTATAATAGATGATGTTCGGGTCTACGACCGCGACCTGACCGAACAAGAAGCAAGCGACATTTTCAAGGGCGACTTGGAGAGCACCTTTACTCTTGGCGGCGACGATCCGGTCGTCCAGATTTTCTGGGGTGACGAAGACGCCGGATTCACCACCGAAGTCAATGCATCCGATTCAGCCAAATGGGATGACGTCGTAGACTTGGGCATTCGTGAAGTCGGCGATTTCATCCTCCCTCTCTCAGGGCTCACGGCGGGAAGAACTTACCATTACCGCATAAGAGCGCAAAACGCCGCCGGTGAGGTTTGGTCATCGCAAGCGACTAAATTCACCGCGGGGTCCTTTGAATTCACCACTGACTCACTCCCCCACCAAGAGATGATCCTGTGGCTCGACGCATCCGATGTTGACGGCGACGGAAACACCTCCAACGAACCTTTCGGCGGGAGCCTCAACTTCTGGCACGACAAATCAGGCAAAGGACACCATGCAGGGAACGGGAATGGTCCCGAAATCGCCCCCGGTCGTTGGAACGGCCACCCGATTGCAAAATTCAACGGCATTGACCAATACTTGCGAGTGGCGGACTCCGAACCCTTCAATTTCGGTGAAAAGGCAACCTTGTTTCTTGTAACAAAGGGAGACACCATCGGTAACTGGAGACCGATTATTTCTAAAAGAGGCGAGGATAGCGTGGGTTGGCAGTTCCGGAAGCCGAACAACGACTACGCAACCTTTACGGTCCGTGGCACCACGGGTGCAGACGGTTCTTATGGCGGTACCAAAATTAATGGTGAAATCCATGTTTGGGCAGCTCGAAGAGACGGTTTCAAGCGCACTCAATGGGCCGACGGAAACCAAGAATTCAACATCGACGATCGAGGTCCTGTACCGGCCACTGACGATGACGTCGTGATAGGTGCGCGGGACCAAGATGGCATACGAGCTTACGCAAGTGTCGAAATTGGTGAAATACTTTTCTTCAGCTCTGATTTAACGGACAATGAAGTCGCCATGGTTGAAGGCTACCTCAGCCACAAATGGGGACTTTCAGAACAATTGAGCGGCTCACATCCTCACAAGAGTGCCCCACCCTCTTTTGAAAACCGACCGGGCATTCTGAATAAATCGGAGATATCCCTGCTCAAGGACAACCCATTTTCTCTGCAAATAATTGCCGACAGACAGACAGATTCCTACCTTGCCTCCGGTTTGCCATCGGGACTCTCAATCAATCCCCTTTCCGGACTGATATCGGGAACGCCTACGGCAGAGGGTTCCTTCGGTGTTACCATTAACGCCAGTAATGCAGCAGGCAGTCGCCCCAGCACCCTGACTCTTCACGTCAAGGATTACACCCGGTGGGAATATTCTGCGCCCATTACTTTTCCCGGGTATGATGGTAATGAAACTTTAACCGACTTCCCGGTTTATGTTCAGATAGACGATGAGATTAACAGTTTTTCGTATGAACAATTCGATTCCCCTGCAGGTTTCGACCTCAGATTCGTAGGGTCCGATGGAGCCGAAGAATTAAAATACGAACCCGTCAAGTGGAATCCTTCCGGTGTTTCCGCCTACTGGGTAAGGGTACCCGAATTGAAAACAGGCACGACAATCACCGCAAAATGGGGTAATCCCAGTGCGGCGACACAACCCGGCTATTGTTTGGACGGATCCATTTGGAATCGTTTCCATGCAGTTTGGCATATGGAGGGCGAGGATCCTACGGTCGTCCGTGAATCGAGTGGAAGTCTGCATGGTACTGCAATAAACTTCAATGACAGTCCTCGCGTAGCAGGAGTGATAGGAAAAGCTCTTTCTTTCGACGGAATCAATGATTACGTCAATCTGCCCCTCGAATCGCATCCTCCGGGAGATGCCAAGCAACTCACCATTTCCTTTTGGTCTTATGGTGGCGTAAGTTTACCGAAAAACACTTCCATATTGGAGTCCGGTTCATCCCTCGGCAGGCATTTAAACATTCACCATCCTTGGAGCAATGGGCGGATTTATTGGCAGGCAGGTTCAGGCAGTGTCGACAGTGTAGAAAAAGACGACTTCGAATACAGGGGCAAGTGGGTACACTGGACATTTCAAAAAGAAAGCTCCATCGGCGCCATGTACATTTACAAGAACGGTGAAGAATGGATGTCCGGATACTCGCGAACTCGACCTTTTGGGGGACCTGTGGACAATTTTCGCCTAGGTTCGGGTCGAACCGGGGGAAGCTACTGGCATGGCTGGCTAGATGAAGTCAGGATTTCTCTAGAGTTGGCGTCGGCGGCCTCAATCAAGGCATCCTACTCGAGCCAAATACCGGGAGCAAACTTTGTTTCCATCGGAACAGTGGAAGGCCCCCCCACCCTTATCCCCGGTCAGGTAATCAGAGGCTTTGCCAATGACGCGAACCGTTCCGTTTCATACGCGCTCCAGACCTTCCCTGCCGCCACCCAATTCGCGGCGGCGGGTTTGCCCTTCGGGCTCAGCATCAATTCCAGCACGGGAGAAATCACCGGCAATCCGATTCAAGGCAGTTCGACGAATATCACGGTAACTGCCGGCAATTCGAAAGGTTCCGATCAAGGAATCGTAAGTTTGGTGATCGTCGACCTGAATGAGTTTACGCACAAGACCACCATGACCTTCGAGGGTTATGACGGTAACGAAACCCTAAAGGATTTTCCCGTCCTCGTAAAGTTAACCGACGACTTAACAAACTTCAGTCTTCGCTCTTTCCAGTCTCACAAGGGCAACGACCTTCGTTTTTACGACGACAGGGCAAATGAACTTGCTTATGAAATCGACGAATGGAACGAAGCTAACGGTGAAATACTAGCTTGGGTAAGAGTAAAAGAGCTCACCCAAGATCTTAACGTCACTGCACACTGGGGACATTCCGGACATACGGGGCAAGCTCCGACTTACGCTTACGACGGTTCCACCTGGTCTGCCGGTTTCCGAGGCGTTTGGCACCTCCACCCTATGGACACGGCAGGACTGTTGACCGATTCCTCCCCTTATCGTAACCATGCCGACAACCATGACGGAATCGATCGCCCCATAGGGCTCATCGGGTCGGGACGAACGATTGGAGGGGGTCCCGACACTTTCTTGTCGATTCCTTCCAGCTCTACCATCGACGATCTGCAAGAAGGAGACTTCAGCTTTTCAACTTGGTTGCGTCTGGAGGACCCGGTACCACCCGAACTGCCGAACGTGCTACAAGGACGGGGATTCCAAATGGTTCCGAACGATTCCTACTTCAACAACATAGAAAGCCTCTTGGCCCTTTCTCCTACGGGATCTCGCATCATGAGCAAAGGTCCGGGGCAAGGTTTTTACATTAACGGTGACGCCGCATTCATCGCCGCTGGAATTGGCATAACGAACGTGGATAATTACATGAGTTTGTTCGTCGGGATGTTCAAGGCTCCAGAAACCGGAAACTTCCAATTCAGATGTACCAACAAGGATGACCGAGCCACCATATGGCTTGATCTGGACCAGGACTTAGTCTTCGAAACTGGCGGGGACGCCGGTAATGAGATGATGGGGGGAATCAACAACTTCACCTCGGGCTTAATTCCCTTGGTCGCCGGTCAATCATACAAGATTGCAATTGCTCATGGCGAATGGGGTGGTGGTTCGCGAATCAGGCCATGGATTAAAACACCTACAATCGATTGGGCGATAATCGATCCCACGGACCCGGCTCAAGACGGATGGTTCAGCGTACCTTTGGACGGATCGATTTCAGCCGATGCAAGCGGATTGACGATTTTTTCCCATGGGGCTCAGGAAAGCCTTTCCCTCGGAGAATTGGCTAAACCGACGCTGCGACATGCCACTGCAGGATCTTTTGCAAACTCCGTTTCCTCCATTTCAATAAATGAAAGACAATGGCGGTACCTTGCCGGCGTGGTCGACTCGAAAAATGGGTTGGCCAGCGTCTACGTAGATGGAAATCTGACCGGACAAGCATCTTTTGACGCAGCAGCCGGGCTGTCCATATCCGGCTTGCCATGGACACTGGCGCAAGGTCTTGTGGAATCCGCGCTGGACGAAATTCAGTTCGCATCCGAGTCTCGCTCCGACGCTTGGATCAAAGCGTCCTACCTCAACCAGAAGCCCAACCAAACCTTCCCTACTTACGGAAGCGTAATTGGTCCGAACTCCATCAATACTCCATTGAGCTTCACAATGGAAGCGGATCAAGCATTCTCCCACGAAGTAAATGCAACCAACCCTCCCCTAGCCTTTACTGCAACCGGACTTCCCGGCGGTCTTATATTGGATTCCTCCAGTGGTGTTATCTCCGGCACGCCTTCCCGTTCAGGAAACTATGAAGCCATGGTCACAGCGCTATTTTCAAGCGGGCAAAACCCATCCGAGAAACATACCTTCACCGTTCATTCAGTTCTCCCGCAGATAGTGATTAACAGTGTAACGGTCACTACCTCCACCACCGCCCAAATTGAATATGAAATCACCAAGTCGGGCGGCGAAGATCCCGAAGTGTTTCTAGTGGCGGACGTAGTGGACCATGGTAATAAGTTGTACGACTGGTCTAGGCGGCTAGAACTGGGTAACAAGGGACTGGGCGCTTACACCGCTGTATTTGGAGATTTAACTCCGGGATCAACCTATTTCCTCCGCATGATGGCAAGAAACTCGGCCGGAGAAGTATGGACTGGAAGCTCTTCGCTCGTCCGAACTCAACCTCTTCTAAGTGATCTCCCAGGGGACACCGGAATCTGGCTGGATGCGACCGACATCGATGCCGACGGCACTTCAGATGGCCTCTCTGCAGGTTCCACGATCTCAGGATGGCTCGATAAATCCTCCTATTCTCGGCATATGACGAACGTGGAGGGCGACCCTAAGGTGGCGCTTTCCATCCTGAACGACAAACAGGTGATCGACTATGATGGCAACGACCGCATGTACACCTCCTACGACTTCCGCGCAAACAACTCGGCAGACTGGAGAGCCGGCGGTTACACCGCATTCGGCATATCTCGCTACTCGGGAGGGGATAATGAACGATTGATCACCTCCAATGGAGGCAACTGGCTATTTGGCCATCACGGAAATCGCATTGGTCGCTATCACTTTGACGGATGGATTGACCAAGGAATGACTGCAGACACAAATTTCCATTTATTCGAAGTCCGCCACCAAGGAAAGAACCAATCGGCAGATCCATCCTGTGAAGTTTGGAATGACGGTATTGAAGGTTCCTATGCAGGTGGTACCAAGACTGGTTCGAACAACAATTGGTTCATGCCGCAAAGGCTGTCGTTCGGGGCCATGAGCAGCGTGACGCAGGAATCCAGCAAGGGACAGGTAGCCGAGTTCATCATGTTTCACGGTCTTCTTAGCGATGAGGATCGCTTGAAGATGGAAGGCTATCTGGCGCACAAGTGGGGAACGTCTCTGCCCCCCAATCATCCTTGGGCAAATGAACAACCAAGCTTTGGTGTCTCAGGCGTTAGCGGTACGACTCGCCAGTTCACTGCCCCTAAAACACAGGTTCCGACTGTCGTCAACCGACCTCCGAGTAGCATAACGAATGACACAGCCACTCTAAATGGAAATCTGGCAAATTACGGTACGGGAATAGTTCTTGGTCCTTTCACCCCTCTGGCTTACGAGGGTCTCAAGCTTTGGTTGGACGCCACGGATATAGACGGGAATGATCTGGAAGACTCTTTTGCGGGGGACAGTCCGGTAGGTATCTGGAAAGATAAATCGGGTCTGGAAAACAGCGCGTCACAAGGAGGCATAGGAAAACAACCGTTGTACAAACCGGTTAGTATCAATGCCAAAGCTTCCGTAAGTTTTGATGGAACGGACGACTTTATTTCCTTTCCGAGGATGTTGGATATTCGAACCGTATTTTGGGCCATCAAGAGAAACGACGCGAGCAACCAAGCGTTCCTACTGGGAGACTCCATCAGGTATGATTTCCATTCGGCGAACGGAAGAGTCTGGTCAATCGCGAATGCCAGCACCAACCTTTACAATGGCTCCTTGCGTGTGAACGGCAATCCACGAGACGGATTGATCACCGACATTCCAACGGGTGAGGTATGCATAGTAGCTGTTCGTTCCATAGGACCGGTTGAAGCAAGCAACTTTTCCAACGATAGGGATATCGCTAATCGTTTCTGGAACGGAAACTTGGCCGAGTTACTCGTATATTCCGAACCCCTTGCAGATGAAGACATGCTTAAAATCGAGGCATACCTCTCCCACAAGTGGGGAACGGAAGATAATCTGCCAGGTTCTCATAATTACAAATCGGAGGCACCCAGACAAGTTAACCCGGCTGCCAACGTAAAAGTTTACTGGGGTGCAAACGATGGAGGAATAAACCCCTCTGACTGGGATAACGACGTGGATGCCGGTATTGCAGTTCTAGGTCTCAAGAAAATGACTAGTGGAATAACCGTCATCGCCGATCCTGTTCCAACTGAATCAGCTTCCACTTACCCCGCCCAGAAGCTTCTGGACAACCAATTGCCGGCGGATGGTTGGCGCTCCACTTGGACTGCATGGTATAAGACCAATACGACGTTGACTTTCAATCTAGGCAAGGAGCGTATATTAGAAAAGATTCGCATTTATTTCATGCCGCGAGATCGAGGTGACGAGCTAAAGGAGCTTACCGTTCACGCCGCTGACGAATACCTTAACTTTGCTCCGGTTAAAACTGAGAATGGTAAAGTCGGCACCCGTAACGTTGGAACTTGGATGGATATCCCCATGGATGGCATTCAGACCGGAGCCATTAAGTTGGAACCCGTATTCCAAGGATGGGGTCATATTTGGGGAGAAGTCGAGTTTTGGGTAAGGGAAACGGGCGACTTCTCCATAGACGTCGAAGGTTTGTCAAAGGGACAGACTTATTACTACCGTGTATTCGGGTCTAACGACGGAGGCCAAGACTGGGCTGATGAGACAATCAGTTTCACAGCGGAAAACAAAATCTTCTATGATAGCGGCAAGCTCGTAATCGATACTTCTAAAGGTACTTGGAAGCACGATGGAGGAGATTTTCGCTTGGGAGCAATTTCCTCTTCAACCTTTATCGATTCTCTTGGTAACTCGTACAATTACAATGTTTGCCGTTTTACTTTTGATGAAATAAAGTTGATGGGAAGTCTCGAAATCGAAATACGCGGAGATGCCGCTTTGGAAATCATCAGCACGGATGGTGATGCACATCTCGGCGCCACCATAAACCTTTCCGGAGGAACCGGAGGCGACCTGAATCGAGGAACGGCGATTGCAGGAGGCTTTGCCGGAGGTGATCTTTCCGCAAGAGGCATTGGTCCTGGCGGTGGAGCCGAAGGTGGAGGTGGTTACGGAGGAACCGGTGGTGGAGCTACGCCGACCTCGGGTCAACCGTACGGCAAGGGCACCTTGCTCGACCTGTTGGGTGGATCCGGCGGAGGTGGTTTAGTTACATCGACCGGCGGTGGTGGTGGCGGCGCGCTGAAGGTCGTCGCCTCCAAGAAGCTAACCGTCGATGCTACCATCTCATCAAGAGGAGGGGATGGCTTTTCAGGTTCGGGTGGTGGTTCCGGAGGCGCTATCTTCCTCAAGGGAAAAAGCTTTTCAATTACAACGAAAGGAAGTGTCGACGTATCCGGTGGTAGTGGCGGTGGAGGCGGTGGTCGAATTTATCTCGAGGGGTCCGATCACTTCGAAAACCTAGGGACCTCAAACATCCTTCTTCAAGGAGGCGCGGGAGCGCCTTCGGGTTCTGACGGGGGCGCTAGGTTCACTCGTCCATCAAATCTTGAAAATCTTGAGTTCTTCACAGGCGGTCTTGAAATAGATACCGAAATGGGAGTACTCACCCATTCCAGTGGTGAAGTCGCATTTGGTATAATTGAAGACAAGACTCATATTGGAGAAGACGGCGTAGCGTGGTCTTATTCGACTTGTCGTTTTCCTTTTACCAATATTGAGCTCGGGGGAGGTGTAATCGTCACTCTAAAAGGGCGAAATGCACTTATACTCGAGGCGACCGCGGGTAAAATAGTAATAGGAACGAACATCAAGGCCGACGGTGAGCCCGCCGCAAATGAAAAAGGAGGAAAGGGTAGATTGGGAGGCTTTAGTGGCGATGATATTGGTTTTGGCACCGGCCGGGGGCCGGGAGCATCCACCCAAACTGCGCCGGAGGGTCACGGAGCGGCTCATGGTGGTCATGGTTCCGGTGATTCCAAGATTTATGGTGATCGAGCTCTAGACTCTCTCCTCGGGGGTAGTTCAGGGGGAGCGTCGCCTACGGGAGGTTCAGGTGCCGGTGGTGGCGCTATATGGCTGAAGGCTTCAGGGGAAGTCGTTATCAAAGCAAACGTCACTATCTCCGCAAATGGTGGCAACGGCGAAGAATCCGGCGCGTCCGGCTCGGGCGGAGCAGTAAGGATCGAAGGCTCCAGAATTTTCAACCACGGGCGAATAGAAGCCAAGTCCGGTTCCGGAGTTAAGGTTTCCGGGAACAATCAGAATAGAGGTTCCGCAGGAGGAAGAGTCGCGTTCATATCTTCCGGCGTGGTTCAAGCAGGTGAGATTGACGTCGGTGGAGAATGGCTTTCCAACGAGGGTACGGTTTTCATATCTCGCAACTACCTTAATTCCAATATTGTCGTTGATTCGGGAACAGTCACGTTCGATACGACCACAGGTTATTTTTCAGTTGAAAATGGTCCTCATGGAGAAGGCGTTCTTTCCACTCACACTTACTATGATACGGACGAGACAGCGTGGGAGTACGGGTTATGTTCGTTTACCTTTGGCCAATTGCGAATCACCGGGTCCGCAAAGGTCGTGCTCAAGGGACATAGAGCTTTATCTATTCAAACAGTAGGCACCGGAGAGATTTACATTGGCGTAGACCTTAGACTCGATGGTGGAGACGCCTCCTCCGTTGATGGCTATGGCGGCAGGCCGGTCCTAAATCCATGGAGAGGTAGAAGCTCCGAAAAGCTAAGTGGCTTTGGTCCCGGAGGTCCCCTTCCCGCAGGCAACTGGGGCACGGGCGCTTCCTTCAATTATGGTGACGATCAACTATCGCAACTGATTCCCGGCAGCAGCGGTTCCAGTGGTCGTTATTTCCAAGGCTCGGGAGCAGGAGGTGGTGGCTTGGAACTAAAGGCTGGTGGCGACTTGACTATTTCGTCAGGCGTACTCTTGAGTGCGAATGGAGGGAATGGCAGGTCGGATGGTTACCAATGGGATCATGGTGGTGGTGGTTCAGGCGGCGCTATCCGACTCGTGGCTAAAAACATTTACAACAAAGGTCTGATACAAGCCATCGGCGGAAATCGTTCGGCAGGAGGCGGTCGAGTTGTTTTGGCTAGTTCCGAAATCATTGAACGAGGAGTGATCTCCGTAGGTTCCGGTTCCATCGTGGAAGTACGTCCGCCGGCAGTGTCGGGTCCAAGCATCGTATACTTGGGATATAGAGGCACCGGGACTGTTGAAATGGAAAAGAAGGCTCAAACAAAAACCGACAACCTCTTGGGGCATTGGAATTTCGACAACGGCACCGCCAACGATAGCTCCGGAAACGAGTTTCATGGAGTTGCTTCTGCTAGCTCTATCTTCAGCGTCAATACTTGGGACGGTCAAGGAATGTCCGTCAACCTCGGTGGCAATCATTACGTAAAAGTCAGTGACGGAGCATCCGAATCGACCTTTGATGGAGGCAACTCCTTCAGTGTGACGTTGTGGGTCAAGGGATGGCCAAATGGAGGTTGGGAGCCCTATATCTCCAAAAGAGGCGATGGGGGACAAGGCTGGCAATTGCGCCGACGAGGCGGTTCGGGAGACCAACTCAGCTTAACGATGCGCGGTCCCGGTAACGACGATTGGTTTGTGACCAAGAATATAAACGATGGCAACTGGCATCATCTCGTCGGGATGTTTGGCGACGGCAAACGCTCCATCTACGTTGATGGGGTACTGGAAGGGCAAGAGAACAGGAATGGGGCAGTCAATCCTACTGGATCTGCCCTTGTCTTTGGTGCGAGAGATAATTCGGGAGTGGCCGGCGCTCCGAACGTCGGGAACCATTCAGGAGTGTTCTTGGATGAAGTTCGTTTCTATAATACTTTTCTAAATCCAAGCGAGGTCGACGCTATATTCAAGGGCGACTTCATTAAGGTTCCCATTAACGTCCAGTATCGGATAACAGCTGACAACAGACCAGTCTCCTATGGTGTTGAAGGTGTCTTGCCCGCAGGTTTGTCCATTGATTCGAGTACCGGAAAAATCCTCGGACGCCCTCTCGAAGTAGGTTCTTTCGACTTAAACATGACCGCGACCAACATCGCGGGCAAGGGCTCCAAATCGATCACTTTCATCGTGGACCCCACTGCGCCGGAAGTAGCTACAATCGCACCTGCAGAAGTCACCGCCACCTCTGCCCGACTTGCCGCAAGAGTGATTAATGGTGGAGGACAACCCCCTACCCTGAAATTCTTTTGGGGTGACAATGATGGAGGAGAAAATCTCGAATTAAACGCCACCGACGACATAAGCTGGGATCATCGAATAGACCTCAATGGCAGTTTCCCCGATGGAACTGCCGGAACATTCCTTACGGGACTGGACCGAAATCAAACCTATTACTACAGAGTGGTTGCAGGGAATAGCGTCAATCCTTTGGTTTGGAGTATTCCAAGGCAATCCGACTTGGCTGCATGGTGGCGATTCGACGAATCATCCGGAACTTCGGTCTTGGATTCCGTTGGGAACTTGTCCGGCAGTTTAGTGGGGATGACGACCGGCGACCGGGTATTTGGTCAAGTGGGAAAAGCTCTTCGTTTTGCTGGAGCAGGAGAACATGTGACGGTGACCGGCTACAAAGGTATCAAAGGAAATAATGCGCGAACGATTTCTGCATGGATAAAGACCACAAATGCATCCGGCGCAATTGTATCATGGGGAGAAAATGCAAACGGCGCGCTGTGGAACTTCGTCATTAAAGACGGTAAACTCAGGTTGGACGTTAAGAACGGTTATATTGAGGGCACGGGCACTGTAAACGACGGCAACTGGCACCATGTTGCTTTGATGTTCCCTGCCATCGGGTCGGAAGTCACTGATTCGGTACTTTACGTAGATGGCTCTCCGGATCCGATTTCCGCATCTTCCCCCCAACCGGTGAATACTGGTTCAATGGAAGACCTCAGAGTAGGGTCCGATTCTGTCTTCAGCGATCACTTCAACGGTATTATCGACGAAGTTCGATTATACGAAACGGATTTATCCTCGAACGACCTTGCTGCCCTTTTCCTTAATGGCACCATGAGATTCAATACCTCCAACGTCACGGTTCCCCCTGTGGTGGAAGTGCTCACGGTCAATCCGACATCGGGTGGCACGGCAACTGTAACGGGAGAACTTCTTTCTTATGACCTGTCAAAGCCTTCGGTCAAAATCTACTGGGGAGACGAGGATGCGGGTCCCACTACGGACATTGATGCAGGCGACAGTTTAAAGTGGGACAACGTCGAAAACGTGTCTGCGGGCAATGCTCTCGAACTGGGCGAATTCAACGCCACCATAGCCGGGATGACTCCAGGCAAGTTCTACTACTTCCGCGCCTATGCATCCAGCGCCGACGGCAATGATTGGTCCAGCGGAGATCCTTCCGTTAGAAACAATTTGGCCGCCTATTGGAGATTCGACGAGGAATCGGGCATACTGGCTCTCGACTCTAGCTCGAAAAACAGAGACGTTCTTTTGAGAAACTTCGATTCAAACGCCTCGAGGTCTACTGGATTCGTGAACAAGGCATTGCTTTTTGATGGTACCGATGACTGGGTTGATCTCGATCTCGCCTCCGATGCTTTTTTCCTAAAGGACTCCTTCGAAGGTCGATCCGTTACCTTTCGATTCAAAGCACCATCGCAATTTTACGTCGGGCCTGCCGTCACCCGCTACAAAAGCCTCGTTGGCTATTGGGAGCTAAACGAAGGTACAGGCGCTATTGCTGCAGATGCAAGTTCCGCGAAAACCGATGGAACAGTTTTGGGCTCAGCCTCATGGGGATCCGAAAAATTCGGCGGCGGTTTGATTCACGATGGAATCGACGATGCCCTATCAATAGAAGCTTCTCTCCTAAATGAAGTACACAAAGACGCATACTCCATCTCCCTCTGGCTTAAACCAGCAGTAGAAGTTGATAGTTCAACAAAGAACGCTTTCCTCGCCAGAGGCTTCAACAATGGCCAAAACGATAACTATTTCAACGATATCAACAACTTCTTCTCCCGCCTGCACGACGGACAAAAAGTATGGACCGCTGAAGACCTCCACATCGACAATGACAATGAATTCAAAAATGCCGGCGTAGGTATCAACCAGAATGACAATTATATGTTCCTTGCGCTAAGCACGTTCGTGGTGCCTGAGGATGGCGACTACGGTTTCAGATGCCTTAGGAAAGATGATCGAGCAACAATCTGGCTCGATCTAAATAAAAACAATCAATTCGATTTGACCGATAAACTTGGTGGAAACGGCAATTTCACAAAGGATCCTGTTTCTCTCGTTGCAGGAGACAAGCACCTTATCGCAATCGCTCATGGCGAATGGGGAGGAGGGTCAAGAATCGAACCTTGGATAAGAACACCTTCCTTGTCGTGGACTAAGATTAACCCTGCAGACCCAAATCAAGATGGGTTTTGGATTCTAGATTCCACTAGTCCATGGGGCGATATCATTACTCCTACCGCACTTCATAAAACCATATTCCAGCGCAACGGAGAAGGACTTTCACTCGCCCCGGGAAATACCTTGAACATGACTCATTTGACAAGCACCGGAACGGTTTCCGCAGTAGCGACGACATTGGCTCCTTCCGGTGCCTGGCGACACGTCGTAGGCGTTTTCAGCCCTTCTGAAGACAAGGTTAGGATTTACGTAGACGGCAACAAGAGCGGTGAAGCAGACGTTCCTTTCGGTTCAACTCCTCTTGATATTCCTGCCATTGATTATTGGCATTTGGGAGGTGGGGGCGGAGGCTCTATCTTCAATGATTACCTTACTGGTGAAACCGATGACCTTCGCATATACGACATCGCGTTGTCCGATAGCGAAATCGCTTCGATATACAACAATGGATTATCGGATTTGAATGTCCCGCAAGCAGCTTTTATCTCACAAACCATTTATGATGAAGGCGACTCCACCAACGGTCTCGGAATCAAATTCGACAACGGTATTCTCTCCGCGAAAATCAAAGATGCCGGCAACAGCCTGGAACAAACTCACGTCATCGATCTCGCAGACGACCAATGGCACCATGCAGCAGTCACGTTCGGTGATTCTCCCAAGGCGTTCAAGCTATACGTAGATGGAGAAATAAGCGGCAGTTCTCAACTTTTCGGCTCACCTTCCCTGCCGACTCATGACGAAGCTCCAGCCCTAGGCAAGACCATCGGTACATCCGTTTTCAACGGTCTAGGGAATTTCAAGGGCTTATTGGATGAAGTTCGCATATACGACAGAGGGCTAACGGAAGAAGAGGTGTCGCAGGTATACGACGGAGACATGATCAATACAGGTGTAGTATCTCTACACGCCATAGAACTGCCTCAAATCGTAACCACGCCTGCCACCGATGTTTTTCCCGAAAAGGCTACCCTCAACGCGAATGTACTTTCCACTGGTGGAGTGATTACCGTTATAGACGAAATCCGAGATCTCACCTTTAACGCAGGTACTGCGCCGGGAATAGTTGGTTGGTACTCTGCATCGGACATGGATGGTGATGCTAAGGATGACCTCGGTTTGACCTATCAAAATGGAGCAGTTGTGACCTCATGGAAGGATTCTTCGGGTTTCATGCGCGACATGACTTCAACTTCGGGCAACCCGACGTACTCGATGTTCGGACTGAACGGTAAACCGGCTATCAATTTCGATGGTGATGATAAACTCTGGTCTAACGACAATTACGACTTCCTCACCAGTTCGGGTTACACGATCTTCTCCATTGCCCGTTACACAGGTGGAGATAATGAACGTGTCATCTCATCACGAACTAGAAACTGGTTGTTTGGATTTCATGGCAATGGAGTCGGACGCTGGCATCCCGGCGGTTGGGTTAAATATCCGGGTTCTACTGCTGACGCCCATTGGCACATGAACGTCGGAATAATCGACAAGAAATCTAATCCGAAAGCCTGGTTTTGGCATGACGGCATACAAACCCAAAATGGGTCGAATGGATCAAACGACAACGACTTTGCGCCCGGGCAATTACAGTTTGGCGGTTATGGAACTGGGACGTCAGAAATGTCTAAGTGCGAGGTGGCTGAGGTTATTATCTACAAAGGCATGCTTAGCGAAAAGAACCGACAACAAGTGGAAGCTTACTTGGCTTACAAATGGGATTTAGTCGGCACTGTCCTCGCGGCAAACCACCCTCACAAAACCGCCGATCCATTTACCGGTATAACCCGTGTTTACGAAGTCAACAATGAAGGTGGAGACAATCCGGTAGTCAAAATTTACTGGGGCGAAACAGATGGGGGTGAAAATCTTACGCTCGATGCCAACAACTCGGCAAATTGGGATCAAGTCTCCGTCATCAACAATGGACAACCCGTGGGACTAGGACCTGTTTCGTTAGAACTCAGCAATCTCGAAACCGACAAGCGTTACTTCTTTCGAGCTCACGCTGAAAATATCGGCGGCGGAGCTTGGTCTCCCATGCACAAGTTCTTTACCGCTAGCGACTCTCGCCTCACGAAGTACACCTTGGACGGTCTGGTATTTTGGCTTGATGCGAATGACGTAGATGGTGACGGAGATCCGGACAACATTCTCCCCGACCAACCCATTGGCAAGTGGACGGACAAATCAAAGAGTGAGCAAAATGCAACTCAAACAGTAGGAGGTTTTCGCCCCATTTACATTACGTCATCCTTTGATGGGCGACCAGCCGTGCGTTTTGCATCAGGCGAATATCTAAACGTCGGCACCATTCGTTCTGCAGTCGGAGGCGTTCATGCTTTTGCAGTTGCCAAAGGAACCGGAGTGGCAATAGGCGCCGACGATGGTTCATCGGGTTGGACACTGGACGTCAAACCCGGGTCGCGATTGGCTTCCTACAAAAACGAATCGATAAACATTGATCGAGTGTCCATCGGAAATGACCCTTCCACAGGCTATGGACAATTCATAGGGGACATTGCCGAGATCCTCGTATTCGATCGCTTTTTACCCGAGGATGAAGTTAAGAAGGTCGAAGGTTACCTTGCCCACAAATGGGAAGTTACGGATGACCTCGTCGGTAATTCCTACAAGGTAAAACAAGATCTCGAGCTTTATTTCAACTTCGAAGAAGTGGATGGTTCGAACATCTATGACAGTTCCCCGAAAAACCGACAAGGCACCTTGATCAACATCGCTGATGCCGACTTGCAGGTTTCGGGACAATTCGGTTCCGGCATCCGAGTGCCAGGAGGCTTTTCAAGGATTACGCTGGGAGTAAACGAAGTTCCGATGGGATCCAACTGGACTGTTTCATCATGGTTCACCGCGCCTTTGACAGACACCGGAGTCTTGCTTCAACATACGTTGGTTGCCGCGACTGCAAACGATCGCCACGTAGTGTTTGATGCAGCGGGAAATCGGCAGCTTGGAGTATATAATACCCTCAACGGTTTTACCGGCTCGGGCTTTACTGCCGACACCCTCTCGACCGGTTGGCATCATCTCGTCGCCGTGGGTGACGTCGACAACGACAAGACCGTCTTTTACATCAACGGGAATCTCGTTGGAGAAAGTAGTCTGGTAGCCAAGAGCAATGTTGGCGTGATCGGAAATTTTGAAGCCGGCGAAGAACGGTTCGCCGAAAAGCTGGACGAACTTCGCATTTATTCTCGAGCGCTGACCGCACTGGACGTATCCGAACTATATGGTAGCGGAAACGGTGATTTCGGAGGTCATCAGTATCAAGACGGTCCTCCCTCATTCGACAATCGCCCAAAGATTCAGTTGCCGATCATGCCCTTGGCTCACTGGACCTTTGATGAGAACAACGGCACTCTTCTTACAGATGCCTCGGGGAATGGAAAAACCGGAACACTCCTCAACTTTGAAGATCTCGTCGCTGCTAGACAAGGGGGAAGAGAAGGTCTTGGCGTAAAATTTGACGGCGTAAATGACGTCGCCTATATCGATTCTCAGTCAGCATTCGGGCTTTCAGGTTCCTTCGCCGTAACTTTTTGGGCTAAAACATCTGATTTGGATGCCCACCTCTTGAGAAGCGGACAATTTCGCGTAGAAATCCTTGATGGGTTCGTTAGAGGTCGAGCCTACATTGGTCCCGCCCTAACTCAAGGCAGTTGGACGAGCACGGATTGGACTCCATTCGTATTGGATGAATGGAATCATTATGCTCTAAGCTATGATGGGGTAAAACTTAGACTATTCCTCAATGCGGCGGAGGCAACCACAGCAGTGCCTGCAACCGGCATTCTGGACTGGGAAGGTGCTGACAACACCCTCTACGTTGGTGGCATGCCTTCACAATCTCCAATGACCGATGGTGTGTTCGATGATTTCAGAGTGTTCAACCGAGCTCTTACCATCGAAGAACTTGATGAAGTTTACAATCTTCGAGATTCAGCGCTTGTCGCTAGATATGGAATGGAATACTCCTATCAAATTACGGGCACAAAAGGTCCCACTGATTTCAACGCTACCAACCTACCCCAAGGACTTGCCGTAGACTACGCCACAGGGATCATTTCCGGAAAACCCGAAGTCACCGGTTCCTTCAATGTTCAAGTC
The DNA here is from genome assembly GCA_002730975.1 of Opitutia bacterium. Lineage (GTDB taxonomy): Bacteria > Verrucomicrobiota > Verrucomicrobiia > Opitutales > Seribacteraceae. The sequence goes on from PCBO01000055.1 coordinate 71,578, forward strand.
ACCGTGGAAAACCCTTCCGGTATAGACACGGGGTCCATAAATATAGAAGTGCTTCGAGGCAGACAAAGCATTTCATTTCAGCAACCTCTTGCGGGTTTGCGGTATGGGTCATCTCCGATTGATTTAAATGCATCCGCAACGTCAGACTTGCCGGTTTCGTTTGAAATCGTATCCGGTTCCCAGGCAGTCGACCTCAATGGCAGTCGCTTGAGCATCAAAGGTCCCGGCATGGTAGGCATCAAGGTTTCGCAAGCAGGAAATGGGAACTGGTTGCCCGCCAAAAATGTCTTGAGACAGATTCAAATAGGTAAGGCTGAACTCGTGATCAAAGCGGATAACCAATTTCGTAAAACCGGCGAACCAAATCCGGACCTTACTTATGACCTTACTGGTTTCGTTAACGGAGAGAACAACAGTTCTCTTTTAAGTCCGGTGAATATCACCACCGTCGCAAATGTCGGTAGTCCCGCAGGTAGTTATCAAATTATACCTCAAGAAGTCAACGCCTCGAATTATTTCTTCACATATTTGAGCGGAGTACTTACCGTAAGCGACAAGAAGTCACAATCTCTCGTCTTTGATCAGGATTTGACGAATATAGCCGCCGATTCTCTCCCATTTCAGTTACAAGGAGGTTCATTCGATGAAGATGGTAATGCCACTCTACTTCCACTCCTTTACCAAATAGAAGATACAAATATCGCCAGACTGCGAGTCACTGCGCAAGAGAACCTTCTAGCTTATTGGAAATTTAATGAAAATCTTTACAACTCTGCCAAAGACGAACTTGGCAAATACAATGGAACTCTAGTAAATCTGGTTAGTACCGGAATCGGAAAAGCATGGAATAAAGGCAAGTTCGATAACGCGATTTCATTGGAAGCTCCAAGCGGATACGTTCACCTCGGAGGCGTTCCCCTAAAAGAAGAATTCACCATCAGCTTGTGGGTTAAACCTGAAGATATTTCTTCAGATGGGGCAGTAATCCTATCCAAGGACAATATTGTTCCGATGAAGGTTTTTCGGATAGAGCAAAATGCCACGGATGGTTTCGTCACGGCAACTTTCCACAAAGATGGAAATACAAGTACTGCGAAAATATCCTCGTCGACTCCCATCCTCAGTGATGACCAGTGGACACACATTGCTCTTGTTTACAGTAAGGATTCCAATGGATCCCTCCTTCTATACGCAGACGGCAACAAATCCAGCGAGATCACAGGGGTGGAGGTAAGCGGCATGAACCTAGCCAGCAGACTATCAGCTCTATATGTCGGAGATGCTTTAGCTTCGATGCCAGGGCAGGTGGATGACCTTCGTGTTTATGATTCTGCCCTCTCGGACTCGGCAATTGCTCTCATTCATGGCCAGTCTGGAGGAGATTTCAACAAAGTGGAAATCATAGGTGCGGGCACAACGAAAATAACGGCACGACAAGCTGGAAATGATTATTATGAATCCGCGCTGCCCGTTAACAATTACATGACGGTTTGGAAAGTTCCGCAAACCATTACTTTTGACGCGATTCAGGATCACTCCGTCGGCGACTTCCCCTTTACCATTTCCGCATATTCCAGTTCAGGGCTTCCCGTGTCTTTTTCCACATCCGATCCTGCACTTGCAACGGTGTCGGGAAATACTGTAAGTGTACATGGACCAGGTGTCGCGACTATCACTGCATTGCAAACAGGAGACAATCGCTATGAAATGGCAACCTCAGTTTCTCAGTCGTTTACCATAGGTTACGGCAATCTTTTCAGTGATTCTACTCCCGGGCTTAAACTATGGTTCGATGCTAACGACGTAAATGCCGATCAATACCGCGACGAACCGACCGACTTCCTACCAGGCAACAAAATCAGTCTTTGGGGGGATAAATCCGGAAACACGAACAACCCCATCCAAGGCACCTCGAATAGCATGCCAGTATGGCAACCGAACACTCTCAATGAAAAAGCAGTAGTGAGATTTGATCAGAGCGAATCCTTTGATATAGACAACGAGGTTCCTGCAGCTCGACTCATTTTCCTCGTCCACAAACAAAATGGAGTCGGTTCGTCAAAAGTTTTGGGTGGAGATATTAGTACCACGGATGCTTATGGTTATTTCGGACTTCATCGAGAAACCGTAGGGGTAAATCTCAAATCGAACGTCAGCAGTTCGAGTTGGTCAGTCAATGCTCTCAGGGTAACTCCCGGTAGCCAATCCCTGTGGATCGATGGTGAAGTGATTGAAGCAGGTGGAGTTAATGGTGAAGTACAAGCATTAGACAAGGTAGGCAACGGATTCTCCGGTGAAATAGCCGAAGCCCTTGTTTATGATCAGGACGTAAACTCCGTAAACAGACAAAAGATCGAGGGCTACCTTGCCCACAAATGGGGGATACCAGAATCACTATCTTCTATTCATCCATTCCGTTCTACCCCACCAACTTTCGGAGGTTCTCAAACGATTACCTTCCCTCCCTTGGTGGAGAAAGCCGTCGGTGATCCTTCATTCCCTCTTACCGCCTTCGCTTCTTCGGGACTTCCTGTATCTTATGTCTCCTCGAATCCTAACGTTGCGGTGATTTCCGGTGCTATAGTTACCGTTATAGATGCGGGTACCAGTACCATCACCGCCATGCAAGTGGGTGATGATCGCTATGACCCTGCTCATCCAGTAAGCTTGCAAATGCATGTGATTCCACCAGTAACCAAGGATGATCAAAACATCACATTTGTTCCCATCGCCATAGAAAAGACTAGGGACGACCCTCCTTTCCAATTGGTCGCGAGTGCGATTTCATCCGGCGAACACCACCCAGTTTATAGTCTCCCGGTCATTTTTACAGTTGAATACGGACATGCTTCAGTCGACTCATCCGGCGTCGTAACTCTTGATGGAATCGCCGGAGAGGTGAGTATAACTGCAAATCAAAGTGGGAGCGCTTACGTCCATGCAGCTACGCCCGTAAATCATATCTTCCAAGTGACGACAAAACAAAGACAGGAAATTCGATTTCCAAATGCAGGCGAAAAAGGCGGTATAAGAGACACGCCTATGAACCATCGGGCCTTTATTCTTCAGGGGGTCTCTTCTAGCGGCGGAGTTCCCTTGCAAATAACCAGTTCCAATTCCACTCGCGTCAGAGTAGTGGACGGACATCGCGTTGTTCCGGTAGGAATTGGAACTGTTGAACTAAGCATTACTGCCCCGGGGAACGACCAGTTTGTTCCAGCCCCTCCCGTGACTCGTTTTCTGACAGTTGTCAAGCCAACCAAAAAGGCATGGATTGACTTCCGGCGAGGTGACGTACGTTACGATGGCACGAGGGAACGGTTCGTGCGTCGCCTAATGGCTCGCGAAGGTCTTTCCGAATCTAAAGCGAAGAAAGTATTCGATGAGGATTACAGCGATTCCGATGGGGATGGCTTTAGTAATTTATTCGAACGAGCCATTGGTTCCGATTCTCTTGGTCCTGACCACTGGAAAGATTTACCATTTCGTTCCCATACAAACTCAAGCAACCAAGCGATCTCTATCGTTCGCTTCAAGTCGCCTCTAGCGACTACAGAAGAGAATTTTCAATACCACATCGAAAAAAGTAATGATTTAAGAACATGGACTAGCTCAGGGTTCAAGTTATCCCCACGTAGAGTCGCTTTAGGTGCTGAAATGGAACGCATAGTCTACGAAACCGAGGCACCACTTCCTTCAGGTGGTCGCAACTTCCTTCGCCTCCGGATTACTACTCCTTAATCTATAGGCGCATGGTTGCATTCTGCACCTCATGAGATATGAAGCTCAAACTGTTCTGCACTCATTTATTTTACTCATTCCATAATTCGGTTCTGGAAAGAAATAACCAAAAACAGTTCTCATTATGGCCAAAGAAATGGGCGACGAATGTCCCGGAGAGTATGGAGGAGCAAATTACAATACCCCATTCCTCGAGAATCTCGAGCAAGGAGTCATGCCATTCGAACTCACCACTTCTCAGCCCATTTGCGCACCAAAACCCCGTTAAAAGTCATAACCGGCATATTCGAAGTCCCTAACCTATATCAGATATAGCCTTCCCGACCGTACGCCAGTACCTTCGGCAAACTAGTACAGAAGTCTACAGGCAAGACGTCCATCGCTGGAAAATAGAAATTAAAAGACGGACTTAAGGCTCCGAATCATTTTGGATTAGAAGAATATAACCTGTGGCAACTGACACATCCACTAACTTGTGATCGGAACCCTGGACTGGAAAGCAAAGAACAGGATTTGATTACGACACACGTGAGTACCGATCCGATTTTGTTAGCTGGTTATCTTTAACGGAAAGTGATCTCAGGTAAGAATTGCCCGACCTAAGGGCAGTGAGGTGGCCTAAGATCTAAGATTTTCAACCAAAGGAAAGTAAGAATTCCGATTCTGTCGATTTATCCCTCTGGAGTGTAACCGAGAACAATGTCGAAGCGTCCAGCAACTTCCCCCACTTTGGATCCGGCCACGTTCTTGAAGTCTACCTCCACCGAAGCCTTCACCTTAGGATCACGAAACCTTTTAAAGATAAAGTCCTTTGCATTTCTGGGTTCACCTTTGACATAGCACTGAGTGGTGAATTTCTTATGTCCTCTAGTTTTAACTGCGACGTGAATGTGAGGAGCTCGACCAGGATATGGTTCGGGCTTGATCGTACGAAAATAATATTCTCCTGTTGAACCGGTTAGAAACCGACCGTATCCTTGAAAATGAGCGTCAATCTTGCTGCGGTTCCCGCCACGGGGATGCATGTATATGCCATTACCATCCACTTGCCAAATTTCGACGACGGCATTGCGGAGAGGGTTTCCCTTAATGTCTAATACCCGACCGGACAGATGGGTTATTTGTCCAACTGCAGGAGTCAGAGAATCATTAAGAATAAGCAAGTCGTTATCAGTATCCAGAGGTAATTCACTAGGGTAAAAAGGTCCTGGGGTTTGCTGCGGAGTAAGTGTAAGTCGCTCGGCGAAGGCACCGGGAGCAGTAAGCAAACTTGCGGCGAGAAGCGAGTCTTTCAGAAAGTTGCGGCGAAGAAGGTGAGCTGTATTCATTTTCATTCGTTCATGGAACCTTTGATGATTCTAGACAGCAAGAGAATTTCTAAAGTTTTTTCAAAAAATAAAACTTTTGTCGAGTAGTAAGGTTATTCATCTTATTCATATGACTAATGCTTAAAGTGGATTTAAATCTCTTTCACGGTGTAAAGATCACAATAGTAGTTGTATATCAGATCAATAGACGCCCCTGTCAGGAGAAAGCGATAAGGACTGCGACCTTCAATGACGTCGGTGATTAGTCAGCTTGCCAACTTGTATGAGAGCAAAATAAAGATACCGGGAAAAAGGGTGTGGCGAACGCCGCCCCACCTTTTTTAAGAGGGCTCGGAGAGCGATATCAGAGTCCTTTTCTTTTGTTGGTATTTTCCTCTTATACTAAAACAGGAAATCCATAGGTGAATTCATTCCATAAATGTTAATCATATTGCCACTAACGATAAAGGGGGCTTCGATAACGAATGAATAACCTTTATCATGAAATTTCAGTTAGCCGCATTAGTGATTCCACTTTTCATTCTCATAAATCTTTGCCTGCCGACCTTTGGGACTGAAAAGAATGATTCTCTGAACTTGTTAGTGATTCAGACTGACGAGCATCATTTCAAGACGCTTGGATGCTATGGTGGTCAAATAGTTAAAACACCAAACATAGATTGGATCGGAGAACACGGTGCAATTTGCACCAGTTTTTATGCAACCACTCCCGTCTGCTCTCCTTCCCGCGGAGCCCTAATGAGCGGTCGCTATCCACAGCACACTCCTGTAACGGACAACAACATTCCACTCGATGAAAAGATTGTGACCTTCGCCGAGATTCTACGGCGTAAAGGATATGCAACAGGTTATGCAGGCAAGTGGCATCTCGATGGAAAAGGCAAACCGCAGTGGGAACCAAAACGGAAATTCGGCTGGGAGGACAATCGCTTCATGTTCAACCGTGGGCACTGGAAAAAGTTCGAGGATACTGAGAACGGTCCAAGAGTCGCCGCTCGGCGTAACGGAAAACCCAATTACGAAGTTGCGGGAGCAGACGAGAAAAGTTTTTCCACCGACTGGCTTACGGACAAGGTAATCGACTTCGTGAACCTCAACCGAAGCAAGCCCTTCTGCTATATGGTGGACTATCCCGACCCGCATGGTCCGAACACTGTAAGACCTCCCTATGACGTCATGTATGCCGACGCCAAAGTACCCATACCTCGGTCGCTCAAAAAGACATTGGGCCAAACTCCGAAATGGGGTGGCAGGCAAGGTCCCAGACTTACCGCCGATACCGTTCGCTCGATCATGCCGAAATACTACGGAATGGTTAAATGCTTGGACGACAACGTGGGCCGAATCTTGGAATCCCTAAAAATTAATAAGATTCTCGATCGTACGCTCATCGTATTCACCTCCGATCACGGCGACCTCTGTGGAGAGCATGGGCGACTGAACAAAGGAGTTCCCTACGAGGGCTCGGCTCGAATTCCCTTCTTGCTCCATTGTCCCGGCAAGGTACCTGCCCGGACAATTGTGAACGAGGCTTTAAGCTGTGTCGACTTTCTCCCAACCATACTCTCACTAATGGAAGTCAAAACAGTCGGCGCGGAACAAGGAAGAGACGCCTCCGCTCTCTTTCGAGGAGAGGGGAAGGAATGGAGAGACGTCGCCTTCATTCGTTCCACCAGCGGAGGCCAACCATGGCTTTGCGCCGTAGCCGACGACTATAAGATTGTTTTTTCCGCTATGGATGAACCCTGGCTCTTCGATTTGGCTGAGGATCCCGATGAAATGGATAACTGTTTCGAATTACCAAAGTACTCGGCAGTCGTACTCAGGCTAACAAAAGCACTGAAAAGCTATTGTAGAAAGTATGAAGACCCCTATGGAGAAATCCCTGAAATCAAGGCTGCCATAAAGAAAACTTTGGGAAAAAGATAAAACCAAGTTTACTTGGCGGGAGCGGCTCCCGCGACATTTAGAGAAATCTCTATATCATTGGAAACTTTTTCGAGCTTTTCTCCGGGTCGTATTCCAAAAGCATCACGCTTAACGATGAACTTGGAACGGATCACAAGAAGATCTCCCGGAACGCGATTACGCTTTTCCAGCATTCCCTTAAGGAAAGTAAACTTAATCGGAGCAGTAATTTCCTTAGTCACTTTTTTGATAGTCATCTTTCCCTTGGCCTCGGCGAGAAGGTGGAGACCTTCTTTCCGCACATTCATGAGTTGAGACAAGACAAACTTGATTTCGGGATACTTCTTAACGTCCATCCACTCCTCGCCATGGATATGTTCCTTAAGAACAGGATTCCCTACATGCAGACTGGCGACTGCGAGAGTGATGGAGCCAGATGTGGACTCCGGGGAATCGGGATCGAACTTCACGACACCCGCGACGCCTTGACCGGATCCGTTAATCGACTCGAGCGGGGCATCCATCTGAAAAATGACGTTGTTTACGTTTTTCGGATCCTTGAAGTCGAAAGTAATCGCCTTGCCCGACAGGCAGGTGGACGCAGATAAAGCTACGAGAAAAGAAAAATATTTATGAATCATTGCTTGTAATCGTTTTTAAAATTTACGGATTTGTTTGTCGAAAACATAAAAAAGAAAGACTCCATACAAAAAGGGCAAGAACCAAGGCAAGAATCGGAGTTTCTATTCCTGCGACAAAACGGTTTTCCCAAACGATTTGTTCCTGAGTACCAAGCTCGGGCATGCCTTCGATGATAGGAAGTTCAACTCGGTTTTCCACGCTCGTTTTCCATAGGCCGGGTTGCGCTCCGTGATACCACCAAAGCCCTACCCCAAAGCATAATATCAAAAGGGACAGTGCCCGAAGAGCAATTAGGCCAATATGAACGGGGCGGACACTCATGCTCGAGGATGAGCCTGCCCGTGCACTTGCTTCAAACGGGCCACTGTAACATGGGTGTAAATTTGCGTGGTTGATAAATTGGCGTGCCCAAGAAGCTCCTGTACAGAACGCAAGTCAGCCCCGTTGTCCAGCATATGGGTGGCATAAGAGTGACGAAGTTTGTGAGGAGTCAGGTCGTCAGGTAAGCCCGCCATGCGAAGGTACTTCTTGAGTAAGGTCTGGACGGAACGAACGCTCAGACGTTTACCGGAGCGATTCACGATCAGGGGAGCATTCACCGATGCATCTTGAGCAAACTCATTTCTGAAATGGCGAACGCAATGAACGGCGTTCTCGCCTATCGGGCACAGACGTTGTTTGCTCCCCTTGCCAGTAACTCGAACTGTAGCACGCCTGAGGTCAAGATCACCATAGTTCAAGCCCACCAATTCACTTACCCGTACACCACCACCGTACAGGATTTCCAGAACAATCCGATCGCGCCATGCAAGAAAAGGCTCCAAGGCATCGGCCTCGATGAGCTGAATGGGCTGAGACAGGAGAAGATCGGCTTGCCTCTCTGTAAGAAACTTAGGGAGGGTCTTTGCAATCTTGGGCAAAGTAAGCCCGAGAAAAGGATTTCGCTCGGCCAGTTTGCGTTCCATGCAAAACTTGAAGAACATGCGGATGCCAGAGACGTGGTTACGAAGCGTCCGCCGCGAGAGGCGATGCTGTTCCTCCACTAGATAGGAACGAACAAAGGTTTTCGAAATGACGTTCAGGTCGCCGTGCCAATCCACTTGCGAGCGCAACCAAACGAAAAAGTTCATTAGAGCATGACGATAGTTTCGCGCCGTGTAATCCGAGAGACGCCGCTCTAACGACAGGTGATCAACAAACAAATCCACCAAGGCATCCTCCGGAGAGAACTGGTCCCGCGTGGAATCGGTTGGTTCGCTTACTTGAGCCGTTCCCACGTCCCGACCACCAAATCAAATAAGAACCAAAAGAAAATGAAAAGGAAGACAATACTAGCCAAGCTCACATAGACTCCGAAACCAGTCTCCGGCTTTCGAGGTTGTTCGGGCCGATAAGCGTCGGAGGTGTTGTCATAAGGAACATAAGGCACGACGTTGTGCGTGCTTTCTCCACGATTTCTAATCGGTGTCTTGCGAGTCATCCAATCAAAAATCTAATCGTCGCTCAGCTACGATGCAAGCGGAACCATTTACGCATCCCTAAGAAAATTCACGATGCGTGGAATACATTCGTCCGATGCATCCTCTAACAGATAGTGACCGGCATTGGGTAGGGTCTGCACCGGAAGACCGGAAAAACGCCTGCGCCACTGGTCGAGAAAATGCTCACTGAAACAAAAGTCGCGCAAGCCCCAGCATGCCAGTTTAGGAGTGTTTTCAAATCGGGTAAGCTTTTCTTCGATATCCGCGACAAGAAGTCGGGTCGGGTGGTTTGCCTCATGAGGTATGTCTCGAACGAATCGCCAGACCGCGACACGATTGGACCAAGAGTCGTAGGGGTAAAGAAAACCTTTGCGAACGGCTGCGGGAAGTGGCTTGACCACGGCCATGCGAGCAGCCGATCCCGCAAACGCATTCAGTCCGCGAACCAGAAAAGCCCCAACTATGGGCAAACGGCAAAACAAGATTCGCTTGGGAACTCGAGGGGAAAGGAAGGCCGCGGTATTAAGAATAACCAGACGTTCCACGCGCTCAGGCGCATTACGAAAGGCTCCAAGACCAATCGCTCCACCCCAGTCGTGAACGACGAGACGCACTTTGTCTATGCCGAGTCGGTCCAGCAGGGTGCGCAGGTTACCGATGTGAGCCGAGAGATCGTAAGAGAAAGAATCGTGAGGGGGCTTGTCGGAGAGACCACAACCGAGATGATCAGGAGCAATGCAACGGTCTTCTTCCCGTAGGGCAAGAATCAGTTTGCGGTAAAAAAAGGACCAAGTGGGATTCCCATGCAACATCAGTATCGGGGGACGGGCGCCCTCCCCTTCGTCGAGGAAATGCAAGCGCCAACCACCTGCAATCTCTAGGAATTTCCCCCTAAAGGGATATTCTTGCTGAATGTCGGCGGGAAGCTTCAATTGGTGACGGAATGAACGATGCAGGAAAGCCCGCTACCGATTCCAAGGAAAGCGGTGGAACAACCCAACGCTGCTTTCCCTGCCTCATGGGCAAGGGAATATGTGATGGGAAGAGAGACGGATCCACAATTGCCGAGAGTCTCGAAACTGGAATAATTTTTCTCGGGATCAAGACCGATTGACTCGAAAACGGCTTTAGTGTGAGCGCGACCGACTTGATGCGTGATTATGAGTTCAGGCGTCTCGGGTGTCCAACCCGTGTGAAGGGAAAACTTGTCCCAAGCTCTAGTGGCTACCGCAATACCCGCGTGCAAGAGTTCTTCGGAGTCCGTTTGCATCTCGAGAGCATCTCCAGAGGAGTCGCCTTCGCACAAATCATTGTGGGAAGTATCAGTTTCCACAACGCCCCGACCTATCAAGGGAGCATCCTCGCGATCGAGCAAGTCGCTATGGACGAGAGACCAAGCAACGGCACCAGCTCCAATCGTGAGATTAGCAAAAAACGGTTTTATCGTTTGGCGATCGAGGTCTCGCTCATTAAGGATTTCGATGGTTCTATCGACCAAGGGACGACCATTCTCTCCCGCGACAATTACTGCGCGTTTGATTTGCCCACTTTCAATAAGACCTCCCGCCAAGATCAAGGCATTGAGAAAGCCTAGGCAGGCATTGGACACATCGAGAATTTGGACGTTCGAACCGAGTCCCATCAGTCGATGAACGTAAGAGGCAGTAGCTGGTTCAAGCCGATCTCGGCATACCGCAGAGTGAATCAAAAGGTCTATCTCTTTTGCAGGGACACCCTTACCCAGCAACGCTTTACCTGCTTCCGCGGATGCTTGGGATGCAGAGTAACCTTCGGGCCAGAATCGGCGTTCTCGGATCCCCGTCATAAGCTCGAGCCTCCCTTGAGGAAGATTAAGGCGCTCATATAAGGGCGAAAGGCGCGACTCTATTGCATCGGAAGTAACCACTTCCGGAGGTAGTGCATAGGCCATTGCCTCGACTGCGACTTTCGAAAAATCCATAAATAGAAAGAGTTCTGCCTAAATCAGCGCCCAATCAAAGTTTTTAAAAATTGAAAAACCATGGAGAACCCTACTATTAACCATCCATCTTCATGACGGACTTGACCACTTCCTTGTCGAAGTAATTGAAACCCATCCCGGCATCGATGACAATGCCTTGTCCATTGATACCGCTGGATTTCGAGCTAAGTAGGAATGCGGCCAGATTGGCGACTTCATCCGTAGCTAAGGCGCGTTTGCGAAAAGTAATTTTCTCCGCGTAAAGATAGTTCTCAAGGTAACCAGGAATGCCTGCGGAAGCACTCGTTTTGAGGGGACCTGCATTAACGGAGTTAAAACGAACCTCTGAATCGATGGAGAACGATTTCGCCAGATAACGAACGGAAGTTTCCAAGGCGGCCTTGATCGGGGCCATGTAACCGTAATCCTCCGCAGTGACGTGAGTGGAGGATATGCCGATTGTGACTACGGAGGCTTCTCGTGCGAGGAGATGCTTGCAGGCGTTGGCTATTTCCACCAAGGAAAAAGTGGATACTTGAGTGGCCCGAAGGAAATCCTTCCGCTTCGTTTCGTGAAAAGGCTTAATGCCTTCGGAGTAATCGGCAAAGGCAATCGAATGGAGAACGCCATCCAGCGAAGAGTAGCCAGCTGCCTCGAGGCGACTGGCCAATCCGGCTATTTCCTCCTCACTCTCCACATCGCAGACGAAGACGGGTCTTTCGTCCAACAACTTGGTGGTCTCCAGACGCCTTTCTTCACTACGAACGGAATAAATGACTTCCGCTCCCTCTTCTTCCAATATTTTTGAGACCGCCCAAGCCACGCTCTTTCGGTTGGCGACCCCAAGCACGAGAAACGTTTTCCCCTCTAAGCCAAGAAAACTCATCAGGCTCCCTACTCCTCGTCCTTAGGCACCATGGCCAAGGCGAAGCTAACCGTTAAGGCAGTTTTACCGTCTTTTCGGATTTCCCCCGTAAGATTGTGAAAATTTCCGATTTGATCCTTCTCCTTGACGGTTATCTCTATGGTATCCCCCGGAAGCACCATCCGCTTGAAGCGAGCATCACGTATTCGTGAAAGCACTGGAGTCACCTTATCAACGTTCAAGGCATCGGAACCAAGCTTTTCGGCCAGATAGACAGCACCGGTTTGAAAGACCGCCTCACAAAGGAGAACCCCCGGCATAATTGGATTTTCAGGATAATGCCCCTCAAAAAAAGGAAGGTCTGGAGAAACCTTCAAACGAGAAATTGCACTCGTTTCAGTAATTTCAACGATCTCGTCGATGAACAGAAACGGCTTTCGATGGGGAATGCGACGATGAATTTCCTCCATGAGGATGAATAAGTTTAAGTAAGACCTACAGGGTCAGGTGTTAACAGAAGAGGTATCAGCAGATGGGTCGGAAGAAAATTTCCCATTGAGGAAGCGATCCACTTTATCCGCGATGATTACGCCATAGTTAATGGTGCCCAACCAGCCGGACATGATAATACCGACCGAGCCGGCATGAAAAAGGCCAGGGGCATGTTGGGGCAGTTTCTCGGAAACCTCCAATCCTTCGAACTTGGTGCCGAAAGAAGTACCGCCCGAGTGTCTGGTATAGTGTTGAATCGTTCGAGGAGTGGCTGCCTCGACGTGATCGATTTTGTCTCGGACACCGGGCACGATTTTTTCCAAGGCCACTAGGGATTCCTCGCAAAGGCGTTCTTTTTCCTCGAGGTATTCCTCTTCGGAAAGTTTGTCCCAGTCCTTCCATTTTGCATTGATCGAGGCCACAATGCTGTAGCGAGGATCCTTTAGGTGTGGCCGTGTATGTGGATAATAAATTGAAAAAGTGCGACTAGTGGTGTGAAGGTCAGTCAATTCGTCGCTGGAAAACTTTTTCGATTCGGAAGTGAAGATGAGGTCACCGACCTCGGGAATTTCCTCGCCCTTTTTGATTCCGATGTAAACCTGACAGGAGGTCGAGTTCACACGCACTTTGGACGCAAACTTGCGAAACATGTTCGGTAACTTACTCTGTCCAAGTAAACGCTCGACGGTATCTTTCAGGTTGGCGTTGGAGAGAACTGCCCGACAACCAATGTCTCTACCGTTCACTCGCACTCCGCGGACGTGGTGCTTTCCGGATTGCTCCTCTGTAATTACGTTTTCTACTAGACATTCCCTTCGCAGGTCCGCTCCGTTCGTGCGCAATTCCTTGACCATATTCTTGATAAGAGTGTCCGTACCTCCTTTAAAAGTGTAGATGCCCTTGCGCATAAAATTGGCAAAAACGATACCGTAGGCAATTGCGGGATCCTTCAGAGTGGATCCATTTGCAAAGGCGATGGGCTCAAGCAAAAGGCGCTTCACATCGTCTCGACCAGGAAAGAACTGCTCGAACAAGTCTCCGATGGTACGGCCATCGGGCATGAAATAATCCATAGACCGAACATGCTCGAAAAAGTCCTCCACCTTCTCCTTCGCCACCATGAACTTGTCCTGGAGGATATGAGTGAAGTCCCAGCGATCGAAAGTCGTCCGCAGATCGTACTGCGGATTAACAAAACGAATGTTCTTCAACTGGACGATTGAATCAGCAATCTCCTTCGTCCAATACTTGCGACACGACTTGACCATGCCCACGGGAAAACCATGCAAGGAAATATCAAAGATGTGGCCCCCCGCCCGCTTGAACCAAGTAGCCAAGCCTCCGAATTGATAATGGTGTTCCAGAAGCAAAACAGAGTGACCTTGCTTAGCCAGACAATTCGCACCAGTAAGCCCCCCCAGCCCGCTACCAACGACAACGACGTCGTAGAAGTCGTTCACACCGTCCAACGCATTCTTTGCCATAAATCAAACTTCTAAATGACCGGACAACTCTGAGCAATCCATAATTTACTTATCATGGCAGCAAAAACAAAGTCTGGGATAAAGAAAGTTTGCTCAAATTCGTTTCGGAAGCATAAGAATAAAACTCTGGATGGATTTACGCGAAAGCTTTACGAATTTGGATTGGTCGGTCGTTGTTGGATATCTCCTGCTAACGACCTTCGTCGGCCACTCGTTGCGAGGCAAGCAATCCAACGTAAAGGATTTCTTTCTCGGTGGACGCACCCTGCCCTGGCCGGCGGTTAGCGGTTCCATAATAGCGACCGAGATAAGTGGAGTCACTTTTATCGGCGTACCCGGCATGGTCTATGCAGCTACGGGGGACTTTACCTACCTCCAATGGGGACTAGGCTCTATAGTCGCCCGGATCATTGTGGGTATCTATTTCGTTCGAGCCTTTTACGAACGTGACATCTACAGTCCCTACGATTACATGGGCTATCGGCTAGGCGAAGGCGTAAAACGTCTCGCTACGATCGTATTTCAGGTGGGTGGCATTCTCGGCCAGAGCGTGAGAGTGCTGGTGGCTGCACTCGCTCTGCGAATAGTCACTCCGCTGGAGTTCGAACATTGTATTTGGATCATCGGTCTTTTTGCCATCGGCTGGACGTTAATGGGGGGTATGCGCACAGTGATTTGGACAGACGTCATGCAGTTTTTCCTCTTTGTTGGCGCGGGACTGTTTTCTTTCTTCTGGTTGCTCAACGGCATAGAGGGAGGATTGTCGGAAATGATTTCAGTTGCCGACGGTGCAGGTAAGTTCACTCTCCTCAACCTAACCACCGACCCGGCCGTCGGTTTTACGCTCTGGGTGTCAATCTTCGCGGTACCCTTTCAAAACATAAGTATGTTCGGCGTGGATCAGTTGAACGCCCAGCGCATGTTCTGCTGCCGTTCCGCAAGCGACGCTCGTAAAGCCATGATCACGAGTTCCGCCGCCCTGCTCATCACTGTGCTCATGCTTATGGTAGGTGCCGCCCTCTATTCTTATTTTCATCAGGCAAATCCTCCCGACACCTTTCCAAGCTTCACTGCTGAGATCGAAAAACTCGCGCCAACCGAAAGAAAGGACGCCTATTATCCGGTTTGGATAGTTACCGAACTACCAGTCGGTTTACGCGCCATGATCCTCGCAGGCATCTTCGCGGCAGCAATATCCAGCTTGGACTCCATCCTCGCCGCCCTCTCTCAAACCACGCTTTCTTTATTCCGCAAGACCGACGTCAAGGTGAGCGAAGAAACTGCTCGTAATGACGTAAAGCTCTCCAGATCCCTTGTCGTAGGCTGGGGAATTGCACTATCCACCTTCGCCGTAGCGCTTCACAACTTACGCGGAGACGTAAACGTCGTGCAACTCGCCTTCGGAATGACTTCCTACACCGTTGGTCCGATGCTCGGCTTCTTTCTGGCTGCCTATTTCACCCCCAGAGCAAGCCTCAAAGGCCTTGCTCTGGGCTTTGCCCTATCCTTTCTTTTAGTGCTGTTCCTCCGCACCGAGCTCTACTCCGCCCTGCTGAATCTGGAGATCTATTCGGACCGTCAAATAGCATTCTGCCCGCACATTGAAGTCAAAGATGGCAAGCCTTCGAGTTCAATCAGTTCGGTCTGGGCATGGCCGGTTACGGTATTTCTCACTTGGGGATGCGGTATTCTATTCCCCAAAAAAGTAATCGCAGAACTCAACGCATGACGCCAAAGCTCTTTCCCGTTCCTCGTCACCTTGCCTTTCTCGGTGGTGAAACTTCTGTTCCTAAAGACATATCCTACTCAGTCGGCGATTCAGAATTAGCCGAAATCGCAACATTTTTCGCTAAGGAGAAAGGACTGTTGCCCACCAAGGTTAGAGGCGGGTTCGTGAGGTTCGAGATTTCCACCGACCTTTCCCCCAAAGATGAGGCGTACCGTATCCTGATCGACGCCGACGGAATTCTCCTCCAATCCACCACTCCGGCCGGAGCGTTCCGAGCCACCCGCACCTTAAAGACTCTTCTTACCGAAAACGTCACCACCTTACCTCGTCTTGAGATTCGAGACTACCCCGCCTTTCCTAATCGAGGATTCATGCTGGACATAAGCCGGTGCAAGGTACCGACGATGAAGACTCTATTTTCCCTTATCGATCTACTGGCGGACCTGAAGTACAATGAGTTGCAATTGTACGTGGAGCACACCTTCGCCTTCGCTAACCACGAAACCGTATGGAAAGACGCTTCACCACTCACTCCTGAGGAGATTCAAACCCTGGACAAATACTGCCGCGAACGATTCATCGAGCTCGTCCCGAACTTCAACTCCTTCGGACACTTTGAGCGCTGGTTGCGGCACGAACAATACAAACATTTAGCTGAGTGCCCGGAAGGCTTTCGGCGTGAAGAGCCATTTATTGTCCGTGATCACGGCAGCACATTGAAACCAAATTCCGACTCGCTTGCCTTCATAGACTCCCTCTACGACGAATACCTAGTGAACTTCAGTTCGCGTAGGTTCAACGTGGGAATGGATGAACCTTGGGAACTCGGTCAGGGATGGAGTCAGCCCGACATCCAAAAAAGAGGCAAGCACGCGGTCTACTTGAAACACCTCGACGGCATTCGAAAACTGGTCGAGAAATACGATCGTGAAATGCTTTTTTGGGCCGACATCCTACTGGAGAAACCAGAAAACGCTGCCCATGTCCCAAAGTCGGCTTCTCCTGTAATATGGGGATATGAAGCCGAACACCCTTTCGAAAAACAAGCCAAAACCCTAGCTGACTGCGGGCTTTCCTATTATTTGGCTCCGGGAACTGCAACTTGGCGAAGCTTCACGGGGCGTCTGACGAACGCCCTCGCCAATCTAAGATCGGCAACGGAAGCGGGACTTTCTCACAATGCTTCGGGGATACTCCTCTCAACTTGGGGGGATTGCGGAAACCACCAGCCTTGGTCCACCTTTTATCCGGCCCTAATAAATGCTGCAGGACTGGCTTGGAACGAGACCTCTAATCCAGAGACAGAACTCGTCGGTCTCCTCGACCAATTCCTGTTTCCAGACGAAACCGAAACCCCTTCTGAGGCCCTTGTCGAACTTGGGAAACTGGACCTCGCGCTCGGTCCGAAAATCGTTAACGCAAGCCTCCCGTGGTTGCTCCTCTTCGCCGATCAACCCGAAAAACTTCCCGGGCGACTCCAAGTCGATCACCCTGCTGACAAAATCCAAACAGCTCAAGAGATCCTGTCAAATCTTAGACCTCGGCTGGAAAACCTCGTGAGAGAACAAGGCAACTCGGGAATTACGGCTCGCGAACTCTTGCTCGGCTTGGACCTTTCCTCCAATGCGCTTAGGAAAGGAGCGACTATACTTGGCCCAGAATCCGTAGTTTCTACCCACTCAGGACAAGACCTCGTCGAACGCTACCGAGGAACTTGGCTAGAACGGGCTCGTCCGGGAGGCCTGGAGGAAAGCGCTAACTTACTAAGGGATGCTCTGGCTAGATAAGGGTTAGGTCCTAGCCCTTTCCAATTCCGAACGCTTGAAACCCGACTTCCTGCAAAGCTTCCAAATCCAGTAGGTTTCGACCGTCAAAGACAAAAGCCGGCTTGACCATTGAATCGTATATAGCCGCGTAATCGAGACCGCGAAAGGCATCCCATTCCGTAAGTATGGCCAAGGCATGAGCCCCTTCGCAGGCTTCTTCGGCACTTGAGCAACAGGTAACGACGGCATCGGAACTTGAGGAATTCTCCGCATCCGATTGGGACAAACCCAAAGTCTCGAAAATTTCAGCTTCCGGCACCTTGGGATCGTAGATACTGAGACAGGCTTTTTCCTCCAGCAAGTGGCGACAAATATCAATGGCAGGCGATTCTCGAGAATCGTTCGTGTCCTTCTTGAATGCATAGCCAAGCACGGCTATCCGCTTGCCCGAAACCGTATTGAACATGGCCTCAAGCATACGCTTGACGAAACGGCTCTTCTGGAAGTCGTTCATGGACACGACTTGATCCCAATAGGCAGCCACCTCGGGCAGTCCGAAATGGCTACAGAGGTAGGAAAGATTGAGAATATCCTTCTGGAAACAGGAACCACCGAAACCAACTGAGCTTTTCAAAAACTTGGAACCAATTCGGGAATCGGCGCCAATGGCTCGGGCCACTTCGTCGACATCCGCTCCCGTAGCTTCGCAAAGCGCGGAGATTGCATTGATGCTCGATATCCGCTGAGCAAGGAAAGCATTGGCCGTCAACTTGGACAATTCGGAAGACCAGAGGTTAGTCGTTATTATCCTATCCTTGCTTACCCAGCGTTCATAAATCCCTGATACGGTGGTTACTGCTTGTTGCCCTTCGGGTGTGGTTTCACCACCGATCAAAACACGGTCGGGATTTTCAAGGTCGCGGATCGCAGTACCTTCGGCCAAGAATTCGGGATTGGATACGACTTGATACTCGAAACCGTTTTGGGCAGCCCCTAGAATTTCCTTTACCATGTGGGCGGTCCGCACGGGAACGGTCGACTTCTCCACCACGATTTTGTTCCCGCCCCCGATCTCAGCGATCCTACGGGCACAAATCTCGACGAAACGAAGGTCGGCCGCATGCCCGGAACCTACGCCGTAAGTCTTGGTCGGGGTATTGACGCTGATAAAGATGACATCGGCTTCCCGTATATTCGTTTCAACATCCGTGGAGAAAAACAAGTTACGCCCACGAGCAGACTTAACGGTCTCCAGGAGCTCCGGCTCGAACACGGGCAACTCGTTCGATTCCCACGCAGCAATGCGTTCGGTATTGATATCCACCACCGTTACGGTGATGTCTTCACATTGCCGCGCGATCATGGCCATGGTAGGACCACCCACGTAGCCGGCTCCGATACAACAAATCTTCATCATTATTTAGGGCAATTGGTATTCCATTCTTGCGTGTGGACAGTTTCTCGGAACGTGCTTAGTAAGACAATCCAAAATGCTAGCTGACTTTTCAAGCCTCACCAATCTTCCGTTCCTTCGTATCGCCATCCTGATCGTGGCGAGTTACGGTCTTTTGTGCATGTTCGCAGTTTATTTTTCGGACGGAATGATTTTCCCGAAACCACCTCCGTCCTATGATAAAAAGGAGGCAGACCTCTACCTGCAAACAGTTTCGGGAGAAAGAATTGCCTGCATCCATCTGAAGAACGAAAAAGGGGGAATCCCGGTCACGATTCTCTTCAGTCACGGGAACGGGGAGGACATCGGTCATTGCCGCGAGTACCTGGAGAGCCTACGGAATCTTGGCGTTTCCGTATTAGCCTACGATTACCCCGGTTACGGGCGAAGCTCGGGAACGCCCACCGAAAAAGGATGCCATCAGTCGGCCGATGCCGCCTACGCCTATCTCGTAGAACAAGCGAAGGTAAAGCCCGAACACATTGTCGTCATGGGACGATCCCTGGGAGGTGGCCCCTCCTGCGAACTCGCCGCCAACAAAAAGGTGGGAGGTCTCATCTTGGAAACTCCCTTTCTGACAGCTTTCCGCGTAATGACGGAACTCCCCCTATTACCGTGGGACAAGTTTCGCAACATCTCCAATGCCGATAAAATTTCCTGCCCCTCGCTCGTCATCCATGGCGACATGGACCAAGTGGTCTCTTTCCGACATGGAAAAAAGCTATTCGAAGCCTTGCCCGAGCCCAAGTCCTTCCTCAAGATCCCGAATGGCGAGCACAACAACGTCGCCGCAGTCGGGGGCTATGAGTATTGGGAAAGCATACGAACTTTTTGCCAAGCGTTGACAAAGGAAGACAAGCCTTGAAAACCGTTCTCGTCATTCTTACAGACGGCTTCGAGGAGATCGAGACCGTTGCTCCCATCGACCTCCTCCGACGAGCGGGCGCTCAAGTCACTCTTGCCTCGTGCACCGATTCCCTTGAGGTCACGGGCAAATGCGCAGTGGTCATGAAGGCAGAAGCCTCCATCGACGACTGCCTCGCCAACGACTACGACCTACTCGTTCTCCCCGGCGGTCCCGGCACCTTCGACCTGCGCAAGGACAAGCGTGTGCTCGATCTCGTGCGATCCCGACACGCCACAGGTCTCCCCCAAGCGGCCATTTGCGCTGCCCCGCTAATCCTGCTCGACGCCGGCATCCTCACCGGCAAGACCTACACCGCTCACTTCACCTGCGCCGACGAACTGCCGGAACTGCAAGAGGATCTCGCAGTAGTGGAGGATGGAGAAATCATAACCTCTCGCGGAGCAGGCACGGCCGTCGCCTTTGGGCTTCGCCTCGTCGCCCTTCTCTTCGGTGAGGAAAAAGCGAACGAAATCGCCGCAAGTATCCACGCTTGAAACCTTTTAATATCCGCATGAAAGCATTCCGACGACACGCCAAGGAACCTCGAGCCGCCCGCTTGGAGGAAGTGAACGTTCCCGAACCGGGAGAAAACGAAGTCCTTCTTCGCGTATCCAACTGCGGAATCTGCGGTTCCGACCTTCACGCTTGGCTTAACCATCCGGGGTACGAATTCGTCCTCGAAAAAGTCACTTTTGGCCACGAGCTTTCGGGAATCGTGGAAAAAGTCGGCCCGAGCGTCGCCGATTGGGAAATCGGAGACCATGCGGTCATGATCGCCCTGCAGACGCACCATGACGACGAAGATCCCTACTGCCGTCAAGGTCTCCCCCAGCTCTCCACTCGGCGTCGTGTCCAAGGTCTGCACCTCGACGGCGGCATGGCCGAGTTCGTGGCCGTGGACACGGAGTTCCTCATTCCCGTGCCAGAGGGGCTAGACATGCGCCTCGCCGCCCTCACCGAACCTCTCTCCGTCGCCGAACATTGCATAGGCAATCGTTCGAGCATCGAACAAGACGACAAAGTGCTCGTAACCGGTCCGGGAATCATCGGCGCCTTCTGCGCCATTTCCGCCCGGAATCGAGGTGCCGAGGTCGTAATCGCCGGCACCGAGCGCGACGAGAAGGCCCGCCTCTCCGCCCTTCGTTCCATCGGATTCCCCACCCTCACAGTCGGCCCCGACTTGCCGCCCCTCCACGAACAGGTAAAAGATCACTTCGGAGAGGAAGCCGACGCCCATGTCGAGGCTTCCGGAGCCTCGCCCGTGCTCGCAGACGCTTGGCAAAGCCTGAAGATGAACGGAGTCGTCACCGTCGTCGCCCTCTACGGGGCAAAGGTCGACTTCGACGTCACCCAATTCGTACGTAGACAGATCGACGTTCGGGTAACCTACGCCTCCTCCAAGCCCGACTACCTAGGCGCCCTCGATCTGCTCCAACAAGGCGCCGTGAATCTCGATGCCCTGGTCAGCTTATATCCCTTGGTCGAAGCCGAACAAGGATTCCTCGACGGCGAAGCCCAAGAAGTGCTCAAGCCCATGCTGGTCTGCAATTGACCGGACGAGGTAGATTTAATCGGCCACTCTCTTTTTGAGCCTGCCGATCTGGGTTCGAATCATATTTCGAACGAGATTCACCTCCAAGGCGGACAGTCCAGCCTCCTTTGGGTTCAACCCGAACGCGGGTAGCCACTTCTCTCCTGCCGGGACAAAGCCGAATTCCTCCGACAATTGCCGTTCGATATCAGGCATGTGGGCGGCCCCGTAAAACACCACCACGTCCCCATGCCCCTGCTTGTCCTTTAGGATTTTCTTGAGATCCTTGATCACTATGGCGTTACGCTTCTCGAGCACAATGCGCATAAATTTCTCTATGCCCGGGCCCGCGGCTTTCGCGAGGCTGGAAACGTCTCCTCCCAAGGCGCCGAGGGTTTCCACCATCGCGAGCTTCATCAAACCTCGAAACTTGGGGCTTTTGCCAAAGATCTTCAGGGTGCCGCTGACGAAGGAAAAAGCAATGGAATCCCCCGAAAGCGCCCGCATCACCTCCTGCGCGGCAAGGTCTTTCTTCTCCTTCCGCGGGGCTTTTGCCGGCTTCCCCGCCCCCTTCTCATCAACTTTTTTTTTGTCGGGCTTACTCTTTTCACCACTCATGCTGTCCGTAAAAGCTCGAAGAGACATGTCGCTGTTCCGGAAGTGCGGACGATCGTATCGAATCGCCTTCAACTGGAAGACGAGACCCATCGAGCCGGCCAAGGAATCCTGCAATTCCCCCACCCCGGAAGTTTTTTTGGATCCGGCCTTGGGCGGGCCGTCTCCCCAGCCCACGCCCTCGAACAAAACCAGATCAGCGGCATCCAGACGTTCCTGCACGCTCTTGTAGAAGGACAAGTCCCCGACGTGGGAAACGCCCAGCAAGGTCACTTTTACGTTCTCGTGCTCGGGGGAAGCCAAGGTTCGCGAAGCCAGTTCCAGACGCCGACTCCCATCCGCCTCACCGCTTACGCGCAAATAGGAAGCGGGTTCCCCATTCGAGGAAACCAAGACGACGAGAAACACAAAGAATGCAAGTACTGTACGCACGATTCCAAGATTCGGATTAACCATACAAAAGGTCAAGCCTACCTCGTCAGGGAGCCTCCACCCAGTTTCTTTCAGGTTTGATGCCTTTAGTTCGTTCCCCCGTGCCATCGCACACGGCGCAAACGAAGGGATATTCACCTGATCCCGAACCTTGGCAAGGTTTGCAAGCCTCGAACACTCGCTTCCTCCAAGAACCTCTCCCGCCACAATGACTGCACCAAACTCGACGCGTCACCCAGCGTATAAAGACCTTTTCGGATCCATCCGACTGTTTTTCCACACGCCTCACGGGCACGCGCTCCCATCTACGCCCCGAACCATGGCACCAAACACAGGTTTCCAAATCATCTCGCACGAAAAGTTGTCCCGCGCCCCCGCACACCCCACATGCCAAGCGACAGGCGTCTCCGCGGCAATTTCGACATAGCTCAGAATCCAAGCGAAATCCCGAACAGCACGCCATAAAAATAACTGCGACTGAAACAAAGACACTGGTGAGAAAGCGATTCACGAGGAAAATATAATTACTTATCCTCTCCTCACGAGTCAATGGACTCTCCATAAGCTTCGAGCCGTGTGTAATAATCTTTAACTCTTGTAACGGGTTCTCCACCCAGATCAAAAACGCGAATTCTTTCTTTTTAATTGTGCCGAGCAGGGTCGCCCCCAAAAGAAAAAAAAGTTTAAACCGCTCGCAAATGATCACGCGAAAAAACCTTGCAGAAAAGCGAAACGAGTAGGCAATCATTCATTCCCTACGACGAATCACTCATAGCCGTATAGCATACGGCTTCATACCCTAAATGAGATTCGATTCAAGGACAGGAGAGTTTTGCTCCCGACACAGACTCAGCATTTCTAACTCATCTTGCATTCCTTCATGGACAAGACGAAGCGAAGGCGCGAAGGTGATCACCATGTTCAACCCTTACCAAAAAATGAATATTTCCTCTACTTTTGCTTTCTTGGCAATGTCGCTTCTCGCCGGGTTGCACCACTTATCCGCCTTCGCCAAGTACGAGACCAAACCGCTGAACGCAGCGCAGGCCAAGGCCCATAAACTGGACGCCAAGTTCTACGAGAAGGCAACGGAGGTGGACAGCATACTGATCGCCACCTCGGGCAAGGTGTCGGACTTCGCCCACGCGGAAACGGCCTATTTGTTCGGAAAGATGATGAAGAGCATCGACCCCGTGGTGGCCGAGCGCATACGCCAGCGCCGATTACTATGCATCTTGGTCGGGCATGACGAACTGACTTCCCAATTGCCCCAGTTCCGCAGCGACAAGACGGGCAAGGAACTGGATTTTTATAACTGGCGTGCGCGCGGATTTCTACGATGGTTCGGGCAGCGACCGGTGGTGCTTTTCTCGGAGGAGGACGTGATGGAATACGAGGGCGGCATGCGCCTGGAAAGCATTCTCATACATGAGTTCGGCCATGTAGTGCACGGGGCGGGCTTCAACAAAGATCAACAGGATCGCCTGACCGCGGCCTTCAAGAAATCTCATGAACTAGGGATCTGGAACGACGGGCGGGCCACCCAGCGCTTCCGACGGGTGAAGGGCGACAAGAAAGTTTCCCTGCTGGGCGCCTTGAAAAAAGCTTTCCCCGAGGAATCGCCGGAATTGCTCAAGAAATGTCTCGATGGGGGCGACGTGCTGGTCAACGGCAAGCCGACCGATTCCAAGGTGAAGGTAAATAAGGAAGACAAGGTGCGGATCGTCTTCGGCGGTCCCAAGCGCTGCTACGCCTCGCGCAACCGCTCCGAGTACTGGGCGGAAGGCTTCCAGACATGGTATGACACCAATCGCCTACACGACCATGACCACAACCACGTAAACACCCGCAAGCAGTTGAAGGAATACGACTTGGCGCTGGCCGAGCTGTGCGAGGAAGTCATGGGCGATCAGGAATGGCGCTTCGTCTCGCCCCGCGAGCGGGTTGGCAAGGGACACCTCAAGGGCTACGACCCGAAAACCACGCCCGTGGTCGAACAACTCCCCCATATTAAAGTAGCCGCCAACGACTACTACGACGAGTACTGGAAAGTGTTTTGGCAACGCCTCTACGACAAGCATGACTTGCCATCCCCACATACCCGAAGCCTCTTCAACGGAAAGGACCTCACGGGGTGGAAAGTAGACGTGCCCCACCTCGACAAGCACCCCGAAGGCAAGGTGCCCTTCCTGTCCCGCGACGGCATGCTGGTTAGCCTCGGTTCGCCCGGCGGCCACTTGGTGCACGACGAAATCAACCGGAACTACCGGCTGGAGGTGGAATACCGCTTCGCTGGCAAACCCGGCAACTGCGGGGTGCTGGTGCACTCCTCCAAGCCACGCGCCCTCTACAAGATGTTTCCGAAATCGATCGAGGTACAGATGAACCACCGACACGCTGGCGACTTCTGGTGCATCGTGGAGGACATAACAGTGCCCGAAATGGTGAAACGCCGAGGACCAGAGAAAAACTGGGGCATCACCGAGGGCAAGGCCCGCCGCATCCAGAACTTGACCGACGACTCCGAGAAGGAGCCCGGCGAATGGAACCGCATGGTGATCGAGTGCCTCGAAGACCAGGTCAAGGTATGGGTCAACGGCGACTTCGTGAACCACGGCTCCAAGTGCACCGCCAAGAAGGGCAAAGTCGCGATACAGGCGGAAGGCTCCGTGGTGGAGTTCCGCAAGCTCGACCTCACCCCGATTAACGCCCTGACGAAATAATTCGCTTTCGAACTTGCGCGCCGCAAAGGGCAGATCGATCCGGCTGCAGAGAGCAGTCTGCTTGAGAATTGGCCGGGCCTGCCAATTCCATCCTTCGGCAAAAACCTTTTTGAGGAAAGTGGTCTAGCATTGCCTTGCAAGATTCATGGCTTGATACCTTATGCATGAAAAGCCTCAGAATTCATTTCCTTGCCACTGTAGTCTTGCTAGGACTACCACTTGTTTTCAGCGGATGCGGGTCTTCCGAAAACTCCCAGACAGAGAAAACGGAGTTGGCCGAGAAAACAGAAAATTCGGGTGAGACGAATCAGACGGACAAAGCCGAAAACCAGAAGGAAGGAGAAGAACCGGAGGGTATCGACCTTGGTAAAGAGGAGCCTGTCGACCAATTCCCATTTCTTTTAAAGCCAAACCCGATTGACGATTTCACATGGGAGGTGAGTGGAAATCTCGTCACGATCATTAAGTGCAAGGCAAGCGGAAGAGTCGTCCTACCTAAGGCTATTGCGGGGTTCCCAGTTGGTCGAATTGGATCCTTGGTTTCAGACAGCAACACCCTTCCACGACAGTTCAAGGAAGGCAATGCCATTCCAGACGGTGTAACGGCCCTAGTGATCCCGGATAGCCTAAAAAGCATTGGAGACGGGGCGTTTTACGGATGCAAAAGCCTAACTCGCATAAAGATTCCCGATGAGGTGACAAGCGTTGGCAAGTATGCTTTTTACGACTGTGAGAATCTAAAGAAAGTGACTTATGGCATCAAGCTGACAAGCATCGGGGATGGAGCATTCCATGGCTGTTCGCAACTAACAGAACCGACACTACCGGATAGCCTCACCTACATCGGGAAGAAAGCGTTTGAACGTTGCAGCAGCTTCACGGGCATCACCATACCTATTGCAGTAAACAGTATTGCCAATTCAGCCTTCAACGGTTGCCCCCGTCTGGCAAGCATCTCGGTGTCTGAAAAAAACCCCACCTTCTCGAGCGAGGAGGGGGTTTTGCTGAACAAGGCCAAGCAGATGGTATTGAGATGCCCGCAAGGCAAAAATGGAGCTTATGAAGTTCCGGCAAGCGTTACTCACGTAGGGGATGCAGCTTTTCATGGGTGCGTAGAGCTAACCTCAGTCACCATGCAAGAGGGGACCATCGCTATAGGGAATCATGCCTTTCGCGAATGTTCAGCGCTGGAAAACATTTCCATTCCACAGAGCGTCAATGCCATCGGATCCTTTGCCTTTGCTTCCTGCCTGAAGCTTACGAGCGCGAGAATTCCCACAGGTGTGCCGAGCATCGGCAGCTTTGCCTTCCTTGGTTGCAAAAGCCTAAACAGCGTGGATATCGACGACAAGGTAACCAGCATCGGCAAGGGTGCTTTTCACGGTTGCGCGAGCCTTACCAGCTTGCTACTTCCCGGAAAGCTGACCTCCATTGGCAACAACGCCTTTCACGACTGCTCCCGTCTAACCGGCCTGACGTTGCCAGGAAAACTAACTACCATCGGTAAAGAAGGTTTTAGGGGGTGCTCCGGATTGACGAGCCTCAGCATTCCGGATTCCGTGACAACCATTGCAGATCATGCTTTCGCAGAGTGCGCCGGTCTAACCCAAGTCCGGTTGAGCAACATAGTGACAAGTATCGGCAGTTTCGCATTCAGCGGTTGCAAGCAACTTAAGGAATTAAACATTCCGGAAAAAGTCACGAGCTTTGGCCAAGGAGCCTTCGCCTCTTGCGAAAGTCTGGAAAGAGTTACAATTCCCGCAGGTCTGAACCACGCCATCTCCACCTCGCACACGTCTTCTCAAGGGAAAATCTTGTCTCCATTTTTTGGCTGTAGCGGATTGAGGAGCGTCACGATCAAGGTTTCTAGCGTCAGCACGAACTATACGGACTGGATCAACAGTGAGTCACTTAAAACCACGGGGATAACGGAGATCATTTTCAGTGAAGGCGTGAGCATCATTGGGGACGCAACCTTTAGCGACTGCAAGTCGCTGACAAGCCTGACGTTTCCAAAGAGCCTTACCTATATTGGAAACCGCGCATTCCAAGACTGCGCCAGGTTAACCAAACTGAGTTTTCCAGTAAAGCTAACGACCATTGGCAAAGAAGCCTTCAGGGAATGCAGCGGACTTACAAACCTGAACCTTCCGGACTCGGTGACGACAATCTCGGATCATGCCTTCAGGGGATGCCGCGGTCTCATCGAAGTCAAACCGGGCAAGGCGGTCACCACCATCGGCAGCTTCGCATTCAGCGGTTGCAGTCAACTAAAGAAATTGGCAATCCCCGAGACGGTGACCACGCTTGGACCGGGGGCATTCGCCTCCTGCGAAAGCTTGGAAGAAGTGACCATTCCTCCGAGGCTTAATCATGCCATCTCCACCTCACCTACATCTTCCGAAGGGGCGAGCTTGTCACAATTCTTCGAATGCAGCGCCTTAACAACCGTTACGATTATGGTTCCCGCCGTAAACCCGGGATTTACTGATTGGATCGATCAGGACCTACTGAAGACAAATGCAGTCACCACAATTATTTTGGCCTTGGGAGTGACCGATGTGGCGGACTCATCATTCAGGAACAAAAGCTCCCTCCTAAGCATCGAGTTTCCGGAGAGCGCCAAGAGGATTGGAAACTTATCTTTTCAAAACTGTACCGGATTGAAGGATATCAATCTGGAAAAAGGCATCGCGAGCATCGCAGACAACGCCTTTGAGGGATGTGACCAACTGGCTGCGATAAACGTGCCCGAGGGCAACGGTCTTTACTCGAGCAAGGACGGTCTGCTCTTCAACAGCTCTGGAGAAACCCTGATCAAATGCCCGGAGGGAAAGGCTGCCGAAATAACCCTTTCCGAGAAAGTCAAGGTAATCGGCGCCAACGCCTTTCGTCGATGCAAAGTTCTGAAGCGCGTCAACCTGTCCGATGGAATGACAATCATTGGATCCCATGCTTTCAGTGAATGCGCAGGTCTGAAGAGCATTACCATACCCGACAGCGTAACCTCCATCGGTGATCACGCCTTCAGCGCCTGTAATGAACTAACTGAAGTCACCATTCCCAAAATGGTTACCACTATCGGAACATTCGCATTTTCCGGCTGCCCAAAGCTGAAGCAGGTAACTATCGGCGAAGGAGTAACCGGCATAAGTACTGCCGCGTTCAGTGAATGCAAAAATCTCACAATAGTGAAAGTCCTCGGCAGGGGTATCGGGGAGTCCACGGACGTTTTCAAAAATACGCCTGCCACCATCTACTTCATGCCGGGAGCGCAAGGTTGGGCGCCTGTCTGGAACGACAGGTTCGTAAGGCCTATCAGCGATAAACCGTAACGGCTTATGACCTTGAACACATACGCGGCGACCGAAGCATTAATTATCTTGATTGTTGCTGTACCGTTCAGTTCTCGACTTGTTCGAAATTGCCTTAAGCATGTAACTTTCAGACCATGCAAAACCACTTTTAAATCCTCAACAGACATACCATGAAAATATTATTCCCACTTATCCTCACTGTCATCTTCTCCCTGAGTACCTTCGCCGCTAAGGCAGAGCGCCTCGTACTTGTAGGCGCCTCTTACGGGAAGAACATAATCGCCATCACCGACGCCAAGGGCGGCGTACTTTGGTCTCACAAGACCGCAGGACCGCAACGCGGTCACACGGGGCACCACGACGTTCACATGCTGCCCAACGGCAATATTCTCTTTCATGACACTTGGACGACCCTCAAGGAAATCACCTTGGACAAGAAGATAGTCTGGGAATACGACTGTGCGAACAGCAACGGCAACAAGGGCAAGAGGGTGGACGTACACGCCTTCGCCCGCCTACCAAACGGCAAC
The DNA here is from genome assembly GCA_002730975.1 of Opitutia bacterium. Classification (GTDB taxonomy): domain Bacteria; phylum Verrucomicrobiota; class Verrucomicrobiia; order Opitutales; family Seribacteraceae. Next base: position 100,482 of record PCBO01000055.1, read on the forward strand.
ACCCGTATCGTGGAAAGCAGTGTGGGACGCGTCATCGAGGTAGACAAGGACGGCAAGCTGAAACACCAGTTCGCCCTCAAGCCAGGTGGCACGACTTCCTCTCGTTGGGCCCGGGCCACGGACAAAGGTACCTTTCTCGTGTGCTCGGAACGACCGGGCGTCGTGACCGAGTACGACGTGAAGGACGGCAAGGTGGTCTGGGACTACCTAATCAACACCCGCGTCTACGGTGCCATGCGCCTGAGGAACGGCAACACCTTGATCGCCTCCGGAAGCGGCAACAGCGTGGTCGAGGTCTCACCCGAGAAAAAGGTCGTTTGGGAAATCAAGGGCAAGGTGCCCGGCACCGAGGTTAACCTCAAATGGATGACCTGCCTTCAAGAGAGAGAGAACGGAAATTTCATTGTGGGCAACTGCCACGCCGGCCCGGACAATCCTCAAATTTTCGAGATCACACGCGACAAGAAGATCATCTGGGAATTCAACGAGTTCGAGCTCGTGGGCAACGGCTTGGCCTGCTGGCAAGTCCTCGAAGGTGAGCAAGCCGCAATGGTGAGCAAGAAACTGAAAGCCCTCAAGTAAGATGGGTAGGAAACTGCTTCCGCTTCTTGTCGGCCTCGCCTTCGCCTCTTTGGGGCAAGCAAAGGATAAGCCGACCAACTTCGTCGTCTTCCTGACCGATGATCTGGGTTGGGGAGACCTCGCCTGTTACGGTCACTCGGTAATCCAGACCCCCAACCTAGACAAGTTCGCCAAGCAGGGGATGCGCTTTACCCAGAGCTATTCCGCCTGCGGAGTATGTTCTCCCTCCCGTTCCTCCATCCTGACCGGCAGGACGCCTTACCGAAACGGCGTCTGGCGGTGGATACCCGGCGGGCACCAAGTCCATTTACGAACCAGTGAGATAACTTCCGCCGAACTCCTCAAGGCCAAGGGCTACGAGACCTGCCACGTCGGTAAATGGCACCTCAACGGCAAATTCAACAGCAAGGACCAACCCCAACCCGACGACCACGGATTCGACCACTGGATGGCCACCCAAAACAACGCGGCACCCAACCACCGCAACCCGAAAAACTTCGTCCGCAACCGGAAAGAGGTGGGCGAGATGATAGGCTTTTCCGCCCCGCTGGTGGTTCAGGAAGGCGTCCGCTGGCTGAAAGAGAAGCGCGACCCGAAGAAACCGTTCTTTCTTAATGTTTGGACCCACGAACCGCACCTTCCGATCGAGTCCGATCCCAAATTTATGGAATTGTACAAGGAGTTCGAAGACGAGGGCATTCGCCAGCACCACGGCAACGTCACGCAAATCGACCACGCATTCGGCAACCTGATGAAGGCCTTGGACGAGCTAGGTGAAACCGAAAACACCTTCGTCATCTTCACTTCCGACAACGGTCCCGAGGGGAACGGCCTGAAAGGACGCACCCGCGGTTCCACAGGCGGTCTTCGCGAACGAAAGCGTTCTTCCCACGAGGGAGGCATCCGCGTGCCGGGCATCATACGTTGGCCTGACCAAGTGCCACCCGGCACCACCAGCCGCACCCCAATCATCGGGTCTGATGTGTTCTCCACCATACTGGCCATCGCGGACATTCCGTTACCCGTCGATCGTATCATCGATGGGGTCGATATCCGTCCCGTCTTCACGAAAAAAGAACTTACGCGACCTGTGCCTCTTTATTGGCGCAACCACTTGGCTCGGACCGAAATTCACGTCGCCTTGCGCGACGGCGAATGGAAGATCCTCGGCAGCGCCGCCCTCGACAAGTTCCAACTCTATCACATCGAGAAGGACTGGAAGGAAAAGAACGACCTCGCCTCCTCCAACCCCCAAAAGCTAGCCGAACTGAAGGAAAAACTGCTCAAAGTCCACGCCCAAGTGGAGAAGGAAGGCCCCAGCGAATGGTGGAAAAACGAGCAACCCCGCCGCAAAACAAAGAAGCCGAAGAAGTCCGGCCTCCTCCCCGAGGGAAAGGATGAAACCGGCGGCTCCTACGCCATGGTCAAGGGCGGCACCGCATCCAAGCATAATGACCCTGCCCATTCCCACGCCCTCACCGGCCCCGGCGAAACCATCGCCCTCCGCGAACTCCCTAAGCCCGCCACCCGCAAGCTAGTCCTCAAGACCTCCTACAAGTCACTCGCCTCCGACTCCACCAAGAACGCCGCCATCGCCTTCGGGGAAACTCCTGAAAACGACGCCCTCCTCAAAGCCGGCACGGCCATCGGGATGAACGTCCACGTCCTCTTCCCCGGTTCTTGGGACAATGTATCCGGGGGGGCCAAAAGCACCATGCGGGCGGCAAAGGATTCTAGCTTCGCTCTCACCTTGGCTGTCGATCTTGCCAAACGCTCCGTCACCGCCACAATCAATGACCGCGCCCTCACCTTTCCCCTACCGGAAGACATCAAGCAGATTCGCTACTTCGGGCCTTACGTAAAGGGCACCAGCTCGGCCTTCGCTCCCATCGAAGTCATCGAGGCCGAGTAGCTGGCCGGCTTAAGAAGTCATGAAGCGGAAAACCCATTCAGCGAGTTTCCTAATCCTAGCGTTGGTTCTTGTTCCCGCCACCTTAGCCGAGGACAACGGCTTGCTCGCAGGCACAGCCGTTGTGGACGTTACGCCTCAGGAGTGGCCGCTGGTCCTGCGCGGTTCCTTTTTTCCCAAACCCGCAAAAACTTCGCACGACCCACTTCACGTCAGGGCCATCGCCTTCGAGAACGGTACAGGACGGGCGGTCATAGTGATAGTGGACGTGATCGGCATTTCGCGGGAAACTCTTGATCCAGTGAAAAAAAGGGCAGCACAGACCACCGGTTGGCGAACGGATCAAATGCTCATAGCCGCCACCCACACCCACTCGGCTCCTTCCTCAAGTGAGTCGGGCTCGGTTCCGCAAGTCGCCTTTGGTAAAAGGTTGGCCAACGGTATGGTGGAAGCCATTGAAAAGGCAGTCAATTCACTTCAGCCCGCCAAAGTAGGATTCGGATCCGGAAATGTGCCTGACGAAGTGTTCAACCGTCGCTGGTACCTACAGGATGGCACCATGCCCCTCAACCCCTTCGGAGAACTGGACAAGGTGAAGATGAACCCGAACCGAAATCATATCGTAAAGCCCGCCGGACCAACCGATCCCGAAGTGTGCATCGTCGAAGTGCGAACCCGAAGAAACAAACCACTTGGTCTACTCGCCAACTATGCCTTGCATTACATAGGCGCGATCAACATAGGCGAAAGGCAGGTATCAGCCGACTACTTCGGGGAGTTCGCCCGCATAATGCCTTGGCGTCTGCGGGCAATGTCCTCGGACAACTTCGTCGCCATGCTTTCCAACGGACCTTGCGCCGACGTCAACAACATCGACTTTCATGGCAAACGCGCTCCGCGCCAACCATTCGAGCAAATCCGCATCGTAGCCGCCAAGGTGGCCGACGCTTCTTGGCGAGCCAGTAGGGGAATCGGCGAATACAACTCAGACGCGCCAGTAGCCATGATGCAACGCGAAGTTCCTCTCGACTGGCGAAAGCCCTCTCAAGAACTAAAAGAGAGAGCTAAAAGAATTCTCGCGATGTCGAAAGAGGAACAGGCCAAATTACCACGCCTTGCCACCAACTACGCTCAACGCACATTGTCACAGGAAAATCACGAAGGCAAAGCCGACTGCATGGTGCAGGCCATCCGCATAGGTGACCAAGCGATTGTTTCGTTCCCCTTCGAAACCTTCGTGGAAACGGGTCTCGAAATTAAAAAGAAAAGCCCCTTCAAGCACACCTTCTTGATCGAACTTGCGAACGGCTCCTATGGCTACCTTCCGACACCGAAGCATCACAAGCTCGGCGGCTACGAAACCTGGCTGGGCACCAATAAAGTGCAAAAGGACGGTTCCGATCTGCTCACACGCAACCTCCTCGAGATGTTAAATGAACTTCACTCCGGGAAAGACTAGTGACCTAACATTTGATTCGCTATGAAAAATCGCATTCGCTCCATCGCCTCAGTTACTTTTCTCTTGTGTTTCACGGAAGCATTTGCAGAGGAATTATTTAAGGCCACGCCGCTTACTAGGCCCGGCGATTTCACTAAGGGCATAGAAGGTCCGGCCTGCGACGATGCAGGCAACGTTTTCGCGGTGAACTTCAAGGAGCAAGGCACGATTGGACGAGTATCACCCGATGGCAAAGGCGAGGTCTTCCTTACCTTACCCGAAGGAAGTACAGGCAACGGCATACGCTTCGACAAGAAGGGGAACATGTTCATCGCCGATTACCCCAAGCACAACGTGTTACGGGTGGACGCCAAGACGAAGAAATTGACTGTCCTCGCCCACGAGCCGAAAATGAACCAGCCAAACGACTTGGCCATCGACACCAAGGGGAATCTTTATGCCAGCGACCCGAGCTGGGCCAAAGGCACGGGACAACTGTGGAGAATCTCGAAAAAGGGCAAGGTCAAGCTCCTCGCCGACGACATGGGCACGACCAACGGCATCGAGGTGAGCCCAAACGGCAAAACGCTTTACGTCAACGAGTCGAAGCAGCGAAACATTTGGGCTTTCTCAATCAAGAAGGATGGTTCGGTCGAGAAGAAGCGCCTGCTTAAGAAATTCGAGGATCACGGGTTCGACGGTATGCGCTGCGACGCCATGGGCAATCTCTACGTCACACGGCACGGCAAAGGCACTGTGGTAATCCTCTCCCCCCAAGGAAAAATCCTCAAGGAAGTCGATGTTCTCGGAGCAATGCCCAGCAACCTCTGCTTCGGTGGACCCGATGGCCGCACCGTGTACGTAACTGAAGTCGAGCACACGCGTATCGTGCAGTTCCGCGTCGAGCACCCGGGACTTAGCTGGACTCTGAATCAATAGATGATTCTGCTCGAATGATGGCGAGACGATTCTATTTCTTATTATTGATATTGCTCGCCTTGCCCGCAGGGGCGGAGAAAAAAGAGATTCGCAAGCGCTTTGAATTCACCCGCATGCTGGCTCATTGGGCGAATTACTCGGAACCCGGCTACCTCGCCTTCATCGACGCGACGAAACCCGATCTCGTCCAACTGGGTTTCTACGGAGCTCACTTCTGGAGTCTCGCCCACACCCCCCAATACAAAGGCTATCCCGCACATTTCCCACTGAAGGGGTTGAACGAGTGCGGCAAATGGTTCGAGCAGCGAAACGGGGAATTGACCAAACGTAAGGTGCGGGTGATAGGGCACCTAAACGTCGAATTTCTGGTGGGTGATCCCGATGGACCTGAGGGTCCCAGAGGCTTCTTCAAGTTCTACCGCGATCTGTGGAACGAAAAGGAATTAGGGCCGAAACCCGTGAAGGATCCGCTGGACTTCCTCGAAAGGGACAAGGACGACAACCCGTTGGAGAAGAACAGTTACCGCATAGGCGGGATGAAGGAATACTTTGCATGCCTTCGAAACCCGCACTGGCAAATCGTGCTCAAGGCATGGGTGAAGCGAGGCATCGAGCGTGGAGTGGACGGCTTCGTGGCAAACTACTTCTACCGGCACGACTGCCACTGCAAACATTGTGTATCCGGATTCAAGCAATACCTCTTAAATCGTTTCGCGAAACAGGAACTGAAAGATCGGCTCGGCATCGCCAACTTGGACGCCCATCGCTTCGACGAACTCGTTTGCTGGCACAAGCCGCAGGAAACCACCCAACTCCGCCTAGAGATGCTACGCTGGTCGCAAATCTCAAACAAGAAAGTGTTCGACGAGGTCTTCATTCGGCATGGTCGCCGAATCAAGCCGGACTTGCTTGTCGCCCAGTGGAACCACTTGGGCAACTTCAGCCAGATCAGTGGTGACGAGCGTTGTCTCCTCCCCGCCGACCTTTGGGGCAAGGATGAGGACTACGTCTGGTACAGCACGGGAAACGCGTCCACCTACACCGACCTGCCCAACGGCATTCTCGGTGACGCCACCCTGCAAGCTCGATACATACGAGGAGCATTCGGGGACAAGCCTTTTACCATTGGTAAATACGAGGGAGTACGCACACGCGTTGCCATTGCCGAATTGGCTGCCAACGGCGGATCTCCCATGGGGTTCTACGCACGATTCAGCGATCCCGCGGCTCGCGAGGTATTCGTCCGCTACTATCAATTCCTCGAACGACACGACAACCTTTTCCGTGCTAACTCCCCTTACGCCGAAATGCTTCTTCTCTTTCCACGCAAAGCGATTTGGCAAGGCAACCTAGAACCTTTGGAGTCTTTCCGCAAACTTGGAAGGAAGCTGCTCGACCAGCATGTCCTCTTCGACGTCCTGCCCGACGACTTGGCGACGCCCGAAAGACTTGCCAAGTACCAAGCAACGATCAATCCAGCCAAGGAATCCTTGCCGTCACGGAAACGGCTAAGTCGTTTTGTGGCTCCCGTCACGCTGCGGATATGCGCCAACCGCCCCGCCAACGGAAATGAAATCGATCTGCACTTCGTCAACTATGATCGCGACGAGCTCCCCAAGCGGGCCAACGGCAAATCAAATCATGGTCGTGGCCCCACGGATGAAAGACCTATAGCAGTGTCGGGAACCGAGGTGTCCTTTGTTCTTTCGGAGGGAGTGAAGGTTACCGAGGTGGAAGTGATCTCGCCGGAATACGAGAAACCGCTTCTTCCCAATTTTCGATTCGCCGATGGCAGAATATCCTTCACCATGCCTCAATTCCTCGTCTACGCCGTTGCTAGGCTGAAACCTTAGTCCATTCCCACAACCA
>PCBO01000099.1 GCA_002730975.1 Opitutia bacterium
CCGAAGAGCTTCGTAAGTTGCGCCAGAGCGAATCCGCGAACGCAGGCAAAGTTATCGGCGCCGAGTACGTCAACTGGGACCTGCCCGACGCCGAACTGGAACCGACCCTCGAAAATCGCATGAGGGTTATAACCGAAATTCGCTCTTTTCGACCTGACTTGGTATTGACGCACCGCCTGTGCGATTACCACCCCGACCACAGGGCCACGGCCCAACTGGTGCAGGACGCGTCCTATCTAGTCACCGTGCCGAACGTTCTCCCCGAAGTGCCTCCACTATTCAACGATCCCGTCATTCTTTACATGCCGGACCTCTTCACGAGACCAGCTCCCCTGCGACCGGATCTGGTCTTGGACATGGGCGAACAAGTCGATTCAATTGTCGCAATGCTGGCCTGCCACCGTACGCAAGTCTTCGAGTGGCTGCCTTACGAGGGGGGGATTCTCGATCAAGTACCCAAAGACGAAAACGCCAAACTAGAATGGTTGCTTGGCTGGTTTCACGGAGAAGTCGCGGAACGAGCCAATCGATTTCGCGATGCCCTCGTCGCAAACTACGGCAAGGAACATGGACAAGCAGTCAAATTCTGCGAAGCCTACGAAGTGAGCGAATACGCCTCTCCCATGGACGAGAAAGGACGAGCCAAGTTATGGCCGTTTTGAAGAGGACGCACTAGACAAACTTCGTCAATCCCGGCATTGCAATGTGTATGGCGGTGGGCCGGCCCCAATCGTACTTCTAGGAGCTGAGGACTTCCTTGGAGTTGAGAGCCATCTCCCAAGTAATCTCCTGCCCCGTGTAAGTGGCCATGCGCCCCATGATTGCGAGCAAAGTGCTCTTGGCCATGTATTCTCCCTTGTTGATTGGCTTACGGGATCGAATGCTAGCGAAAAGTTCGTCATGCTCGGTCTAGTAGATATCGTTGCATTCTCCACCATAAACCCTCAACTCCTTGACTTGGAAAAGCTGGACACGACCTATGGGAACAATGGGCTGAGGAATCTCCGCCTCCAGAGGCAAGCAACAATCAATAGAAAATCCTTATCGAATACGACAAGAGGGATGGGGCGAATTCTTTGCGCGCATCCCCTTCACCGACAAGAAGAAAGTTAACCTTACCCGAACAATTTTCGTAACAAGCTCAACTCGTGTTCCAAGACAAACCCTAGAACGCATAGCCGCCCAAAACCTTGACTGCCGTCTTCCGAAGAGTGACGGCGACGGCAGGATTAAGATTGGCGTTCCAAGTAATGTCATCTGGCGACTTACCCGTAATTTTGCCAAAAAGAACACAGGCGGCAAGATAACCTCCGGAAGGAGCAGGATGACTACCGTCCTTTTTGTAAAGACTAGCGAAAATGGACTTGTCGGAAGCGTGAAGATGGGAGAAGGCATGACCGACTGGAGCCACGTCAGCGTAGTTGCCACGAGCGGCTTGCGAGTATTGACGACTAATCTTTTTTTGCATGGTGAGAAAGTCAGGATATGCACCCGGGTTTTGCTTGTCTCCGTTCCTGCGCCCCCAAGTCATATACAAGCAAGGACGAGACCCTTGCTTGCGAGCAAGCTTGCATAGACCTACGACTGCGTCATGGAACTCTTTCGTGTGCTTGCCACCGAGACCGGACTTCTGGCTTTGACCTTGAAGGACAATGTGCTCCCACTGGCGCGACTCGACAAGTCGTCGAGTCTGCTCGGAGGCAAGATGGTGCTTCAAATCCTTGCCGCCGGGATTGAGGAAGACAAGATGGTATCCGGTACTCCTACGCTTAAAGACTTCCTTGATGAAATGAGCGCTACCCGCGGTGTAGCTATTTCCGATGAATAAAACGGTTTTAGGTTCCGTGCGCCCTTCGACAAACGATGTGAAAAAGGAAATGAAGAAAGAGACGAAAAATAGAGTTGTTTTCATTGATCGGCAGAGAGGGTTTCGAGAGCACCCCATTGTTCGTAGGCATCGGAGATGCGAGTTTCAAGCGAAGAAAGATGAGCGGCATCTCGGGTAGGATCATTGGAGGTATCTTGATAGTATTTCGGAGAATTAAGCAAAGCAGCGAGATGGTCACGCTCGGTTTCCAAGGTTTCGATTATGCCAGGAAGCGTTTTGAGAGCCTCCCTATCCTTGTTCATGAGCTTTCGAGTGACAGGCATCGAAGAAGTGGCGGATTCGCGAACGTGTTTCTTTCCTTTGGCAAGGGTTGGAACATAGTTCAAACGGGATTCGTACTCCTCCAACCATTTGTCGCAGCCTCCCGCGTACTCGGTAACGCAACCTTCGCCATCCAGGGCATAGGTGGCGGTCACGACGTTATTCAAGAAAGCCCTATCGTGGCTGACTAGCAGCAGAGTTCCATCGAATGCCAGAAGACGTTCTTCCAGAAGCTCGATCGTCTCGATATCGAGATCGTTCGTCGGTTCGTCCAAAACGAGAAGATTGGCAGGCTGAATAAAAAGGCGAGCGAGCAGAAGGCGGGCTCGCTCACCGCCGGAAAGCTTGCGAATAGGACCGCGAGCTGTCTCAGGAGTAAAAAGAAAGTCCTTCAAATAAGACAAGATATGACGGTCACTTCCATTCACTTTCACAACGTCGCCATATGGCGAGACGTTCTCGGCTACAGTTAGACCCTCGTCAAGTTGAGCCCGATGCTGATCGAAATAGGCAACCTCAAGCTTTGTTCCATGCTTGATCTCACCGGTCGAAGGCTCAAGACGATTGAGCAGAAGCTGGAGTAAGGTTGTTTTTCCCGAACCGTTAAGACCGACGACACCGATTTTGTCCCCGCGCCAAATAGTGGTCGTGAAATCTTGGACGATGAAAGTGTCATCCCATGCATAAGAAAGCTTGTGGGCAGAAATGACCTTCCTTCCGGAAAGTTGGCCACCGGAAGCATCTAGGTTGACGAGAGACTGTTGCTCGCGACGGCAAGAACGTTCTTCTCGCAACTTTAAAAGAGCCCTGACCCTGCCCTCGTTGCGAGTTCTTCGGGCTTGGATTCCCTTGCGAATCCACACCTCCTCCTCAGCAAGCTTCTTATCGAAGACAGCATTCTGCTTTTCCTCTGCCTCGAGAAAGGCGGATCGTCGCTCAATGAACTTGTCGTATCCGCAAGTCCATGAGGTCAACCGGCCACGATCGAGATCCAATATGCGGTTAGCCAAACCCCTAATGAAGGCCCGATCGTGCGAAACAAAGAGCACGGCAATATCCCCCTTCGAAAGGAAATTCTCCAACCAGCGGATACCGGGGACGTCCAGATGGTTTGTCGGTTCGTCGAGGAGAAGAAGGCTGGGCTCATTCACAAGAGCTCGAGCCAGCAGAGCTCTGCTCTTATTACCCCCGGAAAGTTGGTTGAAAGAAACATCCGGATCAAGCCCCACGCGGTCAACCATGGTCGCCGCCTTATGCTCCAAGGCCCATCCGTCCGCACGATCGATCTGCTCCTGCAAGTTGTCCAGGCGCTCAATCAATCGGGAGTCATCGGGATTACTCGAGAGCTCGTGAGCTGTCCGATTGTAGTCAGTCAATCTCCGAGCCTCTTCGCCAAGGGCATCGAGAACAATTTCCAGCACCGTTCCGGGAAGATCGGAAGGAATTTCCTGATCGAGCTTGGCCGACCGAAAATCATCAGACTTTTCCAATTCTCCGCCATCAGGAACGACTTGGCCCGCCAATACCCGAAGGAGAGTTGACTTCCCTTCGCCGTTCCTGCCCAACATGCATATTCTCTCGCCCTTATTTATAGAGAGAGTAACGTCATCAAGCAGGAGCGGTCCACCAAAGGAAACGGTAAGATTTCTGTAACTTATTAAGGCCAAGAAAATGAAACTAGGAAGGGTTTGCAGGAAGTCGAATTTAGAAAAGGCGTCGCCTGTCGAAATATTCTAGCCTACTTCGGCAACAAATTGACTTCCAATTAGACTTTTTCCTTTCCTTGGTCGAACATCAACTTTTATCTTCTCAATGATGAGACATTCCGAAACCCCTCAAATCTTTGAACGTCGGGCCTTTCTCAAACAGGCTGGTCGACCTTATTTTCGCAAGCCACAGGGCATCGACTTTCTAGCTCGCCGATACAGAGAATTCCTGAAAACCATCATCTTGGGACTCCATTCATGAAAATCTCAAACTGACAATCCTCTCAAATGAACGAAAATACTCGCCGTCACTTTATAAAGTCTTCCGCCATCGCCTTCCCTGCCTTGGCCTTGCAAAAGGGGTTCGCAAAAAAAGGTTCGCCCAACGGAAGGATCCGAGCGGGTATGATCGGAGCAGGAGGCCGAGCGGCGCGACTTAATCGTATCTTCGCCGCCCATCCCGACGTCGAGATCGCCGCCATCGCGGACGTCGACTTGCGACGCCTGCGTCCAGTGGCTGAAGTAGTCGGAAAGATGCAGGGCAAGAAGCCCCAGACGATGCAAGATTTTCGTCCAATCATCGACGATCCGACCATCGACGTCATCTGCGTCGGCACACCTGACCACTGGCATGCGATTCCAACGATACTCGGATGCCAAGCGGGCAAGGACGTTTACGTCGAGAAACCCGACGGGCACAACATCGTCGAGGGCCAACGCATGGTCGAGGCCATGCGCAAGCACAAGCGAATCGTTCAAATGGGTTCACAACACCGTTCGACAAGCAGACTTCAGACTGCCATGCAATTCTGTCGCGAAGGTGGCGTGGGTCGTTGCCTCTTTGCCAAGGGATGGGAAAGCGCCCGCCAAGGAGGAATTGGCAGGCCGGCCAACGGGAAACCTCCTGCGGAAGTGAACTACGACCTCTGGCTAGGCCCCGCTCCCAAGCGCCCGTTCAACCAAAACCGGTTTCACGGACGTTGGCGTTGGTTTTATGATTACGGAACGGGCGACCTCGGAAATGACGGCGTTCATCGTATCGACATGGCATTCGCCATGCTAAACGCCTGCCTCCAATGGGAAAAGGCCACTACGCTTCATCACCCTCGGACCATTCACGCAGCCGGCGGCAAGTGGTACTACGACGACGACCAAGAGTTCCCCGACACCATGCAGGTGACCTATCGTTACGACTCCCCCACCCCACGCATACTCACCTACGACCTTAAGCTCTGGACTCCCTATCGGCAAATGGAGGAAACCGAAGGGGCCGTGGTCTACGGAGACAAGGCCCAGCTGGTGATCGGCAATAGTGGTTGGAAAGCCATCGAAAGAGGAGGGAAGGTCATCGCACAAGAAGGCGGCAACTCCGACGCCACCCCGCACATCGCCAACTTCATCGACTGCGTCCGCTCCCGCAAACGCCCCAATTGCGACCTAGAGACCGTTGGACACCGAGCATCGGTACTTTGTCACGCAGGCAACCTCTCCGCCCGGCTCGACCGCTCCCTTCGCCTGAATCCCAAAACCGAAACTTTCGAAAACGACGAGGAGGCAAACGCCCTTCGTGGTCGCCCTGAATGGCGAGCACCCTATGTGCTGCCCAAAGTATGAAACAAGAAATCGCCATGAAACGCAGAAACTTTATCCGGCACACCTCAACAGCTGGCATTCTGGCAGGCTGCCCCGCCCTGCTGCGCGGACAAAACCTGAATTCCCGCATACAACTCGCGGCCGTCGGTACCGAGGGACGAGGTTGGGCCGACCTTAGCGCCATGGCCAGTCACGCAAAGGGGAAGTACGTCGCCCTATGCGACGTAGATCTCGCCCGCACGGCGAAGGCACGCAAACTGAGCCCCGATGCTCCCGTCTTTCAAGATTACCGTGAGATGCTGGCTAAGACGGGTGACACAGTGGACGCCCTGACCGTGGGCATACCCGACCACATGCACGCGCGAGTAAGCCTCGATTGTATGCGAAAAGGAAAACACCTCTTCTGTCAAAAGCCTCTTACCCACAATGTCTGGGAAGCACGCCAGATGCGCCTTCAGGCGGCCAAATCAAAGGTCATCACTCGAATGGGAAACCAAATCCACTCCCACACCTTTTATCGTACCGCCGTCCAGCTCATTCAAAAGGGTGCCATCGGGAAGGTACAGCGCGTCCATTCATGGGTGGCGGCTACGGGACATGGTAAATCCGGCCACATCGACCGTCCCCCACCGGCTCCAGCACCGGAGAAGCTGGCATGGGACGTTTGGCTCGGCGTGGCTCCCGAGCGCCCCTACGTCGAAGGGAAGGTCTATCACCCATGGGGTTGGCGAGACTGGCAAGATTTCGGCAATGGCGCTCTAGGCGACTTTGGTTGTCACATTCTCGATCCGGTCTTCACGGCGCTACGAATCGACGAACCCCCAACTGAAATCAAGTGCTCCTACCACTCGGGGATGAACAACGAGGTATGGCCTGCCCAAAACGTCGTCGAGTACAAGTTTCCGGGGAACCAACTGTCTGGGAAGATTCTCCCAATCACTTGGTACGACGGCAACCGCCTTCCCCGAGATCGTGGTCGCCACCTACCGAGGAACGAGGCACTGCCCGCAAGTGGTTCCCTCTTTATTGGCGAGGAAGGAACCCTCGTGCTTCCACACGTCGGTGCCCCCAAACTCCATCCTCAGAAAAAGTTTGCCGACTACGCCTACGAACTCGCAGATAATCAAAACCATTTCCACGGTTGGCTCGACGGCATTATCTCGGGTAAACAACCCAGTGATGGCTTCGACTATGCCGGCCCGCTAACCGAAGCCGTTCTCTTGGGTAATATAGCCGCTCGTCATCGTGGCGACCACCTTCAGTGGCAAGCTGACCCAATGATGCTCACTGGCCCAAAGGGCGATCTCAGCCATTTCCTCCGCCGCGACTATCGCAACGGATGGGACATTAAGCCCACAAGTTAGCCAGTGCTAAATTTGGTGCTACGCCAATATCCCCCTACGAAAGACATTCCCGATAATTAAAGGCACACTAAATCTCCTTCTTCCTTATCTCATCTCCTGCGTACTGCAGGCAAGTACGCATGTTTCGGAAAGTCTCGCCAACCGGCTTACTTATCTAAGGGATGGTGATCCTTTTCACCCGCATCTCGATTTCCCCAAACTGACTACGCCCCAGTGGGTTGGTGATATGGGAGTGGAGGCAGTGGTGACTTTGGGCATAGATGATATGCGTGGACCCGAAAAGTACGAATCTTTCCTCCGCCCCGTTCTCGATCGTCTAAAGGAAATAGACGGGAGGGCGCCCGTCAGCATCATGACTAATTCCTTCAAACCGGATCATCCCCAAGCCCAAAAGTGGTTGCAGGAAGGACTGTCCATCGAGGTACACACGCTCACCCATCCCTGCCCTCTCCTTCAACAGGGAAACTTTCGCAGAGCCGCCGAGGTTGTCCATGGTGGCTTGGACCTGCTCGCGGGGATTCCCGGCAATCACCCCATCGCCTACCGCATGCCTTGCTGTGACTCTATGAACAGCCTGAGCCCTCGCTTTTTTGCAGAGATTTTCAACAAGACCAGTTCCGCCGGCCGCTATCTGCAGATCGACACCTCCGTATTCAACGTCACGACCTCTAGAGACAAGTCGCTTCCGAGCAAATTGGTTCTGGATGCCAACGGCAAAGAGCGCTTCGCCAAGTACCTGCCAAAGGAAAAAACGCGCGCAGGGATGCGCACAATGGCTTCCTACGTCGGCACCATTGAGGACTACCCCTACCCCTACGTCATCAACCGGCTGTGCTGGGAATTCCCCTGCGTTGTTCCCAGCGACTGGGAGGCGCACAATTTAATCGGCGACCGCCAACCCCAGATGCTTGAGGACTGGAAACGCGCACTCGACGTCACCGTACTAAAACAGGGCGTGATGAACCTTGTCTTCCATCCGCACGGCTGGAGTAGCAGCTCGCAGTTGGTCGAATTTGTCGACTATGCGCAGAAGACGTACGGCAAAAAGGTAAAGTTCCTGAACTTCAGGGAATGCATAGAGCGACTAAACCAAAATCTGCTGAAGGGCAGTTCACTTCGCGGGAAGAATGGCCAAGACAACGCAGTTCGCGTACTCGATGCCAATAATGACGGGTTCATGGACGTGCTGATAGGCGAACAAAACCGTACGCGTATTTGGAATCCGAAACAATCGTCTTGGACCGAACACAAGTTGCCCTTCAACCCAATACAAAATATTGCCGGCGTACTGGAAGAATCAGGTGCGGCCTCGATGATGGACGCCAAGGGCCACGGTCAGATCTGGACCTTCAAGGAAAATGGATGGCGGTTCGTGCAGTCCAATGCCTTAAAGCAATCCGTCGAATCACCTTTCGTCCTTAAGGGAATTCACCAATTAATCGCCACTACCAAGCCCGCTGTTGACCGGATCACCAAGAACGAAGGCGAGAAGTCCGATTGGTTCGACTTGACCGGCACCATGACCACCCGTCACCTGATCCGCCAACTGGCCAAGGAAAAAGTATTGAACTGGGAAAGTCCATTGGTCGCGGCGAATCCGGACAAGCCCATCACATTGTGCCTAACCGGTGGTCTTGGTTTCAAAAGCCAACCCGGCACCGCTGGTTTCATGCTGGCGGTGGATGGTAAGGATGCGTTGCGTTTTGATCTGTCCCGCAAATTTTCCAGTTGGCAGTCGAAGGACGCCTCGGTCGAAGTAATTTATCATCCGACGTGGATCACGGACCTCGATTCCGGCGGCTACTTCTTTTTCATCCTGAAGAAAGGTACAGTGAAAAAGAAGCGATCCATAAGTTTTTCCGTGCGCTCCTTGGGCGCTGACTCTCGCCGCTGGTTTGCAATCGATGCCAAACAAAACGTCGTCGAGAATCTCAAGAAACTCTCTGCCCAAATCGGCAAACCAAACGACGACGCGGGCATCCTTCGAGATATTGACAATGACGGCGTTTGCGAGCTGGTCGGAAAAAGTGTTTACGGTTGGGACGCAAAAAAGAAAAGCTGGAACGTTCGAGCATATGGTCTGCCAGAGGGTATTAACCACGCGAGCGAAGGCCTGCGGTTTGTGGACCTCAAT
The DNA here is from genome assembly GCA_002730975.1 of Opitutia bacterium. Taxonomy (GTDB): domain Bacteria; phylum Verrucomicrobiota; class Verrucomicrobiia; order Opitutales; family Seribacteraceae. The sequence continues at coordinate 8,947 of PCBO01000099.1, forward strand.
GATGACGGCTTTGATGACATCGTGTTTTCCGATGAAGAGCACTGGGGAATTCACCTTTGGGCCACAAACCTCAATGCCGGTCTTGGTTGGCATCCGGGCTGGAGCTACACAGTACGGGAAGGGAAGCGGAACGACGCCAACGCAATCCCGATGATTTCTCGCGGGGGGTTCAATCCCAACAATGGGGCGTGGTTCCATAGCGGGCATCTTTGGGTGCAAAACGAAAACACCGCAAATCTCCCCGACGTGGTGGATCGCCGCTCGTTCAAGCAATTGCTGGATTTCGGTGGCCCCGGAGCCAAGGAGCCTGAGGAAAGCAGACAATGCTTCAAGACACGCGATGGCTTTGAGGTACAGTTGGTCGCGAGCGAACCACAAGTCTTTGATCCCGTAGCCTTCGACTGGGGAGCTGACGGCAAACTCTGGGTGACCGAGATGGGGGACTATCCCTCGGGGATCAACGGCAAGGGGGCGCCAGGTGGTATCGTTCGCTTTCTCGAGGATCGTAACGATGATGGTCGATACGATCATTCGACCGTGTTCCTTTCCGGACTCAACTTCCCAAGCGGCGTCATGGCATGGGGAAAGGGCGTCCTTGTAAGCGCTGCACCCGACATTTTCTATGCCGAGGACACTGACGGCAACGGCAAGGCCGACCTTCGCAAGATTCTCTTCACCGGTTTTCGCGAAGGCAATCAGCAACATCGCATGAACGGCTTTGTCCTAGGCTTGGACAATTGGATTTACGCCGCAAATGGCGACAGTGGAGGAATGATCAAGAGCACCGCCACGGGCAAAGTCGTGAACATCAATGGACGCGACTTTCGCTTCAAGGTCACGGGCGAGATGCAGACCCTGTTCAACCAAACCCAGTTCGGTCTGCACCGGGACGACTGGGGAAACTGGTTCGGCAACAACAATCCAAATTGGCTTTGGCACATCCACCTGCCGCTTCACTACGTTACACGCAACCCGCACTTGGTCGTCAAGGATACCAGCCAAATGCTTTTCAACTACCCCGACTCTCGTCGTTGCTTTCCGATAAGTCCACGAATGGAACGTCCAAATATGCCGGGTGCTTACGGCATGGTCACGAGCGCAAATAGCCCATCGCCTTATCGCGGCGGACTCTTCGGTCCGGATTTCGAGCACAGCGTCTTTATCAGTGAACCCGTTCACAACCTCGTACATCGCGAGGTGCTCGCACCTGACGGCATCACCTTCACCAGTCATCGCGCCAAAGGTGAGGAGAAAAGTGAATTCCTCGCCAGTTCGGACAATTGGTTTCGACCCACCATGACCAAAACCGGTCCCGACGGAGCCTTGTACGTGGCCGACATGTACCGGCTTGTAATCGAACATCCGAAATGGATTCCCCCGGGGATGCAAAGCAGGGTGAACCTGCGCGAAGGCTCGAACAGAGGCCGTATTTGGCGCGTCTTACCAAAAGGATCCAAACTTCGAAAGACGCCCCGTCTCGACCGGATGTCGACCAAGACACTCGTGACTGCTCTCGACAGCCCGAACGGTTGGCAACGCGACACTATCCAGCGTCTGCTCTTAGCTCGGGGGGGCGAGGATGCATACGTCGACCTTAGCAAGTTGGCCCAAACGAGCAAGAGTCCAAAGGTTCGCCTTCAGTCCCTCTGCATTCTGGAAGGTCTCGACGGTCTCGATTCCAAGGTGCTGAAGCAAGCCTTGGAAGACCCTCATTTCAGCGTACGCGAACAGGCCGTTCGCCTCTGCGAGGAGAATCATGCCGACCTAATCGTTTCACGAATCGAAGACGAGTCAATCCGGGTTCGCAGGCAAGTCGCTTTCTCCCTCGGTGAGTGGCAGAATCCGGAGGCGGGAAAGGCTCTCGTACGGCTCGCGCTTGCCGATGCCAACGAACCCCGCGTTCAACTGGCAGTCAAAAGTTCAGCTCTGCCCCACGCCGCAGCCATGCTTAAGCATATCTTCTCGGAGGAGACGAAAGCACCCACAGCACTCCTTTCCGACCTCATACGCTTCGCCATCTTGCAGGACAACTTGGAACCCCTGGCCAAAGTATTCGACGAAATTGCTGCCGAAAAGGATCTTCGCCGACAGTTCATTCTCATGGATGGCTTCGTCGGCGCTATCGAGCAACGGAACGAACCGCTCGACCAGTTCCACCAAAGGCTGGCCAAGGCTTCTGAGCGAGGCATTAGAGGGCTCGAAACCGTTTTCGCCAAAGTTCGGGCAATCGCCCGAGACGACCAAGCCGATGAAAGCGCAAGGCTTTCCGCCATTGCCCTGCTCGGTCGAGGACCAACCGAGCAACGGGAAGACATCAACCTGCTAGGCAATCTTCTTGCGGCGGGGAACCGACCTTCCATCCGCAAAGCAGCCTTGAAAACTCTCACCAAACTGCACCAACCTTTAACAGCCTCGGTCTTGCTGACCCACTGGAACTCTTATGCCCCCGTCGACCGCGTTGCAGTGACTGAACACCTTTTGGGGCGAGACGAATCAGCCCACGCTCTGCTTGACTCCATCGAGGCAAGCAAGCTATCCGCCATCCAGATTAGCCCTGCCCACCGGCAAAAGCTACTTCAATACCCTCGCCCAGCCATCAGTACCCGGGCCAAGAAACTTCTCGATGAAATAAACCCCGACCGGGCCAAGGTCATCCGGCGATACGCAGGCGTAAGCGACCTGAAGGGTAGCGTCAAGAACGGCAAGCTTCTCTTCACGACAAATTGCTCCGTTTGCCATAGCTTCAAGGGCCAAGGCAACAAAGTGGGACCGGACCTCGCCACCTTCTCCGTCAAACCAATCAACGACTGGCTAATCGGAATCCTGGATCCGAACCAAGCGGTGGAAACGACGTACACCACCTACCTCGTCATAAGCAAAGACGATTCAGCCATCACTGGCGTTCTAGCCTCGGAAACTCCTAGCGCCCTAATCCTTCGCACCGCATCAGGACAGGAGGTGACCGTTCTCCGAAAGAACCTCAAGAGTATCCAAGCCATTGGCCAATCCCTTATGCCCGAGGGACTGGAAACCGCCTTGAATCCGGAAGCCGTGGCCGACCTGCTAGCCTACCTCCGCACTCCTTAGTTCAAACAACAAGGACAAGAAAGATACGCTTGAGAAGGATCTAGGCAAACGCCTTGCGGAGCATGGCTACACTCTTGGCGACTCCCTCATCGGCGGGTGCCTTGCCCTCGAACTCAATCGACACGTACCCCTTATAACCGACCTTCCGAAGTATGGCGGCGATACGATCATAATCTAGGTTGAGAGTGTACCACTCCCCTCCCCCATAATAAGTTTTGGCCTGTACGAAGGTGGTCTTCGGGGCGATTTGCTCCAGCTTGTCGTAAGGATTCTCTAAAAAATTGCCAGTATCCATAAGCACACCCAACCAAGGAGACTCTATGGCGTTGGCAATGTGGAGCAAACCCTCGGGAGTACGAGTCAGCCCCCAGTGATTCTCCAAGGCTAGGTGCACCCCGCATTCGGCGGCTTTCGGCAAGCATTCCTCGATGCAATCGATGCACCAGCGAAATCCATCTTTCAAAGTATAGCCCTTGAGAATGGGTTCATTGCCTCGCAGCTCCATGAGATGATTGAAGTTTTTCGCAGTGCCCCAGCGACCCGAATTTAGACGAATGCACGGGATGCCCATTTGGTAGGCGAGTTCGATGCACTTCTTGGTATGCTCGACATTCCTCTTACGAGAGTCTGAGTCGGGAGAAACGAAGTCTTGGTGAATGGATAAGCTTATGAGATCGACCCCGTTGAGAAACGCATGACGCTTCAGTTTCTGCAAATATTCGGGTTTTTCTGAATCCATTTGCCGATGAAGGATGTCGACGCCCTCAACTCCCAGTCGAGCAGTCTTGTCGATCACCGTCTCGATGGACACCTTGGGTGGTCTGAAATGCCAGTAGGAATAGCTTGAAACCCCCAGCTTCACTTGCCCCGACTTTTCAGAAATCGGCTTGGCCACCGAGCTTAAAGGAGCAGCCAGAACGGGCAATGCCCATGCAGAGCTCAGGAACTTGCGACGTGCTAAAGTAGTCATACCTTACAGGAAGGCTCCGTGAGCCATATTTGGCAAGACGTTAAGATTCATTTTTCGAAAACACAGAATCGCAAGAATTAAAAGCCACCCGAACAAAGACCAGTCATCTTGAAATAGCGCAACTTTTCCACGATATCCGTCGTTAAACCTCAAACCTGCCCCAGTTCTAAAGTGGGCACTCATTCAAAACCAAATACATAAGGATAATGAAGAAACTCATCATACTGCTTACCGCTTGCGCCATCGGACTCGGATACGCTTTTGCCGCTGAAAAGAAAGAAAAGGCCGAAAAGGGTAAAAAGGAACGTCCCGCCCTTACCGAAGAGCAAAAAACCTTGCTTAAGGAGATCAGGGAAAAGTACGACGCAAACAAAGACAAGAAGCTCGACAAGGAAGAGCGTGCCAAAATCTCCAACGAGGACAAGAAACGCATGAAAGATGCAGGTTTTGGCGGGAAAAAGAAAGGCGGAAAGAAAGGCGGAAAGAAAAAGAAAGAAGCTGAAAAGTAGACTCTGATCCAGATACTTTTTCATTTTAAAAGCGGGGCTCTTTTTTTTGAGAGTCCCGCTTTTTTATTTGTGGATGAAAGTTAAGTCGGAATAGTAACGACATAACACTAAAGGAAAAAGTGTTTCGGCTTAGACCTTCAGATAATCGCGAAATCATAACTTACGTTATTAAATGAACGACCTTCGGAAAATTCGATTTCCAGAAGCAACGCGAGCAGCGACCGTGCAACCGCCCGTCATACCGATCGTAGGCGAATGGACGCGAGACAATCCGGGAACCATTTCTCTGGGTCAAGGCGTAGTGAGTTGGGGACCACCGGAAACCGCCTATGAGGGAATCGATCGATTTCGCGAAGACGTCGATAACCACAAGTACAAGCTCGCTCAGGGCATTCCTCCCCTACTCGACCTGATCGGGGAAAAGCTGAAAGACGAAAACGGGATCCATGTCGATCCAAAGGACAGAGTCTTCGTCACCGCCGGAGCCAACATGGCCTTCATCAACGCCGTTCTCGCCATCGCCGACGTGGGTGATGAGATCATCCTGCCGGCACCATTCTACTTCAACCACGAAATGGCCGTGACTATGCTGGGGTGCACTCCGGTTGTCGTGCCCACCGACAACAATCACCAACTCGACTTGGACGCCTTGCGCTCAGCCATCACGAAACGAAGTCGCGCCATAGTCACAATATCTCCCAATAACCCCTCAGGGGTCGTCTACCCGAAGAAAGACCTGCAAGCCGTCACCGCGCTATGCCGGGAGTTCGGCCTGTTTCACATAAGCGACGAGGCATACGAGTACTTTACCTTCGATGGAGCCAGTCACTTCTCTCCCGGTTCAGCTAAAGATGTGGACGAGCACGTCATCTCGCTTTTCTCGCTATCCAAGGCCTATGGCTTCGCGAGCTGGCGGATTGGCTACATGGTGACTCCTCCTCAACTCATCGACGCCGTAAAGAAAATACAAGACACAAACCTCATCTGCCCGCCGGTCGTTTCACAGTTCGCAGCCTTAGAAGCCATACGGACGGGTCGAGCCTATTGCGAAGAAAAGTTGACTGATGTTCGAGATGTACGAAATCTTGTCATCGAGAGGCTTGCCGGATGGGAGAAATTCGCGACTATCGCGCCTGCCAAAGGAGCCTTTTATTTCCTCCTCAAGATAAAAACGGGGCTCAATTCTCTTTCCGTGACGCAACGCCTCATAGAGGAATACAAAGTAGCCGTGATCCCCGGTTCCGCCTTCGGTTTGACAGAGAACTGCTTCCTTCGTATCGCCTATGGCGTACTCGATCGTTCAACCTGCCAAGAAGCGCTAGACCGACTGGAAAAAGGTCTGGTGGCAATTACGAGTTAGTTTTTCTGCTTTCCTCTACCCGCATTATATCTACATCCTCTTTCTCATGAAGGTTCATGCCGTACAACTTGATCAAGTTTGGGAAGACAAGGAGGCCAACTACGAGAAGGCCACTCGTTTAATAAATGAAGCAGGGGTAAACAAAGGGGACTTGATTGTCCTGCCGGAAACCTTTCCCACCTGCTTCAGCATGAACGTAGAGCTCACCACGAAGAACGAACCGGAAAAAACCGAAGGTTTTCTGTCCGACTTAGCCGGAAAGTACGGAGCTTGGGTAACTTCGGGAATGACCATTCCATCCGAAACCGACAACAAGGGGCATAACGTATCGGTAACCTTTTCACCAGAAGGCGAACGGATCGGCTTCTACACCAAAACACATCCTGCAGCCATTTACAGGGAGCACGAGAGCTATGATCCGGGAAACGAGGTGGTTACCTTTCCAGTGGGTGGATTCACAGTCTGTCCATTCATTTGTTACGACCTGAGATTTCCTGAGATTTTCAGAATCGGGACAAGTAGAGGGACAAACCTCTTCACGGTCATCGCCAACTGGCCTGCCGTTCGCATCGAGCATTGGGTCACCCTGTTGCAAGCCCGAGCGATCGAGAATCTGGCCTATGTAATCGGCGTAAACAGAACTGGCAACGACCCCGAGCTAGAGTACTGCGGCCGCACGGTAATCATCGACCCTCACGGAAAAATTCTTACCGATGCGGGGGCCACGGAAAAAATCGTGTCGGCAGAAATCGATTTGAACGTGGTGATGGAATGGCGGCGGAAGTTTCCCGTGCTGGAACACGCACGAGAAGATTTCAAACCGAGGGGATAACGCCTACTTTCAACTATTCCTTCGCCCAAAGTGATTTGGGCATGTTCGCCTTAGCCACAATAATATCTAGCTTGGCAAGTTCTTCGGCAGTGAAATCAGTTTGCTTGGCAGCTTTTACATTCTCCAGGATTTGCTCGGTTCGACTAGCTCCGATGAGAGCACTGGTAATGCGATTATCACGCAACACCCAAGAAAGAGCCATTTGAGCCAGTGTTTGCCCCCGTGACTTAGCATGGTCGTTCAGTTCACGAATAACCCGAAGGTTCTGGTCATTCACTTCGGACTTTCGCAAGGGAGAATGCTCCAGAGACGCCCTGGATCCATCTGGTATGCCACCGAGATACTTGTCAGTAAGTAATCCTTGAAACAGAGGACAGAACGCAATCATTCCGAGACCCATTTCGCCACAGGCATCCATCAGCCCGTTTTCAATCCAACGATTCAACATAGAATAGTTCGGCTGGTGGATGGCAAGGGGAGCAAAACCGTTTTCACCGCAAACTTTTACGGACTCTATAGTTTGGTCGGCGAGGTAACTGCTTATGCCGACGTAAAGCGCTTTGCCCTGAACCACGGACGAGTCAAGAGCTCCGAGGGTTTCCTCCAGTGGTGAATTCGGGTCAAAGCGATGAGAATAGAAAAAGTCGACGTAATCTACTCCAATTCGCTTCAAGGATTGATCCAGGCTCGCCAAAAGATACTTTCGGGATCCCCATTCACCATAGGGTCCGGGCCACATATCGTAACCTGCCTTGGTTGTGATCAGGATTTCGTCTCGAGGCAAATCCTTGAGAATTTTGCCGACGTTCACCTCAGCCGAACCATAGGGAGGGCCATAGTTATTGGCTAAGTCAAAGTGCGTGATACCGGCATCAAAAGCAGCGTAAATCATAGCCCTTTGGTTCTCGGTCACGATGTCTCCGCCAAAATTGTGCCAACAGCCCAAGGTAATTGCCGGCAGTTGTATTCCCCATCGTCCACACCGACGATAAGGCATACGTCCGTCATAGCGCTTGGGATCAGGTGAGTAAGGATCGCTGGTCATGGACATCGAGAAAGCCTTTGCCAGCCAATTTGTCAACGTTGTCGTCCTCGCCGAAAAGGAATTCGACAAGGTTGATTGGCACTTTACGCCCAAGTAGGTCAATAATAGGGTGACCGTATGTTGGAAGCAGAAAGGCTTACAAGAAAACCTATGACCTCACCCTTACGTGAACTCGCACCATACGAAAACTGAGTTTCGCCGTGACTTGTCTTCGTCTATGGTTGTTCGTGCTTACTTCCGCTTGACCGAGGTCAAAGGCAGGGTGGTCCGTAAAATCCTAGTCTAAAAATACCTAAATTCGTTTCAACAAGATCATGTAATAGTAACTGGGGTGGAGAGTTTTCGGTTGAAGAAACCATCGAGCTCACTAATTTGCAATGACTTGAGATGAAGACTTTTAAAGCGTTTGCCTTGTTTCTCGCCTTGTCGCTAAACGCCCATTCCAAAGAGGTGGACTTCAACCGCGACGTGCGACCCATATTGTCGGACAAGTGCTTCTTTTGCCACGGACCCGACAAGGAACATCGCAAAGCAAAGCTACGACTCGACTTGGAAAGTTCGGCCAAGGATCAAAAAAAGAAATACATTATTCCCGGGAAGCCTCAGGATAGTGAATTGATATACCGCCTCAACACTGACGACGAGGATGATCTCATGCCACCTCCTGACTCAGGGAAGTCGCTTTCCCCTCAAGAAAAAAAGCTCATCTCACAATGGATAGCCGAGGGTGCCAGATGGTCAGAACACTGGGCTTACGTCCAACCGAAGAAACACGACCTTCCAAATGTCAAGAAGTCCGACGGGTCCGGCAACTGGATCGATCGCTTCACATTGAAGCATTTCGAGGACAATGCTCAAGATCCAGCAACCCCTGCCGATTTAGTAACCCTAGTCAGAAGACTCCACTTCGACCTGATCGGACTCCCACCCGAACCCGAAGTGGTGGAAACCTTCGCGAGAAACCCGACTGAAGAAGCATACGAAGCTATCGTCGAGCGTTTGCTTGCATCCAAGCACCATGGCGAGAAAATGGCATCCTATTGGCTGGATCTGGTCCGCTTCGCCGATACGGTCGGCTACCATGGAGACCAAGACCACAGCATAACTCCCTACCGCGACTGGGTAATCGATTCCTTCAACGATGGACTTCCTTTCGACCAGTTTACACGCGAGCAATTAGCTGGAGATTTGCTACCAAGCCCGACAATCGACCAGACTATCGCCACGGGCTACAACCGTTTGCTACAAACCTCGCACGAGGGAGGTGTCCAGAAGAAGGAATACATCGCCATGTATGCCGCAGACCGAGTACGCAACCTGTCGGAGGTGTGGATGGGAGCGACCATGGGTTGCGCTCAATGTCACGATCACAAGTACGACCCTTACACGGCAAAGGACTTCTACTCCATGGCGGCCTTCTTCGACGACATTGACGATACCGCTCATCTAAAAAACGGCAGCAACAGCTTGCCTACTCGGCGTGATCCGGAAATCAACGTATTAAGTCGCAGTCAACGAACTCGAATCGCAACCCTGGAAAAAAGCATCACCGAAAAGGAAAAGATCCAAGAAGAGACCCCTGACTCCAAGCTCCAAGCCGAAATAAAAGCTTTAAAGACAGAGATGAACGCAATCAAGAAGGTGACCCGAAAGACCATGATCACCCGGGTCACCAAGCCACGAGTTACCCATATCTTGCCGCGTGGCGACTGGCTCGACGAAAGCGGTCCCGTAGTGGAGTCAGCGATACCTGAATTCATGGGAAGCCTCGCCTCTGAAAAACGCCTGACCCGACTGGACTTGGCCAACTGGCTCATGGACGCCGACAAGGGAGCCGGAAAACTCACCGCTCGAGTTCTTGCCAATCGCCTCTGGTATTTGCTCTTCGGTCAAGGCTTGGCACCTGACCTGACTGACTTCGGCGGTCAAGGTCAACCGCCCGATCACCCCGAACTCCTCGACAACTTGTCCATAAGCCTCATTCAAAAGAATTGGCGAATAAAGGCATTGCTGAAGGAAATCATCCTCAGTCGCACTTATAGACAAACTTCCTATAGTTCGGAAAAAAAGAGAAGTTTCCAAAAACCCTACAGGTTACCCGCCGAAACCATTCGCGACAACGCTCTAGCCATAAGCGGTCTTCTAGTACGAGAGGTTGGCGGAGCAAGCATCAAGCCCTATCAACCGGTTGGCTATTATCGGCATCTCAATTTCCCGACCCGCAAGTACGGTCACCACAAAGATCAACGTCAGTGGCGTCGAGGTGTCTACGTTCATTGGCAACGACAGTTTTTACATCCGATGCTGAAGGCCTTCGACGCCCCCCGTCGAGAGGAGTGCACGGCTCAACGCCCTAGCTCCAACACACCTCTGGCCGCCTTGGTCTTGCTCAATGACCCTACTTTCGTGGAAGCAGCGCAAGTCTTCGCCAAGCGCATTCTGGCCGAGGGAGGAACAGCCATCGACTCACGTCTGGATTTCGCCTTTCGAGAAGCTGTCTCCCGTAAACCGGACGACTTCGAGCGTAACATCCTCAAGAAACTACTGACCTCCCAGAACGCCAAGGAGGAAGTCGCTTGGACGACTGTAGCCCGGGGCATCCTCAACTTGGCGGAAACCAACCTTCGACGCTGACATGTCGCCCATACAAATCAATCGACGCGCCTTCCTTGCCGGCTCCGGTTTGAGCCTCGGTTCGGCCGCTCTCAATTTCTTAATGGCCGAAAGTGGCCCCATGCACGAACGTCCCTCCTACCTACTTCCCACGGCAAAGGCAAAGCGGGTCATTTTCCTCTGCATGGCCGGGGGGCCATCCCATTTAGAGACCTTCGACTACAAGCCGAAGTTGGATGAAATAAACGGGAAACCCATGCCCGAGTCTTTCACCAAGGGCCAACCCATTGCCCAACTTCAGGGCAAGGCGCTTAAGGTTCAAGGGCATCTGACAAAGTTCAAGCGATATGGGAAAAGCGGCCAATACGTCAGCGACTTCCTACCGTGGACAGCTAAGATGGTGGACGACTTAGCCATAGTTCGATCGATGGTTACGGAGCAGATCAATCACGATCCCGCGCACACCTTCATGAACACCGGCACAGGGCTCAATGGTCGGCCCTCCATGGGGGCTTGGGTGAACTACGGCCTTGGTAGCGAATCGAAGGACTTACCCGGTTTCGTCGTTATGACGAGTGTCGGGGGACGCAACCCTCAGCCCATCGCATCACGCCAATGGGGCGCCGGATTCCTCCCGAGTCGCCACCAAGGCGTAGAGTTCAACTCTTCGGGTGACCCCGTCCATTACGTCGGAAACCCGGCAGGAACCAGTGCTGAAACGCAGGGTAAACTTGTCGAAGCCATAACGGCCCTCGATCACCACCGGAACAAAAGCATCAACGATCCTGAGACCGCTACCCGAATCGCTGCCTACGAGATGGCCTTCCGCATGCAATCCTCGATTCCCGACTTGATGAACGTATCCAAGGAACCTCAACATGTTCTCGATATGTACGGGGCCAAACCCGGCGATGGTTCCTATGCCTCCAATTGCCTGCTTGCTCGAAGACTAGCAGAGCGAGGCGTACGCTTCATCCACCTCTACCATCGTGGTTGGGATCATCATGGCGGACTGGTCAAGTACATGAACACATGCTGTGGTCTCACCGACAAGCCGACTTGGGCACTTATTCAAGATCTCAAGCAACGAGACATGCTTAAGGACACACTCGTCGTCTGGGGTGGAGAATTCGGACGTACCCCGATGTTTCAAGGAAAAGGCGGGGCTGGTCGCGACCACCACGTCAAAGGATTCTCGATGTGGATGGCCGGAGGTGGCATCAAGGGCGGTGTCGGTTACGGAGAAACAGACGAATTAGGTTACCACGCAGAAAAAGAGGTGGTCCATGTACGTGACCTACACGCCACTATGCTTCACCAACTCGGAATCGACCACAACCGCTTCTCCGTTAAACACCAAGGTCTTGACACCAAATTGACAGGCGTCGAAAAAGCCCGCGTAATAAAAGGCATCGTGGCCTAGACCTAGAGTTTTAAAGATTCACTTAGGCAATAAACTACTACCCGTGGATTTACAGGCATAAACAGCTAATGTCCTGACCAAAGAATTGAGGTTTATTCGACCTCAGAGGGCACTGATTCTTCCTCGGGCAACTGGTCATGCTCGTCATCGCCATCGGTTTGCTCGTTCAGATACTCCTTCACACTCAAGTCCCCAACGAAAGAAACACCATCCCGCCGTTCGACGACATGATAGCGCTCAACGTATTTCTGCACCACGTGAATCTTGGCATCCAGAGGTTGGACGATAAGAAGTTGAAGATGAAACTCCTTAAATAGATCTAGCAAGAATTCGGAAAACTCGTCATCGGTCTTGCTGAACATTTCATCAACGGCCACAAGGCGGAAGGTTTCAGTTCTTCTGCCACCGACGTCGATTCCATACTGGTATGCTATGGCAGTTGCCAAGATGGTGGATGCGAGACGATTTTTTTCTCCGCCCGACTTCCCTGAAGCACCAGAGTAGCTTTGTCGCAAGTCCCCTTCCTTATAGAATTCATCCGCTCGGAATCGGAACCAATTACGAACGTCAATGACTCGAGAGGTCCAAGTTTCGTCATTCTCTAGCTCTGCCAAGAATTGCTCTACCCTATGATAACGCTCACGGCGGCGATCTTTCTCTTCTTCCGCCTCCAGATCTCCCTCGAGGGCGTGTCTACGCATGGTTTTGAAGCGCCGCACACCATCATCACCGGAATCTTCCGCCTTCAGCTGGATATAGGTTCCCTCTTTACGATCGAAAGTAACGCGAGAGAGGTGCTCGTTGAGCTCATCAATACGTTTTCGAATCCTATCCCTGTGAGATTCCAGAGCTTCGCTAAAACTAGAAACTTCCTCCGGAACCTGGACACGGAGCAATTGCTCAAATCGCTCTTTATTTTTAGCGAGATCCTCAAGCTCAATTTGCTTCCTGACTTCCTCAAATGGATCAAATGTATTTCCGTTGTACCCATCCTCCAAATCGAGAGGGAGTTCATCGCGAAAAGCCTGATTTCTAGGTGCCGCGACAAATCGCTGCATCGCTGCTACGTTCTGATCGCGAAACTTATCGAGAGAAACTTCTAGCTTGCGAATTTTCTCATCCATGGAATGCAAGGCATTTCTTGCAGCAGTCTCAATATCATCGGGCTCCTCGGGGGGAGCTCCAAATGAATCCTCGATTTCCGCAAAAAGAGAATCCACCAATGAGTCCTCAGCGGAATCGTCCTCGGCATCTGAAGGCGAATCGGGCATCCGAAGATCCTTCTTGGCTTCTTCAAGAAGTACGCGAAGATTAGTGATTCGGTCCTCGTTCCTCTCGGCTCGAGCTTCCACACCACCGATTCGTCTCAAAACTTCATCCCGGAGTTCCTGCGCTTCAGATAATTTTTGCGATGTGGAGTCCAAATCATCCTTTAACTTTCGCAAAACGTCCGAACCTCCAACGATTACTCGTTCTTCATCCTCCAGATCGGCCATGCGAGTGGCCAAACCCAAGCGGTCAACGTCAGAGAACTCTCCAGCACTTGAAAGCAACTGTGCACCTGCTTTGAGCTGAATCCTTAACTCGGCACGCTCGGAATCGGCCTCACGAACGGCACGAGCAGCTTCGTCGGCTCTTTCACGAAGAAAGCTGAGGCGCTCATCAAGCGATCTTTGCTTAGGATCTACATCCCAACCCAAAACATGCCGGGATGCATCATCCACATCGTACCGATCATCTTTCTCTCGAAGTATCCCATCAGTTTTAATCAATCCCGAAAGTGCGATCGCGTGAGGCATTTTATGAAATTCCTTATCAGGTTCTACACGACAAAGATGAGGAAAACGATCAGCCAGTTCAGAGCGAAGCCAAGTCTGCCGACTTTCGTCCAATTCACTACGCAGGCTCAACTTCGCGACCACGGAATCATCATGAAGCTTTGGTTGCTTGGCATCGGTTTTGGGACAAACGAAAGCAATTCTTTCTCCCAAGTCGTTTTCATGAAGAAAAGCTTCAGCCTTACGAGCCAACTTGGAGGGAATCAATATAGATAGAGCAAATGGGCGTAACAGTCGTTCTACGGCACCAGTCCACTTATCCTCGTCAGGCACAACTTGTACCAGTTCGGCAATGAAGGGGAGCTCCCCAACATCCCGATCCAAAGCGACCGCCAAACCATCGCGAAGACGAGAGATTTCTACGGGTACATTCGAATTAGCTTCTAACAAATAATTTCTTTGAGCCTCCAGCTTGTCGATCGTTTCATTTGTATTCCTAAGGCTGTAGCTCAGATCCGGATGCACTTCGTCCAGCTCGGATACTCTGGCTTCGTGACGCGGAATCTTTTCCTGAAGTTCACGACGTAAATCCAAAAAGGCTTCCTCATCCTTGACGACAAGACCGCGTTCCCAGGAGCCTAACAAGCGCTCGAAAGTGGCAGCTCTCTTGGAAACCATCTCACGTTTGTCCCGCAAACGATCTAACTCAGCCCCGACTTGCTCCAATCGTCTATTTTCATCACTATCCGCGAGCACTCTTTCGAGGTGATGCACTTTGTCTCTATGACGATCCACCTCCTCGCGAGAACTTTTCAAACGAGCTCGCTCTGCCTCCTCGCGATGTTTCAATTCTTCAATTCGCTCGATTCGGCTCTCGAGTTCGGCATTGGCGTAAAAAGGCTCAATTGCAGAACGCAATAGCCCAGAATGGTCGCGATGCGCAGAGGATTCCAAAAACTTAACATGAGTGGACTTTATTTGATCTAATTCTTCCAATTGACTGGCAGCGGTCTCGATTCTGCGATGAGTACCACGAAGGTCATCGAATCGATCTTGCAGAGCCACCAGTTTTTCTCTCGCTCCACCATCGTCCAGCATATGCTCGCGAATAAACTGAGTAAGGTCACGAACATCTTTGATGCACACCGCTTGATTGAAAACTGACATGGGAGAGCGAGAACCGAGATCGACATCCATAAACAACATCGACTCAAGTTTCTTGCTGTAGGCCGTAAACGAATCAAAAGTAGTAAGGTTCCGCTCCTTGATGATCTTTCGAATTTTGTCGGCATCGCCCAAATCGTTAAAATCCTTCTCGATCGTCAGGTGACGTTTCTCGACAATGTGTATTTTCTCGATTTTCCCAGCAGGAGTGCACCAAAGCACTTGAGCAAGAGCAACATCCGTCTTGTAAGCCTCATTATGAAACCAAGCCAGAAGAACGGAGTAAGTTTCGCCGGGTTTACGAAGAGTTTCCTTTCGACCCTGCCCGGTCTCGGAATCATGTATTTCGGAGTAGGCTCCTAAAACATAGTCGCGCTCATTGCGCTCCCGACTCCCAGCTTGACTGGAGGCTACATTGTAATTCCGAACTCTATTCGGTACTAGAAGAGTAAGCAACGCATCGACAATAGTAGACTTACCCGAACCATTGCGACCGGTAATCATTGAGGTTCGTCCATCCGAACGCATGGTGTGAACAGTCTGATTGAAAGTACCCCAGTTCAACAAGGACAACTCATGCAAACGATAGCCAGCAGTACTCTTGTCTGGCGAGAATTCGAGTTCAAGTTGTGATTCAAGCATCTTCTTCCTCCATTCCTCCATCAAGTTCAGGTGTTCGTTGTTTTAGTTTTTCACGAACTTCAGCTAGTTTCTCCGGGGGCAATTTCGCCTTAATGATCCGCTCAACCCGGTAGAGGCCTCCATCCTTGTCTCGAACACGACGAAGAAGCCCCCAATCCTCAAACTTTGAAATAAGTCCGGAGATTTGTCGGTGAACTTTCTTTTCGTCATGCAGCTCAGGATAGTAGGCCGACATCAAATCGCGCAATTCCTGGGCCGTGCGATACAAGTGAGATCCCTCTTCCTGGTTTTGTTCAAAACGCATCAATTCCTCCCTCAGCAAAACGAGGAGAATGGTTTGGTGGTAAGTGAGTCGAGTACGCCGCAACAAGCGAGGAAGAGGAGCCTCAACGGAATCACCCCATCCATCGTCGGGATCATCGTCTTCAATATCCTCGCGGTGACGGACAAAGGCATAACCGGCAGCATCGTCCCGAGCGACTTCAAGACCCATTTGCATGAAGTGATCGCGTATCCGCTCCCATTCTGCTCCCAATTTGCCCCACAGGTCGAGGTCCTCTTGATAGACAGGTCCTTGTAGCAGTCGAACAATTACGTGACGGTGTGATATAGCTGCATTCATACTAGTTCTCTTTGGAATAAAAGTTGTTGCACTTCAGTGTAGCGAGGTTGCTGCTCACGATTAAGATCGATTTTGACTACTTGATCGGGAACCAAGAGATGCCGACTATCTTCAGAGGCCACTACGCGGTAGCATACAATGTCTACGATTCCATGCTCCAGGGGGTAACGCTCAACAAGTTCCGTCAAGCTAACCTGCTCCTTCTCCTCCAGAACACCATTAACGCGTTCCCGAAATTTAGTAAGCTCCAAAGGTTCTCCCACGGAATGGAGAAGTTCGTTGATCCATTCGGCATCGCCGCTTGTAGCGGTTTTCACTTGGCCAAACGGTTCCACGGCTTTCGGTTCCCAGAAGTCCAGTTCCAGAAAGTTGTATAGAACCGGTCGCGTCTCAATCTCGAACTCCCAATCTTCGGGAGGATTCTCACGAAGACGGAAAGCTCCTTGTCGGATAAGACTTAAACTATCCCTAATTTGTTGCCCTCCAGACCCGAAGTGATCACCAACAACTTGCCGGAGCTTGCGACTGATCCGACCATAGGCACCCTGAGCCGCAGCGGCTTCTCCAAAGAGGCGATCAGCAAAACTACGAAAGGTCTGGTTGGAATCGAAACCTCTTTGGCGAGCTATGGCACCGATTTCGTCAATAAGTTTACGTAGATCCCGAGCAACCACCGGATCCGTCATCATGGAACGAAAACCAAAATAGCTCTTACCCTGATCACAAGCTCGAAGTTCGTCGTCAGCATCCAAAGTCCGCTCTACAATGTCGCCCTTGGATGCATCCCCAGCTGCATAAAGTCTGGAAATTTCCCGAGCATGTTCTTTGAAGAATTCTTCGATCGCTCTAAAGTCGGAAAGGAAGTTCTCAATCAAGTCGGCAAGGTCGTGAACATTGTCACGCACCATATCCTCACCAAAAATTGGGGCTTCCCCTGTCTCTCGGATGCGCTTTATTTCTTCATCCAGTTCGTTCCGTTTGGCGATCAGTTCCTGAATACGCGCTTCGGGGTCGGAATTAACACCTTGGGATAATTCCCGCATTTCAAAAAGGATTCGATTGAAGCGAGACTCAGTAGTAGCATATCCGCGACGTTGCAAAGCCATCAAGTCCTGCAGCCAATTCAAGGCCTTTTGAGAGTGCCGTGTCAGGCGAAATACGTACTCCTCCCTCTCCTCTGAGTAGGATTTAGTCAAATAGCGGTGCTCCTCGTCGCACCATTCATCCAAGTAATCAGAAGGCAATCGCTTTGGAGCATCGGCACCTTCGTGCTCTCGCAACTGTTCCAAATGTTCGGCAAGTGTAGCGCCCAGTTCCTCTTCCGAAGCTTCAGGAACATTCCAAGCCTTGAAGGTCTTGAACAAAAAGCCAGCCACAAAAGCACCTAACCGACTACGCATAAGCCGCACAGCAGGCGACTCCTCAAACAACATCCCTATGTCATCATCCATCACACTCACAATGAAATTACTACCTCCACCACGAATGAGAAACCAAGACCAAGCGAAGGAGTCAAAGAGAAGTTATTCCCAATTGTTAGGATCAAGGAAGAGAATAGGCTTGTTATCAATGTATAAATCCAAAGGAATGCTTTCCGTACCATCCTAACCAATCACAATTCGAAACGATGCAAAAGTTACGTCGGACCTATTTTATATTTCTTTTGTTCCTCCCTTTAACCATTACCGCCACGGGTACTCTCGACGTATACTGGGTAGACGTCGAAGGGGGTGCGGCCACCCTTGTGGTAACTCCTGCAGGCGAATCTCTTCTCGTCGACACGGGCAACCCAGGCACCCGCGATGCAGGACGAATACACCAAGTAGCAACAAAGGTGGCGGGCTTAAAAAAGATCGATCATCTCATAACCACTCACTTCCACGGCGACCACTACGGAGGAGCCGCCATGCTGGCCAACCTGATGCCCATCGGTGTGGTGAACGACAACGGCATCCCAAAGAAGAATCCGGATCGGCATCGTAAAAACCCGATTTTCCCACAGCTCGTCAAACCCTATCGCGACATGAAGGCAGACAGCCGAAACGTCGTCAAACCAGGCTATGTCTTCCCACTGAAGCAAGCTAAGGGAGCGGCCAAGCTAAAGGTTACCTGCGTAGTCGCAGACCAAAAGGTAATTCAGCCCCCAGCAAATGTTCGTTTAGCCAAAAACCCACTAACCGGCAGCGTGCCTGCAAAACCGGAGGATCTCTCCGACAATGCAAACAGCGTGGCCACCCTCTTCGAATTAGGAGCATTTAGGTTTCTCGATGGCGGAGACCTCACTTGGAACATCGAAGCCAAACTAGTAACTCCCTTCAACGTGATCGGAACGATCGACGTCTACCAAGTGAACCACCACGGTCTCGACTCCAGCAACAACCCGGTCATGATAAATAGCCTGGCCCCCACGGTGTCGGTGATGAACAATAGCCACACCAAGGGATGCGGTGCGGGTAGCTTCGCCGCCCTCAAGGGAGCCAAGTCCATCAAAGCCATGTGGCAGGTGCACAAGAACCTGCGAAAAAAGGATCCCGAGAACAACACAATCGAGAACTATATTGCCAACTTGACCGAGCGAGACGGTTGCAAGGCTCACTACCTGAAGCTCTCCGTAGCCGCCGACGGGAATACATATAGCATGAGCAATCCCCGCAACGGCCAAAAAGTCACTTACCAGACCAAGAAAAGATAGCGGACAGAGGCTCCAACCTGCGCAGGCTTCTATTTGCTAGGATGTCGAATAATGAAATTGGCCGACCGGACGGTCGTCAGTCGATTACGTTGATGTCGAATCCAATTAATTCTCGCCACCCTTCACCCAAGGCAGGATCGGCAGTTCTTATCGGTGTGACATGATGCCAAAGGTCGGTACCGTGAATGAATTCGTCGCGAGTATCGGATTGGAAAGCAAATTCGCCGGGTTGTAGAGCGTGATGATAGATCAACTCCTTGTTACCCTGAGGAAGAATTTTTTCGATTATTTGACTTTCACCACCTTTTACGTTGAAACGATTCACAACGAGTGCCGAGATAATGTAGTCTGCACCATCCTCGTGAGCCCCCTCAGGAGAATTCTCTCCGGGTGAACCATGAGAAGCTCGAATGCTCATGAAGTGAGCCGACAACCGCAACTTGCTTGCCTCCGGTCTAACCTCGCGCACCAGATCGTAAACTGCTCGAAGCCAAGACTGGAAGTGTTTGTTTTCCACATGGGCATCAGGGGATTCGTCAAAGACACGAGGGAGCGAGCGAATATCCGACTCGTCCACTGCCTGAGAAAAACCGGAAGGAGGCTCACGCATAATTGAATCCTCGGCCACTACGAAAGTAGCCATCGAACGGCGACGCCAAGGCTCGACTTGATCAAATCGATTCCTTTGCTCGTCGTTCAACCGATTCGTCCAATCAGAATAAATGGACTCGTCCGCTTCACCAAGGTAGTAACTGGGAAAGAGCTCATGCAAAACAGTAGTCTCGCCCGGAAAGGCCTCCTCCAAAATCTCCAATCTTTCTCTACGAACATCGTAATTGTCCCAAGATAGTTCTTCGAAGATCGAGGCATGCTCGGCCAAAAAACCATTCTCATCCAAACCGAGATCCCGCAAACGGGCAAGACGGACAGGCGACTTGATCGTACGTCCCACCAACTGTGAAATCTCCTTTTCGCTGATTGGGATTCGATCGATGATCTCTGTCTTTCTAACGCTAGACATAAATTTTTGAAAAACGAGACCGCGGTCTTCGACCGGGCCTATTTGTTAAGACGGAGACTGCGAATTCCATCCCCGCCCGAAACATATAGCACACCGTCACTGTAAGAAAGGCAGTCGGCGGGACCGCCGGCATCGTAAGTGAGCAAGAGCGTACCCTGAACCAAGTCGAAAACCTTTATTTTTTTCGTATCGCCGAGACCTACGTAGAGGAGACCCGATTCGTCGAAAGCCAATCCCTGAGGCTCTTCTCCGGAGGACGAGAAGTCCACCAAAGTCCACATTTCAGCAGGCATATCGTCCTTCCGGAGATCAAAGACCAACACTCGACCGGAGTCCGGTTCCGCCGCCACGAGACGACGACCATCAGGACTAATGGCCAAACCTCTGACTCGGACCAATTCTTGATTCAACATACCCACGTATCCATCCTCCGGGCGAATAATGAACACAGCTCCTGAACTAGGTGAACTGGCGTAAATATCTCCATCAGGTCCGATAACAACGTCACACACGCTTCCGAGCGAAAAGCCATCGAAAGAATCTGCAAGGACTTCCAGTTTCCCTGCTCGTGGCACAGCACTCCCTTCAGGCGAGTCGAAGCGTGGTAGCAGGTCCGTTTCTGTTTCGGGATATATTCGGATGACCTTGCCCGTTCCGGCCTCAGCAACCACTAAGCGACCTTGCCCATCGATTCGCATGCCATGAGCCCTTGGCGTACGATCCCCGTATGAAGTCATCCATTGCGTAAGATCGATGAAGGTCTCGGGGGATTGAGACTGGCCGACTTGATGCATGCCGATGGTTCCGGACTGAAGGTAGTTGGCAAAGTAGAGAATCCCATCGGTAGAAAAAGTCAAACCACCCGAACGATTCAAGTTGGGTATGACGGGAGATAACTCGACATTCTCGGGCGGCAACAAAGGAAAGGTTTCGCCACGAGGGATAGATGTAGTATTCTTCGGACTTTTAGAAGCCGTAACGCAACCGCCCAGCAAAGAAATGCCAAGCACAAGGAAAAGAATTGCCAATGCGTGTTTCAAGATAAAGTTGTTTTTATACTAGACAATTTCAAGTAATACCTTCGGTCCGTGAGATTCAAACTAAAAGATGAAAAAGTTAAAGGCGGGCGAATCTAAAAATGTCGGAAGATGCTCTAAGTCAAGCGACTGAAATAATAAGGAAGGCTGATGCCATGCTCATTGGAGCGGGAGCAGGTTTCGGAGTGGACTCGGGTTTGCCGGATTTTCGAGGGGATGAAGGTTTCTGGGAAGCATACCCGCCAATCGCGAAACTTGGAATTGGCTTTGAGGAAATGGCTAATCCAAAATGGTTCGAGGATGACCCTTCGCTCGCTTGGGGATTTTACGGGCACCGGCACCAACTCTATCGCGATACGATTCCACACTCAGGATTTACAATGCTCCGTCGATGGGCGGAAAGCATGAAGCAGGGAGCTTTTGTATATACCTCCAATGTCGATGGTCATTTTCAACGGGTAGACTTCGATCAAAACCGCATCTTGGAATGTCATGGATCTCTTAATCACTTCCAATGTCTGGAACGCTGCGGGCAAGCAATCTGGAGACAGGATAATCTCAATCTATCCGTTGACGAGCTCACACTTCGAGCCTCTACGCCCTTCCCCGCTTGCCCATCTTGCGGGAGCATAGCTAGACCCAACATCCTGATGTTCGGCGACTGGGGTTGGGATTCATCTCGTACGGAGGAACAACGCGGCCATTTCATGGATTGGGTCCAGAATACCGGAACCTCTCAAATGGTTATAGTGGAGATCGGGGCAGGGGTAACGATTCCCTCGGTAAGAAACATATGCGAACAATTGGCCGACGAAACGAAGGGAGACCTAATCCGGATTAATCCAAGAGATCCCCAAGGGCCCGCCAATACTATTTCGATTCCCCTTGGAGGTCTTGAAGCCCTTCGAGGTATCGACGAATTAATGACCGAGGGACGATGACCCACAGAAATCTTGCCTTTTGGCTCATCCCTTGCCCCGAAGACTCCGTAAACCTCCAATCCGTAATCGGAGATTTTGCCAAGCGATATGGCGCCCCTGTCTTCAAACCGCACCTCACCCTATGTTACGTACAATTCAGCGATAAAGCGACTCCTTGGGGCAACCTGCCGGAAATCGAGCCGATTTCACTTCCTGTCCTCGGAGTCGACTCCACCGCCCAATACACCAAAACTCTTTTCCTTCGGTTTCCACGCAATGAGAGACTTTTAGCTCTCAAGGAAAGCCTACTCGAACGATGCCCCAAACCTGATACGCAGATAATGGATACCCACCTAAGCCTCCTTTACGCTGAACTGCCGTTAAGTGAAAAACAACAGCTGGCAAAGAATCTCATTCCGCCTCTATCGAATGTTTGCTTCACGGAAATCCGAGTGATCCAGCACCCCGCAAACGTAACAAAAAAAGAAGACGTTGAAGCTTTTAGAAAAGTAACGGCATAACTTCACCCATCGCTACAATATAGCTGACGACCGAACCAACCGTTAAAAGACAGGATCAAACGATCCCCGACCTACTTCTTAGGTTTTCTCTTCTTTGGCTTAGAAGAAGAGGAGCTTTTTCTAAAGTTCAGTTTTTTCAAGGCATCGCCCACGGGAGCCAGTTGCTTGCCCTTTAAGCGGTCGACCTGCTCCGCGACGCGAAACCATTCCTTTGACATAGCAGTCACACGCTCGGGATGCTCGGAAGAAAGATCGTTGGTCTCTGTGCGGTCTTCATCGACATTGAACAATTCCCAGCGACCTAGTTTGGCAGAAGACAGTTTCCAATCACCTTGACGCAAAGCGCGGTCCGTCCCGAAATGGAAATAGAGGGTTTCGTGCGGTTCACGCATCTTGCCCGCGAAAATGGGTCCCAAGGACTTCCCCTGCAACGGATCGATCTTTCGCTCGCCAACCTGCTTGGGATACTTTGCCTTTCCCAGGTCGACGAAGGTCGCCATGAAGTCGATTAGGTGTCCGGGTTGTCGAGTGATTGCTCCGGGCTTGGTCTTGAGACCTTC
Organism: Opitutia bacterium; assembly: GCA_002730975.1. Classification (GTDB taxonomy): domain Bacteria; phylum Verrucomicrobiota; class Verrucomicrobiia; order Opitutales; family Seribacteraceae. Next base: position 31,743 of record PCBO01000099.1, read on the forward strand.
CGGCCAATGCACGATCAACGGAGAGGAGATGCCTCCCTCGTGCTGATTCTGCTTGTAGAGGCGGAAGGGAGTGTTCCCGACGTGAGCCCAAGAAGCGTCGTAGGTCCAATAAGACTTTGGGTCCCACGGCTTGTACTCGCGACCACGAGTACGCTCGAACGGGCAAGCCCCGTTGTCGGAGCAAAAAAGGATGAGGGTATCCTCAAGGAGGTTCTTCTCCTTCAAATAGGAAACGAGACGACCCACGTTTCGGTCGAGAACGTCTACCATGGCGGCAAAAACTTCCATACGATCGGACTCCCACTGCTTTTCAGTTGCTGAAAGACTCTTCCATGAAGGTACGTGATCCGGACGCAGACTGAGCTTGTACTTCGTCGGTATCAGTCCGGACTTCAGTTGACGTTTGTATCGCTCAATACGCATCTTGTCCCAACCCGAATCATAACGACCATCGTACTTCTTAACGTCCTCTTCCGGAGCGTGAAGCGGATAGTGTGGGGCGTTGAAGGCGACGTAGAGAAGAAAAGGATCTTCCTTGCGAGTGGCCTCGTCGAGAAAGTCCAATCCGTAATCCATTATGGCATTGGTCGTGTAGAAAGGTTTTCCATTGAGCGTCGCAGGCACTTTCCAGTCGACGCCATTGAGACGAAAAGAATTGTCCCCGGTAAAGAAGTTGGTCGCCCCCGAGAGGTGCCCCCAGTAGCGATCAAATCCGAAGTCGGTGGGTTGCTTGCTCAAGTGCCACTTTCCAACCATCTGAGTGGAATACCCAGCCTTGCTCATGACCTCCGCGATGGTAGAGCCACGACTAAGGCTACCGCTTCCGGCTTGGTCGCAATAAAGTCCAGTCAACAGGCATACTCTGGAAGAATGGCACTTGGCCGTATTGTAGAACTGGCTGAATCGCAAGCCCTTCGCAGCAAGTCCGTCGAGATTTGGGGTCTCGATTTCAGAACCGTAGCAACCCAAGTCAGAAAAGCCGAGATCATCGGCCATAATAAGAACAATGTTTGGACGCTCGGCGGCGCACGCCACGGAGGC
>PCBO01000100.1 GCA_002730975.1 Opitutia bacterium
CTCTCTCTTTATCTCTCTCTCTCTCTTTTTTATCACTTGGCGTTGAGCTTGAGCTCGTAGTAATCCGTCTTGGTCAAGCTCACGTCGCTCTGGACCGTGTGCTCTCCGAGCTTCAGCGGCGTCAGCAGCTGAGCGCGCTTGGTGCCGTCGGCGCTGTCCTCGACCCTCCTGAGCTCAGCGGCGTGGACGATTTCTCCGTCGTGTGTGGTGAGCCCGGCCACGTTGCTCAGCGCCAGAGTGGCCCGCTCGCCAACAGGCACCTCATGGAGCTGCGTGCCGGTGCTGCCGAGGATGGTCAAACCGTTTGGCTCGTTGGCGGCAACCGAATCCTCGAACTCTTCGCAGCAGCAGTCTCCAACCTGTGACTTGATGTACACCGAAGCGTTGCCAACGTCGTTCTCGTCCGTGGCGTGGTAGTGCAGCACCGACGCCAGCCGTTGGCCGAGGTCCATCGAGCGATTGTAGTGGGTGTGCTTCTCGCGCTCCTCGCGGGAAACCTCGTTGCGCAGCAAGACGTTTTGGTGCTTGAAGGTCTCGATGGTGTCCTTGTAGTGCTTCACCTCGCTCTGTTTGTCCTTGAGGCCTTTTTCGTAGAGATCTCGTTCGGCCTCCACGCCGCGCAGGCGCTCCTGGAGCTCGTGCACCTCGGCTTTGGAGGCGGTGAGCTGGTTCGTCGCGACAGAGAGCAAAGAGTCTTTGTCATCTGCTGTCGAGTTGCAGGCGCGCGAAGAAGATGATGATAACGCGGTGGCGGCAAGCGATCGCTGCTTCTCGAGCTCTTTGCAGAGCCGTTCGACCTTGTGCGCCGCGTTCTTGGCGTGGACGTTGTCGATTCCCAGGGACTTTAGCTTGTCCACGATCTGCTGCACGTTCTTCTTCATGTCCGCGTGCTGCGTGCGCAGACGGTCCACCTCCTCCATGCGGGCGCGGATCTCGTCCTTGTGGACATTGGCCAAACGAGCAATGACGGCGCTTTCGTCAACGTTAGCATGATCAAGAGTCTCGATTACTTCATCTTCATCTTCATCATCATCATCATCACCACATTCTTTTCCACAATGAACCGCAACCTCGGCGCGTTTATCGCGATCATCGTGCTTTTTGACCATAGGCTTCTTCTTCTTCTTGGCCCTTGCTCCCGCGGCCAAGACCACATTGGAGACGGAAGCTGTCTGCTGCTGCTGCTGCTGTTGCTCAACGGCAAGATGGCCGTGGCGACCGCCGCCGCTCTCGTCAAAGGCGGAGATGGGCACCTTCTGCACCGCTGCGCCGCCACCACTGGCGGCTGTAACTTTGCACTGCATGACGGGCATGGTCGGTGCCTCGGCCATGGAAGGGTCCTTCTTGACGTTGAGCCACTTGACGAAATTGTCGTGAGGCGGCTCGCCGTCTTGCCGGTAACCTTGGTCCTGCACGCAGCGGCTGACGTGCCTGCTGTAATCCGCCACAAGGGACTTGTTCAGCTCGACGCCTTCCTTGCGCAGGGCAATGAGGTCCGACGCGGCAAGCGCGCTCTGGTGATTCTCGGCGAGGGTGCGCATCTTGCCGAGCCGTTCGTTTGACAGAGCCACTTCCCTGACCAACCTGTCCTCACCGGCAAAGCTCTCTGGAGGGAATTTCGATGATGACGATGACATGATGTTTCTTTTTCTTCCTTTTCTCTCTCTCTCTCTCTCTCTCTTTCTTCCTTGGCAGCAGAGAGCAGCAGCCCCACTAAATCGCAATACTCTGCTTTGAAAAAAGCGACCAGCCGCTCTGCATATATATCGCACAGCTTCAAATGGAAGGCAGGAAGACAAAGAAGAGATGGAAGCGTTTTTGGCCAGCATCGCTGGAGGAGGAGGAGGTGGTGGTGGTGGTCAGTCTGCTTCTTTGCAGCTGCGTTTGCATCTGAAGAAACCAAGTCGCCTGCAACGACAGCAGCAAGAGCAACAAAAAAACACACCCTTCCCCATTCTGATCAGGGACGCGTTACAGCGACACATCGATGTGGTGTTGATGGGCAGCGCGACGTTGTTGTTTTCAGCATCGTCATCATCTCTAGAACAACAACAGCAGCACGTCTGCAGCAAGGAGTGTGACATGGTGGAGCTCGCGGCGACCTACTGCGACTTTGACGTCAAAGATGGAACGGCCCTGGTCAGCGTCAGTGTGGCTCAACGAGGAGGAGGAGGAAACACGAAGAACAAGACAGCGGCGGTTTATTCCGCGGCTGCTGCAGCCGAGGAGACGGTGAGCGGGCTTTTCGTGTGCAGGCACTCCGGTCAGCTGCACCTCTGCGGTTCGGGTTTCTGCGACCTTCCTGCCGGACACGGCACTTGCGAAGACGGTGCCTACGCTTGCCTGCTGACCGGGTGGATCGTGGACGCAGGAGACTGGATCGGCAGGACGTGGCAGCAAGACGATCAGGAGAAGGCCACAAGCGAGCACGTTTCCTGGCGCAACGACAAGCAGCAGGCCAAGCGAGAGCTGCAATGCGAGAAGCTCTGGAATGCCCAGTTCGACGCCCTGCGCAACGACGTCACCAAGTTTCGCGACCTGCTCGTTGGTCTCCTGCCAGGCGGGGCGTTGAACCGCAGAATGCAGCGCAAGGTTGTGCGCGGAGCCATGCGGCAGTGCAAGCTTCAGATCTACAACCTGCTGAAGCACAACCCTAAACGTCCCACACTGCCGTCCCTCTGCAGGGTGAAGGAGATCATGCTCGGAGGCATCGCCAAGGCGTACATCGAATCCTGCGGCCTGCAGATCATGTGCCTCACGGCTTCGCAGCGACGGTCCGTTGCTAACGCCTACACGGCGAGCATTTTCGCGCTGTACAATGAACTGTGCAGCGAAAAGTGGGCCAGGGTAAAAGGGTGTGGCAGAAGCAACAACAATAACAGCTACCATCGAGGAGGAGAGGGAGAAGAAGAGGAAAAAGAGAAGAGGAAAAGTTCCTTCTCCTCTATCGCCGCAAAGCATCGCAACCTCGGGTTCCTGCAGTTTGGCTTCAACGCCTTGGTGCTCTCCAAGACAGGACTGCGCGTCAGCAGCACCCAAGTGGTGCATCCCGACGCCTTCTTGCGCAGCGCCCTCCCTTGCGTGCACCACGTGATGAAGGACCAAGCCTTAATGGCTCAGCACCCTACGATTCGGTACATGGCCAAGTCCACGAAGCGCATGCTGGCTCTCTTCAAGTCAAGGAAGCAGCTGCCTACGCTGTCGCCTGTCGACGCAACGGCCTGTGCGAACTCCAGGGTGGAGCTGGAGTTTGCCGCGGCCGATGACGGCGGAGCAGGGGGCGGGTTTGGCGGCGGCGCGGCAGGCGGCGGCGGCGGCGGGCGGGTGCAGCGGTTTTGCTTGTAGCAGTTAAGCCAGCAAGTTCTCAACGCCAATATGCTCAGGTGTACGCTTCGCTCGCTTTGCTGCCCTTTCTTTGATATCCTGCTCTTCCAGCAGGTGCCATGTTGCAAATTCAATCCACGCCATGAATTTGTGTGAGATGCTTTCGTAGAGTTCTTCCTCTATGTCTTCCTTGAACACATCCAGTGAAGCACCGATTGCCTTCTTTATCCGCGTGTGAAGACGGCTTTGTTTCGATCCAGGTGCAAGATCAATGCTTGCTTCAGTGACTTTTTTGCGGATGTCCTTCAATGAGTTTGTCATCAGCACATCAACTGCTTGCTGCAGTTTGGCTTCGGACAGCTTATGGGTGGAAAGTGTTTCCGAAATGTTTTTTTTCAGTGCCCCTTCATCTTCTACGGACCTCATCGTCCGTCCGGCAGTAAAAGAACAACACCACCTTCCTCTCTATATAGCAAACCTAAACTGTTCTTCCTCCCAAAAAAGAACGCGCAACGTCCCTGGCCGTTGGCAATTATACTTTACTAAAAAGCATCAAACACCACACATTCGGGCCGTTGGCCCACGGTCCTAAGGCTGATGCCCGTGGCGCGGGCAGTTACCCCCCCTGCCATGGCCACGCATCGCCTCTTGAGTGCCTCCTTCTCCTCGGCGGTCAAGGCGGGTATGCGCTCCCTGCTTCCTGCCGCGCGAGGAGGAGGCTGCGAACGCGACCGCCTCGGTTTCTTCGAGGGTCTTTCCTCCTTTTCTTTCTCCTCTTGCTGCTCCTCGACCTCGCGGTACTGCAAGAGGAAGCGCATCACGTTCCTTCTTTTGCAGAATTTCTCGCCGTACACCATACAAGCCGGCTGGACAGCAGGCTCAGGCTCGCGAGGAAACTCCTCCTCTGGCTTCTCGCTGAAGACGAACTTACTCAGCCTCATCGCAGGATTGTACCCAAAGTTATTCCAAACCCGGAAATGCACCACGATGCTGAGGTCCCACCCGTACAGCAGCGGAGAGGCCATGCTCATGTGGATCGCCTCCTTGCAAGCCAGGAAGTCGACGACCCACTCGGGCGGCGTGTCCCTCATCGCACAATGAGCACCGTAGCTCGTCACCTCCTTGGCAAATATCAACAGCGCAGCCATTCGATTCGCACTGGTTGTTGCAAAGGGTGCATCCTCGGAAGGCCGCAGCTGAAAGTGTTCCCTGCGTTTCAACGACGGCACGGGAAAGTACCTGCCAGACCTCGACATGAAGAAGCCCGTATACAGCGTCTCGTCAACCTTGCACTCGTGCGAGACCGATCCCGTCAATTTCTCGTGATGCGGCCACATGCTCCCTGCCCAGCGCACTTCGTGCATCGAAAGCTTCCTCAAGATAGAGTAAAGCACGGCCCAAAGTCCTTTCACCTTCAACGGCCACCTCGTGCAAAGTGCGTACTCTCGGATCCTCAGCAATGTCTTGGCAGCTGCATAGGATGGCGTCTTATTGCCTGCTTCAACACAGCCAGGCGCCCAAGCACACGGCGTGTGACACCCCTCTTCCCCCATTGATCGGTTGAAGAAGTCGGTCATGATGGTGTGAATGAGAAGGAGTTTCACAGCAAGGGCATCCAAAGAGGTTTTCATTCCCACGCCCTCCAGTTCTAACAAGTACGTTTTCATTGATGGAGTCATAATGTGAATGCCTCTGTGCCAGTTGCGATAATCTTTCTTCCCCATTAGCATTTTCACAAAAGTCGTCGCATGGTTTACTTCGCTACAAGAAGAATCCTTAGCGTTGAGTAACACCTTCTCCATCCACACAGCTTCTTCGCTTGCACTTTGAAGGCACCCATCCTCGTCACAGAATTTGCAAGGGATTCTGCTCCTTCCTTGGTGAATAGAACAGGGCATGTGTGCCTGTTGCCTTTTCGCTCTTTAAACAACGTCAACGTTCACCTTATTAAAAGGCACACCGACCAGCCGTTGGGGGTACCCACGCAACGGCCGAGACGGTTGGTTTTTTGGGAATAAAACAGAGACTTAGCGATCATTTGCATAGTAATGAAGAAAACGGGTTCGGCCCGTCGCTCGCACCCCAAGTGTCGACACGACCCTAAGGGAAAGCGAGAGGCAAGGAACTGTATCGTTTGCACGCCTTCCAACTTCTGTGCTTGTTGCACGCCTCCGCGGCGTAAAGACATTTGCAAAGAGAAGAGAGCGGTGGATAAACGATGCACTTGTTGCGTTCCGAGCAAGCGCAAGAGGGATTGCAAAAACCAGATTGACAGCCTTTGTAACCATGGAAATCTTCGAAATCGTTGTTCGGAGTGTAAGCTTTTCGAGATGAGGGAGAGGGAGCGAATGGCGAGACTCGAACACAGAGAATGTGAATGGTGCATGGAGGAAGTGTTGCGATGGGGGACGCGTTGCAAGAGAGAGGAGTTGCAGAGGATGGTATCTTTATTGAAGGAACCGGAGGGGAAAGGAAAGGGAAATGGAGAAGAAGGAGCAGGAGAATGTGAATCGAGTGACGTTATTGAAGGAGTGAGCGTTTGGAAAGTGAGGTACGCTTACTTGTTGAAGCACGGCTTTCTTTGAAGACCATTCAATGCCCCCATACTACTAGTTCGATTAATAAACCTTTCAACGGCAGCGGGGCGTTGAGCTATATATAGATTCTTTTGCCGTTTTGCGCCAACGGCCCAGCGTTTTCTTGGCGCCGGCAGTATAAATAGGTTACAATCGGCGTTCTCTTTAAGAGTAGGAACCCTACCGTTGTCGCCGTCGCTGCTGCTATGCATTCATCATCAACAGCACCAAAAGAATGTTTCTTGTGTTGTCCTCTCTTTGACGCACCAGTTGCAAACACCATGCTGTCTTCTTCTTCTTCTTCTTCCCCCAAAGAGGGCGTGTCGCTGTCTTTGGATGGGCACATTGAACCGAAGCAACTCGACCCTTCCTCTACCGGCACCACCCTCGCTGAGGTTGTGGCATGCGTCGAGCGTTGTCCGACACTTTACGACGCACTGGCGGAGATCAGCAAGTCCTCAAATGTGCCCTTGCTGTTTACTCAGAAGGAGGCGTGCCAAGACGGCAAAGGAGGGAGGATCATTTTTTCAAGAGTCTCCAATGTGTCAAGGGCGAGGAGAAGGGCTGAATTGAAGAGAGAATTCTACCGGACTCCATCCTCGAGAAACTTTTTTAAGCACGGAGAAGACGAACGAGGGAGGAAGGGAGGAGGAGGAGGAGAAGGCCGTGGCTGGAATCGTCAAGAAGGTGGAAAGGGCAAGGGTGGCAGTGGTGGCGCTTTTGCTTGGAAAGGAGGAGGAGGAAGAAGGGGAGTAGAGAGCGACGGTGGCAAAGGGAACAAAAAGGGATACCACTACCACCAAAACCAACGCCAGAGCCAGCCTGCGTTGCCGAAGCCTCCTCTTGGTGGCGGCTGCGGCAAAGGTCTGGAGCACCGCGGCACCGCCGAGCGATCGCCACAGGCATACTATGAGAATGCCGCGAGGGAAGAGGACCAGGGCACGGTGCTAAGGAGCGGCACGGTGGTCGCGGCTGGGCCCGTTGGGTTTGTCACTGCGATGACCACGCAGCCGCTGCTCCACGGCGTCATTGACGACTGCAGCGTGTGCTTCTCGAACGAGCCCGGCTGTCCGTGCTGCGGCTTGGTGCCGACCAACCTGGCTGCCTCCGTGCTTGGAGCAAGAAAGCTCGGCTCGTCGATGAAGTGCCTGCAGAACGCAGTGAAGGAGTTTGGCTATGTTTTTTCTGAACACGAGGCCCTCTATCGCAAGAGCCTGAACGACGGTGGCGTGGCGCCAGACGCGTGGAGCGGCGATTGCACCGAGCAGTGCGCAAAGCGCGCCTTTGACTACATCACCGTGAAGGAAGGCTGCGAGGCGTTGGCAGATGCACTCGATGCGATCACCGCCCGCTTCGGCGAGGGCAAGGTGGAGGAGGCGCTGGACTCCGTGGGCCAGCACCGCTTCAAAGACGCCATCGACGCCACCGTTGTCATCACCTCCGAGAAAATGCCACCTCCAGGCGACAGCCTTTTGGCCCAGATCGGGCCATTGGCTGAGGTTACGATGTGCCACGACGGCAAACACATGGAGCTGCGGTTGTTACAGGACACAACGCTGCACCTGCTTAACAGCGACGACGAGATGGTGACCACCACACACCGCGCTGGGGAGGCCATTGAGTTCCCTACCGACGCCTGCACGGCGGGGACGAGGTTGGCCAGCTTGGAGGAGGTACACGGTGGGCAGCTCGCTGACGGCAGCACACACAACCTCCGCACCAAGCCTACGGCGATCGAGGGCGACCTGGTGTACTGCAGCTTCCACACCAGGGAGTACAACGTCGACCACGGCAAGCTGCACGCCAAGCGCATTGCCAAGGATGTCGAAGACCGGGCCGCGGCACGGGCCGCGGGACTTCCTGAACCGCCTCCTCGTCCCGACCCCGCGATGCTGGTGGCAGACCTGGTGGTGCCGCACACCGTGGCAAAGTACCGGGAATGGCAGGATCGTGCACTCGAGAGCTACCAAAAATTGGAACTCCTCGACGTGGTGAGCGCGCCTTTGTCACCCATGGTGCTGAAGGCCAGAGACGCCATTCGGCGCGAAGTGGCCGAGAAGCACGGTTTTGGAGGAGGAGGTGATGCATTGGGCCCGCTGTGTGGTGTGGTGGGCGGACAGGGACTCGGCGCGGTGACGCTGCGCAGCGCGGCGGCGGCAATGGAGATGTGCCCTGACAAACGGAGGGCTTGGCACGAGGCGGCGATGGAGATGTACGAACGGCTCGAGGCGGACCAGTCGCAGACGCTGCACGTGATGGACCGTTGGATCGAGGACCGTCGCGCAGCTTGCCCTGAGAACGAGCACAAGACAGAGAACGAGCTGCTCGCCGAGATCCACCAGTTGGTGGCGAAGCGCTACATCCATAACAGCGGCAAGTACTCGGACCTCGACAGGTACGTGGAGCCGCTGAAGCTGCGCATGGGTTTCACCGACGGCATTGGCCAGAGCGGCAGGAACAAGGAGCGCGACGGCGACCTCAACCTGGCTTACCAGCGCAGGGAGTGGCGCAACCTCGGCGTGCGCGGTGCGGATCTGCACGAGAGCGCTCCGGTCGCGGCACACCGCTACGTCGCCTCCAAGTTCGAGCGCATCGCCGAGGCGACAAACGGCACGGCGGCGGTGGCAGAGGTGGCAATGGCGGCAAGCGGAGGAGAGGAGTATGCCGAGGAGGAGGTGTAGTAAAAGTTACTGATATGGAAATTTTGCAGCCGCAACCGTCAAAATGCCTACTACTACGAGACCTACCTTACTTGAGAAGAATTCTAGCCAACCTTGTTGGCGCGTCTCGTAATCACCCCGCGCGCGCCGCGGCCGTTTATACCGCCCTGTGCTTGTTTTTCTTATTGTTTTTAAAACGGGAAAAAACAAATGAACGCGGCCAGCCGCGCGGCCGCATGCCTCACGCGATCATCCCCGCGATCACCGTCTTCTCCAGCATGTCCGCAATGGACAGCGTGGCCATGTCAAACTTGATGTCGATCATCTGGCCTTTCATGCTGCTTCCGCTGCGGCACTGGCCAATGCCACGCGGCTGTGCCATGTAGGCGTCGAGGTAAAAGCTTTCAACCTTACAACCCTTTGCCAGTGCCTTTTTGCATGCGTTGGCCGTAAATTTATTGCAGAATCTCTGCGTCTTGTGGTCGCTCTTCTTCACCACCAGCGTCATCTTGTCCTTGTTGACCCCTGCCTGGCGGTTTTGCCATCCGTCGTCAGGGTACGTGATGCACAGCATGTCTCCCACTTTGGCGCCCTTCTCCTCGGCGCACTGCACGGTCATGAGACCTCCGCAGTTCGCTGCGATCTGAGGCTGCTTGTTGCAGCGCCCTGTGGCCTCGTACGAACCCGAAGCGAAGCCAACAAAGGCCGGACCTAACTGCATCGTCAGAAACAGCGAATAGAACGCGTTCAGGCGATCTGCTCGTTCTTTGTTTTTAGGTGCTTCTTCGAAGAGTTCTATAACAAAAGCACGTCCGCCTGGTTCGTTGAAGTCGGCATCGCCCGTGTTGTCGTGGATTTTTTTGGCAACGTCTTTCGCATTCAGAACGATGTGGTTCAGACTGCTGCTGACGAGGCAGTCCTTGTAGGCCTTTTGGGTCCTTGGTCGGTGGTAAGGGCAGACGTTCCGCGCGTCGTTGGGAGCCATGCACACGTAGAGCGGCTCCTGTGGCACCACCGACATGGAGTCTTCAAGCGAAATCTTGCCGACCTTGAGGCGTTTTGGCTTGTGCGCATCGCCTTCGTTCCTGCCGATGCGGTCGTGCTTGATGATGGTCGTCTCGTCCACGGTGGTGTTGAACTGGACGTGCCCGGCCTCGTACAGTCGTTTGGTGGAACCTCCAGTGGCAAACGGGTTCCGGTGCGTCTTGGCTCCGTAGCTGGCGTACATGGCGGCAAAAAAACTACTGCTACTACAACAACTGCAGCACGCTTTTTTGATTGGTTATATGCTCTGCTTGCCGCCTCGCTGTGCGGCCAGGCAAAGGCAGCATATATAGATACGGGTGGCTCTGATTTTTTATGTATCTCTCTATCTCCATCTCTCTCTCTTTGACACACGAACTGCTGCTACTACTACTACAGCACAAAGCCATGATTATCTCTGTAATGGCACTTCTTTCCTCCCAATGACGCGGGAGCGGTATTGCGTCTACTTGGAACACTGTCCTCTTTGTCACCCAAATGATTTGTTAATGCATCATCATCGTCCACCAATTCGCGAAACGCAAGCAGGTACATGATGTACGTCATCGACGCCCAGATCAGCACGGCGATGATCACCACCCAGGCTTCGTCGGCCTGGTACCCGAGGGTGACTTTGGCGTACTCACATTTTGGGTCGGGCACGTCGCTGCATGTCGTCGCGTTTTTTCCAGCTGCCGTCATCGGACTACTCTCGTCAAACTCTATCATGAAAACCGCATGATGATTATGATGTACGTACCAAAGGCCTTTCAAACGGCTTGGTTTTATATAGAACCCCGCGGCCTATTCTTCTCTCTATTCCTCCTCCTCCTCATCGGCGCACGCGTCGGCGAGGGCCTCGCATGCGCCGAGCAGGGTCCTGGCCAAACCCACCACGGCGTACCTCTGTCCCACGTCGCACGGCAGGTAGCCGTTGGCCTCTAACTCGGTGAAGAGAGACGGCAGGTGACCCGCCACGGTGCGCACCACCTCGACATCCTCGAACTCGCGGTGCGTCGACGGCGCAAAACAGCTCTCGCCTTGCGCGAACCGCAGCGCGTCCTCTGCTTCAAGCAGCGCGGTGTGTGCCTTGTCTGCCTCTTCGCACGCGGCGCACAAGGA
>PCBO01000101.1 GCA_002730975.1 Opitutia bacterium
CTGTCACTCATCTAAGTTCTAAGTGTTTACGGACCCTTACCGGCCCGATTAACGGCCCCCAACTCGGGGCTGCAAAGGAGAAAGCCAAAAAGAAGCGCGTCGCCGCCGCGCCCGCCGCCGCCGCCGCGCCCGCCGCCGCCGCTGCTGCCAGCCGGCCTCCTTGCTAAAGAAACTTAAGAACCTATCGTAGATGCCACGGCACTACGCCCCACGTGCACCCTAAGCTAAAAGCGTACGCCTGCGCCATTATCCTCCCCCACTTTGTGCCTGTTAAGGTCATCCTGGCTTCAGACGATACACCCGGTGCCGCGTAAATGGCCAGCACCTGTGATGGGTCAACCTCTGCGCTGCTGTGAAACGTAGTGGTAGCACCAAAGTTGTGGGCGCCTCCGACAATGGGCGGCGCCGTTCTACACCTCTTGCTTGTGCCTTTGCCGTGTTGCGTTCGCCCGACGGAGTGTACACCCTGGACCTTGATCGTATTCGGCTCGTACCCAGCAGAGACCTCTTCGGTGTATATGACGTGCGCTTCCAGAGAGATCCAACCACAAACCACACTAGTCGGTGCGGAGATCGTAGAAGAAGACATCTCTGGGCACTGAACGGCAAGAGAGCTTTCCATTGTACGATGAACCGGATTATTTTCCCAAGACGTGACGCTCTCTGGATCGGCGTCGTCAGGGATCGGCGAGCTCTCCATCGCAGCCAAGGTAGTCATGCTGCGACGCATTTCTTCTGGCGTGGCGCGCCGCGATCGCTTGCCTTCCGTACCCGAGTACAACATCCTGTACTCCTTTAGGGCTACTCGAGTGGGTGCGTCGTACTTTGCGCCTCCATCGCTGTTTGGATCCGTCAACACCGCTTCGCTGCAGCAAACCTCCTCCTCATCGGCGGTGGCAGCCTCTGCCATGAAAGCAGTGTGCTCCTCGTTGACGACCCCATTGAAGTCCGGAGCAGCGGGGGGGGGTCGACGAATTTTGACGCTGCGTCGTGTGAAGAGAAATTCGTGCGCGTCGGCTTGTAGCCGACTTCCCTCATGTGCCGAGTCGACCTTCACGGCAACCTGCCTCTTGAGAAGAAAGCGACCAGGGTCTCGGGCAAGCGCAGGGTGATGGAGGAGGTCAAAGGCCAGTGGTGCCAAGAGCCGCGACGGAACGATGACGCAGTTCTCCTCTGTGCTCTTGACGGAGGTTGCCGTCATGTTGTTGGAGCGACAAGTGGACCGCCTTGACGCCGTAGATCGCCTTGACGCCGTGGACTGCTTGCCAAGTGAGGATTGCGTCCCCCCTGAGGCCACGCTTTCTGTCTCGTCCGCGTCGTCCTTTTCTTCGTGGTCGTCATTGACATTGTCCAACGTAACACCATCAGCGGCAACGACGACGACGGCAGCAGCCGACTCCGGGGAATCGCTTTTTGAAGACATGGCGTTGTTCGAATGCCCCTCTGACGCGTGCTGTTTACTTTGCTGCCGAGAAAGCTTGGAAAGAGCTTTGTTGCTTGCCGTATCTGCCCTCTTTCCACTCGAACTCAGCTCCACGGTGGCAAAGCTTTCTCTCCCTCCCCGTGGGCTCATCAGCGCAAATGTGTCAAGGGGTCTGGACACGACGACCGTCCCGGTTATGCTCAGCCGATGGTCCCGCTTTCCCTCTCGCACGGCTTCACGCAGTGCCGACAGGGAGTACGGCAAATCATCGACGGAGGAAAATTGGCGAAGCAGGCGGTCCAACGTACGCGAAGGCATGCACCACACCTGTCTCCGACTCGCCAACATGCACATGTCCTTGATCCAACAGTGTGCTTTGCACTTTTGCCTTCGCTCTTCTGCAAAAGGGACCTTGTCGTTATGCTCGTTCTGCCTATAGGAGCCTTCTCCGCTGGCAAAGGAGCAAGACAGGTTGGTAGCTGTCACCACAGAAGAAGAACACGAGACCTCATCTTCCTCTCCCTCCTCCTGCTGTTGTTTCTCCACAGTACAATTACTATGAGCTTCCCCCACTGTTGTCCCTTGTTCCTGCTGCTCTACGGTTGCTTTTCTTCCTTCTTCTTCTTTTTCTATTTCTGCCATCTCTCTTTGACGCTTTTTCGCGTGCTTGGTGGACACTGTGCTCATGCGCTTGGCATCGTTTCGTGTCTCGAAAGACAAGGCGCACTCGTAGAACACATACGGCTCCTTTCCGCTGTTGTGGCCACTTCCATGAGTGGCCTTCAAACACTGCTTTCGCTTTTCGCTCTCTTGTCGCCGTTGCGCCTGTTCCCCTAAGAAGTGAATGATGAAACTTCTCGCCAAACAAGCGAGAACCTCGTCGCCGTCGGAGACGAGCTCTTTGAACAGGTAGTCAACTGCGTCGTTCGGACCTCGCAGCAACAGCATTGCAAGGAACCACATGGAGTAAAGGCACATCCTGCTTCTAGGAGGGGCGCTCACCATTGCTTCCATGATGAACGGAAACACCATGAATCTTGTGTTACCCCGGTTGAGGTTGTGAATGTTCTCAAGGTTCGCCATGTATGGAGTTATGACCCTGGACATGATGTACATGTCCTCGACGTCCGCAACCAAGTATACGTACTCTTCGCAGCACAACACCAAACTGGACTTGAAGAGGTCGAAATGCTTCTTCATGTAGTCCACGCTACAAGCTGTTCTTCCCAAAGCATCGAATGCGCAAAAGGAGCTCTTTTGCTGACGTCCCCGCCCTTTCGCCATGGCCGCAGCAGATCGAGGCGACCCAACCAAGGGCAGCGCCTTGTAGCAATACACACTCCGGATCGCAACGGAGGCCTTCTTCCTTGTCGAGTTCAGTCCACCCCTCTCGTGCATTTCGTTGAGAGCCTCGAGGTTAAGCGAGCAAAGGAGTCTTGTGTCAGAGCAGTTGCTCTGCCGAAAACTCTTCGTCATGCGGTGCACGAACTCGTCGACAGACATTATCTTGTGAAGATGCATGTTGGAGTGCACGATGGAAGCCGACATGTATCGAGGCCCGTGATTCTCTGTGAGTCTCTCCGCCACCGATTGCAACATCGCCTTCATGAGTTCCACGTCGTGACCTTGGTTTGTCACGGCCACTCTCTCTTCCGTCGAAGCGGACGTGCCGTCGCGAGGGGAAGCGAGCATCACGTTGAGGAAGCAGAACATGCTATGCTTGAAGCGCGAAGCCTGGGTCGGATCGAAACCCGCAGCATCAGGTGCCTTTCTTCGCTTGCGGTGCTGCTTCCCGTCAAGACACATTCTCTCCTCGAGGTCCTTCAAAACTCGCAACCGGGCCTCTTCCACCCTCAAGTCGCATTTTTCTCCTTTCCAAGGATAGCGGTGAGGAGAATAACAAAGTAAGTTTCTTCTATTTAACTTCGACCATCTCCCCCCCCTTCCCTCTCATACGCAACAACCACAATTAAAAAAATGAGCATTGTAGATGCACTCGAGATGGTAATGTCTTCTCACTCGATGCACTCTATGGCGGAGGTTATGAAGCAAAAACCCCAACTCGTAGAAGATTGGGGGAGAACTTGCCTGAAGTCGGCACAAGAGGGCGCAATGATTCGACTTCAGAAAGCTGCGTCGAGAGAGCTTCGGGTCCTACTTTTATATGAAAGTGAAGAGATACCCGAGGAGGAGAAGGAAGGAAAAGACAAGGGCGATAATCGTAATTATGATATTTGTTCAACACAGAAACGCAAAGAGCGCATGGATTCGCTCATGGAACTTCACGGACTTACCCATTCCACTTCGTCGGCCCTGCTTGTTCTACTGAAAACTCTTCTTGACCATTGCACACAAGATCGGAGTTCTCAATACCTCACTCCCTTTCTTTCCTTAACGGAGGAACAGCTCGTGTTCACAAACGAGTTCCTTCGCTGGCAGATGAAGTTTGTGGATTTAGACAACTAGACCTAGTTCGATAATTGGTAATTCTGATAGCCGTAGTGACCGTCGTAAGCAAGTCCCTGACTTTCTTTCAGGAAAGGCAAGTAGTCGTAATTTATTCCACTTTTTTATTTTTTTTTAAATTCTCAACGGCCAACGTGCACATAGTACCTTTTTAATACCTAAGTTATTATCATTTTAGTTTTTGCCGTTGAATATTAGCCGTTCGAAAAAAAAACGGAAGACCGGCCGTTTAAAAGAATCATTCATTGGGTTCGTAAAAGTAGAAAGAGAGACAGACTGAGGAACATGGCGTCTGGATCAGCGACTCTCCTTCGTGATCAGTTGAAACGCTACGGAATCCGAAAGGACAAGACGACAACATCAGGAAGGGTGGAAGATTGTGTGTTTTTGGAAGGGGTCACCTCTCCTTGTTTTGTTCGAAGCAACTTGGCTTGTGATGAGGAGAATCAAAATCAAGAATCCCTTTGGTGTGTAACGTGCTTGTACTGCGAAAAGGATTACCTTTGGCAGAATGGGGAAAACAAAACAAAAAAGAGAATGAGGGCATTCCAAGTGCTTGCTTCGCTCGCCGAATCAGAAGGTTACTTACCAAGTGACGCTTACTTGGTTCGTCCTGGGACCTCTTCAAGGGTGCGCCTTTGCAACTCTCCGAGCTGTTGTAATCCTTTCCACAGAACCTGGAACCCAGAAAAGGAAAGGGCCAACAGGTTTGAGAAGGCGTTGAGGGAACACTCTGCTTGGTGTAATGCGAAAGGCATACCCGACCAACCGATTTTCAACGAAAGTGTCTGTATCAAACGCAAGCACCACCAAGCAACCACAACAGATGAATTTTTTTCCACGGGGACTTTTACAGTGTATGTGGGAAAGGTAGGGAGGAACATGCACGTCTATATGACAGATGATATAATTGACTCGGCGAGTGTGAAGTTGAAACTCGTCGTGGTACCCTTGCTGTGCTCAAAAGAAAGGGGAGCAGAAGAGGAAGACGTTTTGAGGAGCTTCAACGAAGACGAATATATCGGAGGCAGTGATGACAAAAGCAAAGAAGGGGAACTGAATGACTGTACCACCAGCTTGCACGTAAAGAGGACCGGCGAGAACAACGTTTTTGTCCTTCATTTTCCAGCACACTTGGTGTATCACTCCACTGTGGAGGGGATGCTAGGGGAGGACAGAAGGAGGGTTCGGTTTCTCGACATGCGAGGCACGCTGAGGAAGGCCGGCGGCAGCGCGGGGGTTATGGCCGCCGTTCAGGGTGCCGTGCTCGCGGCGTTTAAGGCATAGGTGCAAGTTAATGCATTTTTAAAGTTTCAAGAGGCATTGCCCGAGGCATGGGAACTCTTTGGCCTTGGAAATGCTAAGCCTGGGCACCTTGCCCGAGCGCAGCGCCTTGCGCAAGGCCTTGGCAGACCCGTAGCACACGCCGTCACGGAGACTCACTCCTTGTGCCTTGACGCCTAGTGCAATGCACTTGAACCCACAGCCTGCTTTCTTTTCGAATTCTTCTAGATCCTTGTCAAACGCAGAGAGGCGTTGCTGCATGCTGTCTTCGCTTTCCTCCTCTGCAATGGCAGTGTCGTCCTCTCCAGATGCCTTTGTTGTATGACGCGCTATCAGAGCGTTGAGCTCTTTTCTGTGAAACTCGAGCGCACTTTCAAGGGCTGCTTTCCTGTCACCTTTGGCCTTTGTCGAGGGTTTATCCGAGGATGCCATGCTCCTCAACAAAACCCCTCGGGAATGGCAGGCCGTTTATATTTGAGTTATTCTACTTCTATTACCGCTGCTACTGCTACTACTACTACGAATGTTGCCACCACTGCTAGGCGTCATTCTCTTGAATCGATCAGGGCCTTTTGTTGTTGTTGGTATTGTTGTCTCCTCTCCAGTTTTTCCTTCTTTTCCTTTTCCCTTGAAGCCTTTAGTATCAGCTCGCGTCTTGTGGTACTGAGCTGCTTGGTCGCCTTACCCTTTTCAATTGCACTTTTCTTTGTCTTCTTTGAAACCCACTGCCCGTTTGTCCCTTTTGAATCTACGCCAAACAAGAAGGAGATTTTCGCATACTGTCGCCTTCTGGGTTTCCCTTTTGCGCCTTGTTGTTGCCTTGTGGCAGGTTCTTCCTTCTTCGTCGTCGTCATTTCCTCGTCATTGCCAAAAAACGCTTCATCAAATTTGTCTTCATCTTCCTCTGTCAGGCACTTTTTGAATAGGTTGCAGGAGTCCCCTTCGTTCTTGAGGAGAGCTGCAAACAAAGCCTCGTCGTGATTCGAATCCGTCATTGTCGGTGGCTTCAGTGTGGTTTGCAAAAGGACCACTCGCTTCTTTATATACATGTGCATGCATCCCAACGGCAATTTTACAACAATGTTACCAACGGCAATTTCCCAATTTTAGACATTTTCTTACTACTTTCGACCGAGCCGTTAGCTCCTCCCAAGCCCGCTGACGAAGTTGCAGAACTCCACGGTGCTCGTGTCGCGGTCCCTCTCGGTGCCTCCTCCTCCTCCTCCTCCGTCGCGAAGTAGGTGCTCGGCGAAGAGCACGATCCAGAGAGAGAGAGCTTTGACGCAACACCCACAAGAGGAACATCGCGCAAAGCATGGCCCTTTGTCTTCTTCTTCTTCTTCTTCTTCTTCGACACTGCTGCTGTTGTTGTGGAAGTAATGGAGAACTCCCCACCGCCGCTGAGGACCACACAACAGGTGTGGAGGTCGGTATCGACTGGCGGCGAGCGCCGGTGCGCTTTTGGCCCAGTTCGCCTCGGTGAGCACGAAGCTGTCGAGCAGCGGCACGCCGAAGCGCTGCTTGAGCACCGAGTTGGCGAGGTACAGCACCACGGCATCGTCGCCGAGGACGCCGTCGTCCTCGGGCAGGTGGAAGGAGTTGAAGTCGCCTAGCACGGCTTTGAGCACGTGAGGCACCGGCATGAAGGCCGTCTCGACGCTCTCGTTGAGCGTGGACACCGCACCGGTGACGCCGTTGGCGAGGAAGCCGCACACCTCGCGGTCGTGGGCCCTCCCGAGCGAGTTGGCTCGGCCCTTTGTGATGGCTTGTCGGAACCGCACTCCTGCCCAATCGCGGTACGAGTCCTCGAGCAGGCGGCGCACGCCGGACTCCACTGCATCGAGCCGTTGATGATGATGGTGATGGCGATGATGAATGTGTTCCTTGTCCACTGCTTCGGCCAAGAGCAGGTGGGCCCTGCGGCGTGACCACACCGCGGCGGAGATGGCGGCGAGCGAGTGCAGCATCACGGTGCCCTTGTGTCCCGTGTCGCGCTGCACCACCGCGGCATGATGATGATCAGTGGTGGTGGTTGTGGTTGTGATCAGCGCGAGGCGGTGGAGGCGGCGCTCCAGCTGCAGGTAAGAGCGCCAGACTGCATCGTCGGCGAAGTCGAGGCGAGACGTGCACTCCTGCGACAGCGCCAGGGCGCAGATGTGCGCCTCGGTGTCGCTCAGGTTCTTTGGCAAAGTGCCTTTGCTCCCGGTGAAGACTGTGGTGTTGATTGCCTCCTCCTCCTCTTCTTGATCGTCATCATTGTCGTTACAGTAACAATCCAGCGCGGCCACAAGCATGTACAGCAGCAGGTCGGTGGAGTACGGCTTTGGACACAGGGCGTCGGTGAGCAGTTTGGGTCTCGCCAACGGAGAGGCACGCACGACTTGGATCGACAGCACGGCGGCACGCACGAGGCGAGGGTCAAGCGAAAGGGCAGGAGACGACATGTTGTTGTCGCTTTTGTCGACCAGTGCAGCCATGACGTTGGCATAAACCGTGGCTGCGCTCTCGCGCCAGCGGCCTTTGAGGGAAGGACCAAAGTCCTTGGCCAAATGGCCGAGCGCTGCGGCGGTGGTGGCGGTGGCCATCGCCCTCTCTAAATTAGTTGCCTTTCTACAATGGCTCGCCGGCGCCTCTTAAGTAGAGTGCGACTCGGCTTCGACCTTTTCACGACGCTGTCTTTTGTTGGCGCGGTGTTGGATGATCTCCAACCACAGGCGAGCATTCTCCTTCTTCAGGTCAGCATTCTCCTTCTTCAGGTCAGCATTCTCTTCTTGCTGATTTTCTACAGTCACTGCAAGATTATGAACTGCACGTTTTGCTTCTTCGACAAACATATCTGGATCCGGCTCCTCTTCACCACCTGTATCAGGTAGCTCTTTTGTGTGTTCATGCTCTTCTGATTTGTCATTCTCAATCTTCAGGCCACCCGTCGCGGGAGTAATCGCTCTCTGTGCCTTTGCGGCATTTTGCATTTGAGGAGCTGTCTGTCCTGTATGGTTGCGTGCAGTTAGCTTCGTGCGAGCCATCGTTCGTGCTCTCAGACGCCGTGTCGGTACTGTCAAACAAATGCTTTCCTTAATATACTGATCTTTATCTCGTACTTTAAACGGCCCAAAACGGCCATCGGCATTAACGGTTCTCCCTCTCTCTTTTCTTACTTTTCTTCACACACACACATCTACACCAGCCCCATGCGCTCCACGTCCTTGCTTCCGACCCACTGGAAGAAGGAGCAGCTTGCGCCTTTTTCCTCCTCTTCCTCCTCCTCCTTCTTCTCCTTTTTCGCCTCTCCACCTCCACCTCCACTTCCACCTCTTCGCCACCTCGGACACGAGACGTACCACCTGTTCTTGGCCACCGACAGCTTAGGGTAGGCCACGAGGCCGCACTTGCACTTGCAGCGCTTGAGGTCACCGAGGTCGGATACGTGCTTGTCGAGGAAGTCGAACACTTTGGTGCGGTACGCCTCCTGGTTCGTGATGCCGGCGATCGGCATGGACTCGCGCACTTGGCGTTTCAAGGCGTCCACGGCTTCGGCCAAGGCCTCTGCGCCGTTGCGCGGCCTGTCCTCGCCAAAGTCATCCGGACGCAGCGCGCGGGCCACGGCGTCGAGCGTCAGGTCCACGCAGTAACGAGGCCGCTTTTTTTTGCTGTTCGCTGCCGTTGCCGTTGCCCTTGGCTTGGCGAACCCGGCGCCGCACTGCTTGCACTCGATGCGCGTGGCCTTGCGCTTCTTGACGTTCTCGCTGATGTGCTCGTCGAAGTAAGCCTCCACGCACGCAAGGCACCCAATGGCGTGGCCGCAGTCGGCAACCACAGGGTGCAGCATCGCACCGCGCCGGCACAGGCCGCAGGCGAGCAGAGGGGCGAGGATGCATTCATTTAGCATCGCTAGCTAATTGGCGATAGCACGCCACTGGTGCTTATAAGCTACTTCCTTACTTCAACCCTTCTTCTCTGTCTTCAGCTTCTTGCGCTCGCGCTCAGGAGAATTCGAGCGTGATGGCACTGGTGTGACTGGCTGCGTTTTTGGGCAGTAATCTTCGATAACTGCAACTTCAACTTCGAAGGAGAGGGGACTATCGTAGTCAATCGTCCCGTTAGGAATACGGGACGTGACCCACTTCGGCAGATTACAATAATAGTCATAATGATGACTTCCTTTTCCAACTATGAACACGTCTACGCCCGATCTTTTGTTGAATGCTATGTTCACGTCGTAGAACCCTTCCATGTTTAGGGTAACCAATCGAGGCAACACGGTCCTTATATACAACCTTTCAGCTTTTTCCTCTCCTTGCCGTTGAAAACGAACCGTTGGATCTTTTCAAATACATTTTTGTCAAAAACTGTCACCAACGTTTTCCAACGGTCACTGCTTTGTTGCTTTTAAAACAGACCAAACTCTCTCCTCTCCTATTCAACAACAATAGTCATGACCATCCCATCGACATCCACCACGGCAAACAGTAACAACAACAAGGGACCCGTGGAGTGGCCGATTGCCGTTGGCCAAAGCCCTTCGATCCGCGACGACGACGACGCTGACAAGAATCAAAAACAGAAGAAGATCGATCCTCTCCTCCTTCCTGAACCCATCATCAGCTGCGGCGAAGAAGAAGAAAAAGAAGAAGAAGACCACCTCGACCACCAAACCCACCTCGACCTGGCACCTGTTCTCGTCAAGGCGACGCGGAGGAAGCTGCACGAGCTCGGGATGAACGACAATGTGCAAAAACAGAAGGAGATGAAGGCAATCGACGACCTCCAAGAGCAAGCCAATCGGTGCATGGGAGCAAAGCGCATCAAGCTTCTCGACGCGATTCACGAGGAGTGCGATAAGATCAAAGAGATTGCAGCCATGGTGGAGGGAAAGGAGGGAAAAAAGGGCATGTTTCTTGAAGCGCACTGCGACATGATCGACGCCGAGGCGCGCATCAACGCTTTGCGGAAGCAGATGGTCGAGAACGACAAGAAGGCCGTGCGGCTGAGGCGGCAGCAGCTCGCGCGGATGTGCGACTTGTGGGGAGCGGCACAGATGGCCGAGGAGGAGGATGAGGCGAGTGCGTTTGGCGGCGACACGTCGCGGGAAGAGGCAAGGCAGATCTACTACGAGATCAGGAGGAAGCACGTCAAAGGCGGCTGGAACAGCATGGAAAAGAAGGAAAAGAGCGAAGGAGAGGCCCTCGACGACGAGGAGGTCCACGCCATCTGGGACACCAAGTACCCTAGAGCCATGCTGGCCAGCGGCCTGCTCGGCGATTACGTAGGCCAGGCCGTGCGCGGCTTGGAATAATAATTATAGTAAAATGGTATACTTAATTGGATGATGATGCGGTGCTAAGGCCGGCGCAGCAACTTGTGTCCTTGTACTTGCGCTTGAGTGTGACACAAGGACAAGAGGCCTTGGTGTATGAAAGCACGTTGGCCTTGTACGTTGCAAAGGAAAGGGGTAAGTAGGTAGGACCAGTGTTTACTGTGTAGTGTTGATGGTTGCTTGTTTCTCGACCTGTCACCGTCAGCGTGGCCTTATCGTCGGTAAGGCCACAGGGAAGTGTCACTTTCCCGGACTGCATGGTGTTCATGGGGATGCCACTTGGGCTGTCACGAAGGGCTTTTGTCGCGTAGTAATCCATAGCCCATGACTTATCCGAGTCCTTTAGATTTCCAGCTTGGATTTCATCTCCTGTTGTAGGGTTGGTTGCGCTTTTCTTGTACATTCGCAGAGGAATTCCGTCGCGGGAAAAGCGAATTTTGTACTTCTCTGGGTCAGTAAAAAGCAGCTCCATGTCCTGTACGTCAGTTACTTTTCTTGCGTAATCACGGTACTCTGGATCAGCGTTGCTCACGAGAATGGTTTTTACCATATTCAAGTGGGCTGCTTTGTAAGCTGCTTTACCATCAATCGTGCCCAAGTTAGATTCGAAGCTTGCAAGCGCATCTTTCAACGAAGCTGGCAGCTGTGCGGGCCATGTAGCAACCTCATCGGATGCAAAAGTGCGATAGTTGACAGTGAATCGCTCTGTAAACACGTAGTCTTGCCCTGCGGTGACGCTGTCACGTATGATATTTTCTAACTTC
>PCBO01000102.1 GCA_002730975.1 Opitutia bacterium
CGCGGAACCCCCACGCACATGCACAATGCCATGATATCCCCTTTGCTGCCCTACGCCATAAAAGGAGCCATCTGGTACCAAGGTGAATCCAACAACGGCGAGGGAATGCTTTACCATGAAAAAATGAAAGCCCTTATCGCAGGTTGGAGAAGCGTTTGGAACAAACCCGACTTGCCCTTCTACTTCGTCCAACTCGCTCCCTACAAATACCGTGGCGACCCCAAGGCTCTGCCCGGCATCTGGCAAGCCCAGCTCGAAACCCTGAAGGTGCCACATACCGGCATGGCGGTGACCACCGACATCACGACCCTAACCAACATCCATCCCCCCAACAAGCAGGACGTAGGCAAGCGACTCGCCCTCTGGGCCTTAGCCAAGGACTACGGCAACGACAAGATCGTCTACTCCGGCCCGCTTTTCGACAAGGCAGACCACTCCGACGGCGGGAAGGGAAGCATCACCGTGCATTTCAAGAAGTTGGGCGGCAGGCATATAGGTCTCAAGACTACCGACGAGAAGAATCCGACCCACTTCGAGGTAGCCGGCAAGGACGGTGCCTGGCATCCGGCCGAGACCCTCACCGTATACGGAGACCATATCGTAGCGAAGAGCAAGATGGTCAAGGAACCCGTCCACGTCCGCTTTGGCTGGGACCAACTCGCCACCCCCAACTTGGTCAATCGGGCCGGTCTACCCGCGTCGCCCTTCACCTCTCAGAATTAAGGGATTTCTCAAGATGACCATCCCGAGAAGTAAAACCTGCTGGGCCTCGGCCTTGCTGTTTCTCATCGGGGCATCGGCAAGCCTTGCCCAAGTAAATGCGGAAGTCGCTCCGAAAACCACCGCGTCGAAGCCCGAGACCTTCCACTGGGAAACCGGGCCCGGTTGGTTTGGCGAACGAATCAAGCTCCCGCCCAGCTTCTCTCCCACCATGTCGTGGAAGGGAATTGAGGAAATCCGCTTCGCTCCCGGCATGTTCAAGGCCGACCGACCCGACTTCTTCAGCTACGCCCTCGTCTTCTCCCTCGAACCCGAAGCCGACGTCTCACTAGCCGGGCTCAGCAAGCAAATCCTTCTCTACTACCAAGGCCTCTCCTCCCGCGTCTCCGCCGGCAAGGGTCGCAAGGTGGACGTCTCGAAGTTCACCATCGACCTCAAGCCCGCCAAGGATCTCTCTGGTTCCGCCCCCAAGCAGGCCAAGTCTCCCGCCGCCTACCTCGCCACCCTAAAGTGGATCGAGCCATTCGCCACCGGAAAACCGCAGGACCTCCACCTCGAAATCCACGCATGGAAGGACAAGAACCGCAAGAGAACCTATCTCTTCTTCTGCGCCTCCCCCCAAAGCTCGGACGCCCCCATACGCAAGACCCTGCGAAAAATCCGAGCCGCCTTCGTGGCTAAGTAACAGAAAGGAAACCCCGATCAAACCTAGGTCGGAGATGCGTTCAACAAACAGCGCCCGAAGTGTCTTTTGTAATTGCAGTCCGGTCACAAGGCGCCGGAATAAGAACGACCGACACACCAACACTCATCATGAAAAAAACACCGTTCTCCATTCTCCTCCTTACTTTATCGACCTTCGTTCTACCCACCTTCGCCGCAGACTGGCCGCAGTGGCGCGGCCCGAATCGCGACGGCGTCTCGACCGAGACCGGCATCCTCGACGAATGGCCGGAGGGTGGCCCGAAGTTGCTATGGAAAGCCACTGGCGTAGGAGCGGGCTTCTCCAGCGTAAGCGTAGCGAATAGTCGAATATACACGATGGGAGACGGCAAGGAATCAAGCAACGTTCACTGCCTCGACCCAAAGGACGGAAAAATCATCTGGTCTTCCAAACCTGTTGGAAAGACGGGTGGCAACTACAAGGGCACCCGTTGCACACCCACCTTCGATGATAGTCATCTCTACGCTCTGGGCCAGTTCGGCGACTTGGTTTGCTTGCGAGCCTCCGATGGTTCGGAGGTCTGGCGGAAGAGCCTGACCAAGGACTTCGGCGGCCGCTCAGGTGGATGGAACTACACCGAGAGCCCCTTGGTCGACGACGGCAAGGTGATCGTCACTCCCGGAGGGAAACAAGGCGCCGTGGTCGCCCTCGACAAGAAAACCGGGGAGCTCGTCTGGCAGAGCAAGGAATTCACCGATGGAGCCCAATACAGTTCGCTGATCGTCCGAGAGTTTGGAGGGAAGAGACAGTACGTTCAACTTACCGGGGCCAATGTCGTCGGACTTGAAGCCTCTACGGGGAAGGTGCTTTGGCAAGCTCCCCGAAAAGGGAAAACGGCTACGATCAGCACCCCCATTTTCCATGAGGGTCACGTTTTCGTCAGCAGTGCTTACGGCGTAGGCTGCAACGGTTTCAAGGTGACCCATTCGGGGGGAAACTTCTCGGCCAAGGAAATCTATGCCAACAAGACGATCTCGAACCACCATGGTGGCTGTATCCGAGTGGGTGATTACGTCTACGCCTCAAGCAACGGAACCCTCGCTTGCGTGGAGCTCAAGACGGGAGAGGAAATGTGGCGGCAACGCAGCGCGGGCAAGGGCGCGATATTAATTATCGACGGCAAAATCATTTTGCGGGCTGAAAACGGTCCTCTCGCCCTCGTGGAGCTCAACCCTAAGGAATACCGCCAAATCAGCAAGTTCGACCAACCCGAACGCTCCAAGGCGAAAGCTTGGCCACATCCGGTAGTGAGCGACGGGGTCCTATACGTCAGGGATCAGGATATCCTGCTGGCCTACGACGTTCGCAAGTAGAGAAAGCCAAACGTTACTTTGCTTTCTACAAATCAAACCCACTCAGCAATGAATATTTCAAATGTAGTACTTCTCCTTCCTGTTTTAACCGCATTTGCAATAGCCAAGCCTCCAACTGAAGAAAGCGTACAAGGTCTCTACGAGGGATCGTGGAAGGACGCCGCCGGCTCGGCCGACACAGAGGTTCGCGTGGTGGCCATGGGCAAGGGAACTTTCAAGTTGCTCGCCCGACGCAAGCTGGACGGCAAGATCGTCCGAGCCGAGATCGACGGAAAAACGGACGCGAAATCGAGAGCCGTAACCTTTTGGGGCTCAATCAGCGGGGCCGATTCCAAGGCCAGCTACAAGGATGGCGCAATATCTGGGACCATAGGAAAAAAGGGTTCACTTTCAATCAAGCGCATCGAACGCACCCCACCCTCCCTCGGCAAGAAACCACCTGCCGGAGCCATCGTCCTCATCGACGGGAAAAATTTCGACGACATGAAAGCCCGTTCGGGCGAATGGATTCATATAGACAAGAAAGACGGTTCCATCCAAGTCCCCAAGGGCGGAATGAACTCCGTCAAGAAGATCGAGGGTGACTACGACGCCCACGTCGAGTTCAACTGTAACCTGCGATCGACTGCCCGGGGCCAAGGGCGTGGCAACAGTGGATTCTATCTGGCCAACCGAAATGAGATTCAAGTGCTCGACTCCTTCGGCGCCGTCACCTATCTCGGCGGCGGTTGCGGCGGACTCTACAAATACAAGAACCCCGACGTAATGGAACCGATCCCCAGCCTCGTGGGCAAAAAGGACGCCACCTTCAACTTCGCTTCTCTCCCTCCTCTGCAATGGCAAGCCTACGACGTCGAGTATCGTGTGCAGAAAGGTGGGAAGAAGGCCCTTATGACCGCCCACCACAACGGAATCAAGATTCACGACAAGGTGGAACTCAATCACAAGGCCGGCACCTTTCATTTCCAAGATCACGGCAACCCTGTCCGCTACCGAAATATCTGGGTGCTTGAAAAGAAATAGATTTTCGAATGCAGAGACTCTGAAATGACATTGACGAGGCCGCTTGCACGGTAAATTCTATAAACAAGCGCATTCGAGGAACCATTAAGGGACATAGGATAATGAAGAAACAAAGGATATCTCGCAGAAACTTATTGAAAGCAGGCGGAATAGGTGCTGTGAATTTGACGGTTCCGGGTTTGGTTTTTGGTAGTGACAAGACGGACGCTTCCGGCAACGCCGTGGCTTCCAAGAAATCTTGTATATTTGTTCTCCTCTGTGGAGGACCCAGTCATGTCGACACTTGGGACATGAAGCCCAACGCTCCCTCCGAATACCGAGGACCATATAAGCCCATTCGCACTAAGGTGCCGGGCATGCAACTCAACGAGATGCATACCAAGCTTGCAGGCATCACCAACGAATTCTGCTTAATTCGTTCCGTTACACATCCCGGTGGCATCAGCAACCACTTCGACGCCATGCACAACCTCCTCAGCGGGCAGTCGGAGAAGAGAATTCAGCAGGGCGTACCCGATGATTCGCCCTACGTCGGCTCTGTCGTGGCCAAACACCTTCCCAGTAAACGCAACTTAGTTTCCAACGCCTGGCTGATCAAGTGCGTGGGCCGTCCCGTCTTCTGTGCCCCTAACATTTCCTCAGGTGGATACCTCGGATCTCCATATGCCCCAGTGTTCGTAGGCTCCGCCGACAACCATCCGGCAATGCCCGGCTTCAAGCCCCCGCAAATTTATGAGACAACCGACCCCACCCGTCTGGGCAACCGGAAAAGCCTGCTCGACGGGATTGACCCCGACGCCTTGAACGACCCGAGCGTAAAGGATTGGCAAAGGTTACGCGAGATGGCGTTCGACGGAATGACTCGCCAAGAAGGTCGGAAAGCCTTTGAGCTTCATCGCGAACCCACTAAAATTCGTGAACTGTACGGCATGAACCCCCTCGGGCAGAATCTTCTGCTTGCTCGTCGCATGGTGGAATCCGGAGTTCGTTTCGTAACCGTCAACGGTTGGACCGGACAGGCGCCTCACGATAAAAAAGGTCCTCCCAGTTCTAGTTGGGACATGCATGGCGGAAATATGGGCATGGGAAATGCCTTTGGAAACGGTTCCTATGGCATGGGCTTTTGCCTGCCGCGTCTGGATCAAGCTTTGTACGGTTTATTCACCGACCTTAAGTCGACCGGCATGATGGATGATACCCTCGTCGTAGTGATGGGAGAATTTGGTCGCACGCCCAAAGTTCTCACCCAGCAACCTCCGGGTCGCCAACACTGGCCGAAATGTTTCTCAGCCATCCTCGCAGGTTGCGGCATTCGCGGCGGCGCAGTCTACGGAAAGTCGGATAAGATCGGGGCCGCACCCGAGAGTGATCCGGTTCACCCTCAAGACATCCATGCCACCGTGCTCCATGCAATGGGCATACCTCTCGATCCGGCAACGGAAAACTCGGGAGTCGCCCGCTCCCTCACTGCCGGCAAGCCAGTTCTCGACATCTTCGGATAACATATCGAAGAGGACTTATTTATTTCCGCTTCGAAATTCATTTGGGCTTTTTTCTTCTGCGAGTTGGTTTGGCCAAAATTTCCAAATAAAAAGACTCCAACTGTTCCGCTTCGACGGCATTAATGCATTTTCCGACTTTAGCCACATGGATGACTTTTGCCTGTTCGGCAGTCGGGCCGAATTTACAGTCAAAATCCCAGAAATCGAATCCGTCCGGAAGCTCTTTTCTTCGCTCTCTCTTTAGATATTTTTTAACATCGCCTCTCACTGCATCCACAAGCCTGGCGTATTTGATTTTTGGGTGTAAGAGATTGAATGTCTTTTTCATAGTTTTAAATTCGGGCTTTTGGAAAGGCTAGTGCGTGTTCTTAAACAGTTTCTCTTCCACTGGAACAGGCCAAAAGATAAAATTCGAATCACTTGATTAATTACTCAAGAAAACAGTTAGGTGCGATTATTTTCGTAATAATTCAAGAAGAGAAATCAGCTTATTTCGATTGACTCGATCCTCACAGAGACAAGTTTAATTCTATGAAAAAGAACTCCAATTCAATCAGGACAAGAATCAAAGCGTTGAGCCTTTTCGCGATCATAACAATCTCTCTCGGATCGTTGGAAAGCGCCGCTGAGGAGAAACCTCAACCGGATCATAAGGTTTATGAAGCCATTGGCATGATGTTCGCGCAGGGTTCGGGACTTTCACGAATGGAGTTTTCGGACAAGGAAATTAATTTGATTATTTCCGGAATTGTAAAAGGAATGAAACTAAAGGAAATCCCGCCGGAGGTCGAAAGTCTCCAACCGAAAATAGAAGCAATTATGCGAGTGAAGATGGAAATCGCTCGCAAGGCCAAACAATCGGCAGGAGCAAAGGCATCGATTGGAAACAAAGTTAAGGGCAAAGAATTTCTTGCCGACCTGCAAAAAAAGGAAGGCGTTTTAAAAGATCCTTCCGGATTCCTTTATGAAATC
This sequence comes from Opitutia bacterium, assembly GCA_002730975.1. Lineage (GTDB taxonomy): Bacteria > Verrucomicrobiota > Verrucomicrobiia > Opitutales > Seribacteraceae. The sequence goes on from PCBO01000102.1 coordinate 6,255, forward strand.
TTAAAAGAAGGGACAGGTCCTAATCCTACGATGAACGATACGGTGCGACTACACTACCACGGCACCTTGATCGACGGCACGGTCTTTGACAGTTCCGTAGAACGACAGCAACCCGCAAGCTTTCCCATGCGTGACGTCATCAAGGGATTCTCAGGTGGACTAACAAAAGTAAAAGTCGGAGGCAAAGTTCGCATATACATACCTAGCGATTTAGGTTACGGCGACAATCCTCGACCCGGTGGCAAGATTAAACCAGGCGACACCTTGATCTTCGAATGCGAATTACTTGAGATTAAGTGAATGCCTAGATACAAAGCTTTCACAGATCCTAACCGATAGAGAGGAAATCCATTCGCGTTCATTGTTGAGATCGGTCGATCCTTAATAGAGCACTATCTACGAGGCTCATAGCGGACCCGAAACGTTCGTCGACGTAATAGATCGCCCATTCCTCCTCTCCCTCCTCATTCTTCTCCTTGACCGGGTACCCAACCAACTCGAGCAGTTGAAAAGTACGAGGATCGTAGTTGTCCACTTCGACTTGGTAGATCAGCGATGGCTGATCCTCCATCTTTTCCGTAGGGTCAGCGGGTTGGTTGATCTCGATCATCACCCGGTAAGGCATGGATGAGTTCGTCTCTCCTGGAACAATGTAGTCAGCCGGATCAAAAGATCCGTTCTCGGTTGCCCCGGAAACCGCATCCACGCTCTCGTTGAGATCAACCCCGGTTTCCTCCGCTTCCTTTTTCGCCTCTTCCCATCCCTTGACCTTGAACGCCCAATAAGGAAGCATTTCCTTAATGTCTTCCGATTCGGAGGCGTAAAGGGTCTTGATGTGATAGAAGGATTGATTCTCCAACCACACCGCCAGACGGGGTGGATTTTTCAGCGAATAGGTTGAACCTGTTCTAATATCCAAGGACAGCTTGTAGGAGGGCGAAGGAGTGAAATCATACTTCATCCCCTCCTCGGTCATCTCAAAACGGTCCAAAGCCGGCCCCAAATTTCCACTCAGCCCAAGAACTGCCTTGACTGGGCTTGGTTGAAAATAAAACAGGGCTCCCAAGCCTCCCGTAAGCGCTGCCACCAACCACACCACTCGGTTTTTCAAATACTTCTTCAGGGGCACGAAATTGTTCGCGATATGCAAACCGATCACCGCAATAAAGATAAAACCCGTCAGGGCATGCAAGCCGATCACCTGAATCGAAAAGGGCTGAGCGAACGCCCACACGCCCGACCCCGCCATAACGGCAAAAAGCAGGAGGTTGAAAAGGGATACGAAACGCCGTTTTTTCACACCACGGATCAGGCTTTGCCCGGTATTATCGCGCCGTGCTTTTTCAACAAACCATGGATTTCCGCCAAAGGCACTTCCGAAGGAGTCGTGTTTCCTTGAACAGCCAAGGTGGCTGCAACGGCAGCCGCCTGCCCCATCCCCATACAGGACGCCTGCACGCGCAAACCCGAATTCGCGAGGCGGTCGCTGCTCACGCAACGCCCTGCCACAATCAAGTTCCGGCTTCCTTTGGGGACCAAAGCGCCGAGTGGAATGGACGGAACGACCCCTCTTTTGAGAGGCTTGGGTCTTACGCCGGTTTTGGTGTGCAAGTCGACGGGATAAAAGGCATTGGAAACGGCATCATCAAAAAGCTTGCCCGAAGTGTAGTCCTGCACGGTGATCAAGGTTTCGCCTTTGATTCGGTAGCTCTCCCGAAATCCCGTCTCGGGCTGCAAATGCATAAGGCGTTTCTTGTCCTTGCGGACTTTTGCCAAAATCGACTGCCGACCGGTCAGGTTGGCTAGCGTAGCAGTACGCGAGTTGGTCGAATCGGCCCCGTGTACGTACAAGCGGTGCAATTGCTTGCTCGCCGGATTATGAGAGCTGCCCAGCTGGTAAAGATAGGAACCCGGTTGTCTTTCTTCTTCCCTCAGGCGCTCGAACCCAAGAAGGCCCACGACTTCAGCTCCGCCCGTACAGTCAATGATCTGCTTGCACTTAACCTGTCTTCTCGTCCCGAACCCGATACAGTCGACCGTCCAACCGGCAGACGTCTTGACGACCGCTTCAGGGAATTCGTAATAAGCAAGCTCTACGTCGGCCTCCCGGCATTTCTCCTCCGCCAAAAGAGCATACACGAACTGATTGACGTTCACTTGATTCATCCAATGAGAGCGTGGAACCTTAGCGAAGTTGGGAAACTTTCCACCATCCAACTCCACACTCTCCTTGACCAGTTCCCAACCGATTCCCGCAATGACTTGTTTCCCCCAAGCATCGAACAAGCCCGGGAAAGCCACCCCACCCGTCGTCGTCGCTCCACCCAATTGAAAGTTCCTCTCCACCAAGAGAGTTTTCGCACCCGCTCGACCCGCTTGAATGGCGGCGATTACCCCTGCCGTTCCTCCACCAACAACCAGGACGTCGACTTCATTCGCAACCTCCGGCTTAATGTTTGCATTGTCGACTTCGGCCATTACGACGGAGGAGCTTGATGAAAAGACAAGGCCAACACCTGCCGCTCCGAACATACCGCTTTGCAGGAAATTCCTACGGCCGGCCATTGAACTTTTCTTATCTTTCATAAGTGTCGAATGAGTAAAGGTGAGAGTGGTTCAAAGAAAGGAGAATAGGTACGACTAAATGTCGCTTAGATTTGTCGTATTACGGAAAAAGACAAAGATGAAATACTTTTTTCTGTGAAAAGACTTCAAAATAAGTTGGGTCGACCCAGTATTTTTAAGTTTAATTCAGTGCTCTTTTTTTATTATATTTATTCCCATGCATCTTCGTTTGAGGAAATTATTCACGTTAAGCTTGGCCGGCTTGATCTCCCCCTATTTGGTTCATTCCGTTCGGGCAATGGAAGCCGATGAGAGAAGCAACTCCCATCAATTTTCCGAAGAGGAAAAGAATTGGTGGGCTGTTCAGCCCCTTCGAGTAGGGGAGGTTGATGGCCTAGTCAACCCGATCGATTTCTTC
>PCBO01000103.1 GCA_002730975.1 Opitutia bacterium
AGGTTCCTCAGCCTCAGGAAAGGTTTCAGGTGGCTGTTCAGGTAAAGCTTCGGGAACTTCCTCCGCAATCGATTCCTCGGATGACTCTTCAGATATCACGGGCAAGGGAGGTACAACTTCGGTATCCTCGACAACGGGTTGAGATTCCTCGAATTCCTCAATCGGATCAGGTTCCTCCGCCTCAGGAAAGGTTTCAGGTGGCTGTTCAGATAAAGCTTCGGGAACTTCCTCCGCAACGGTTTCCTCAGTTGGTTCTTCATTAGTATCAGCTGTAGGCTGTTCGTTTTCCACCTCTGCAGTACCGAGCTCTTCTGTTTGTAAAGAGTCTATGTCATCACCATCCTTGACTTTGTCTCGCTCTTTCAAGGCATCAAGCAAATCGTCGGCTGACTTGTTTGCTCTTCCTTCAGAAGGCAATTCCAAATCATCGAGAGAAATTTTCGTTTTTCGCGAAAGCGGGACTAATCCGAACCAGCATAAAGCAACCCCTACGGATAAACCAATAATCGAAAGAAGGAAAAGTTCTGTTTTTTCTACACTCGAAATAATGTGATCATCCGAAAGAAATTTTACCCAAAATAATAAAAGTGCACTCAAAAGAGGAATGCCCACACCCAATGCGAGAAGCTTCAGTCGCCGGAAAAGGCCTTTCACAAAAGCTAATCCCAAAATAAGGACAGAGTAGAAGGCTTGGAGAATCGAAAAAGCCAACTCTGTCCGGAATACCTTATCGACAATCTCATCCCGAGCATCTGCACCTAGAAGAATGGAAACCTCATACCCCACAAAATGCTTGGCCGTAAGACCAATCATTGCATTTTCTAACGCTGGGAAATCCAGAGCCAGTCCAACCCATAAGAAACCGACCATTAATAGGCCAACTCCACCCAATGATAGAAAAATACTCTTATTAAAACTGTGCACGGACAGAATGCGCGGGTGCGATCCCCTAAAGTTAGTTTGCTGTTCCCGCATATGGCAAGAGCCAATCTTGCCTTTACCAGGACCTACTGACTAGTTGGATATTCCGCCTAAATAATGCCAAACCGAGCCGAATTGGCGATGAGCATTACCCTGAAGCAAATCAATGAGTCCCGTGCGACCTTCCTCGTCTGCAAACCTTGGCATGATCGTATTTGGAATGATCCGATAAGGATTCATCATCCAGCGCATGTAATGATCATAACGCATTCGCGATCGAGATAAAATAAGGTTCACACCTTGCCCTTCGAAGACCGCTGTAGGCTTTTTATCTCCTACTCCATGACAGGTTACGCACAATGTATTAACAATCTTTCCGCCGACTTGTTCCAGATACTTTTCATTATCTTGTTTTGGATTATCCTCAATCTTCGAAAGCACTCCACATGAGCCTGAAAGCCCTGATGCAAAGGTATTTGCACGAATTCCAAAGCTTGGCATACGGGCTTTCATCCATGGGCGAGGCTTTTCCGCTTCTTTACCCCCCAAAAAGTCAGCGAGCCAGTTTTCTCTAAGTTTTTCACCGGCAAAAGAAAGGTCGGGCGGAGGTCGATTTGCCGCGTGTACATGTACAGGATTACTCAAATCATCCGAGATCTCAGCACCCTTTGCCTTCAGTGAAGAAACCTCTCTCGAGAAGGACCCCCATAAGCTCTCTTGTCCATCTCGCTCATGGCAAGCGGCGCAACGCAACTCTTCGAACTGACGGTTCGCAAATTCAGGAGGACTGTTTCTCACAAGAGAGTCACCGCTCTCTTTGAGAAATATAGCAATGGATGTTCGTTCTTCTTTAGAAAAAGAATATTGGGGACCATTTGAGCTTTCACCAAGGCAACCCGCTCCAGTTAGAGCACTTAAACTTTGAAAGCTCGCGGCGGTCAACTTGTTTTCACAAGGAAGCTCGTGACAGGTTACACAACCTAGGCTTGAAGCAAGGAGTTTGCCTTTAGCTGCATCACCCTTTGGAGCGGTGATGGCAAGAGCGGCCGAATCAAGTTTTTGAAGAAAAGCAGCCAGATTTGCAGCCTCCTCTCTGGAAAGGCGAAAGTTCGGCATGCGAATCCAAGGATAATGCTTATCAGGTTCGAGGAGAAAAGCAGCCAAATTTCCTGGCAAGTATTTATGGCCAACGCCAAAAAGAGAAATCCTCCCGGACTCATCGACATCGTCATTCTCATTAAGGATATGGCAGGAAATGCACCCTAAGTCCGCAAATAAAACGCCTCCTGTTATACTATCCCCATGAACTCCTTTTTTCTGAATGTTCTCATTCTTTAGAGTACTAAGGAAGGCGGCAAGATGAGAGGCTTCAATAGGATTGTGAACCATTTTGGGCATTCGGGCAGTATGACGCATTGATTGAGGATCTAGAATCCACTTTTCCATCCAAGCTTGATTTAGTCGCGAACCTACCCCGGTCAGGGAGGGGCCCATGGCAAGCAGTTCGGGCATTGCCGTTTTCTTATTAAAAGGTTCGTCGGGTAAATGGCAGCGAAGACATCCACGAGAAACGGTAAGAAAGCGACCTTGCCTTAAAAAAGAAGATTTTTCTAAAAGTTCGGCTGACTTCCCGGTTGAAAAATGAGCCAGTGACTTTGGGGGAATCGACTCTTGGTCAAAATCACGCCCCTTCCAGAAAAGACGGAAACGGGCCAAACCTGAAGCTGCGCTCGAGTAACGAAGTTCAAAAGGATGCTCTCCTCCATTCAAGCGCAAACGCTCCGATTCAACGGTCGAAAGGTCTTCCCCTTCCATCTCGAGAATCTTTTCGCCATCTAATATAAGAGAGGCTTTGCCAAATCCCTCAAAAGCAAAGTTGATACGCTCGCGTTTCTCTAATAATATAACGCCAGACCAAAACGCTTCAAATGGACCTGCATCGACAAAAGCCGAAGATGGTTCATTTTTATCGACTCGGAGGGCTACGCGTCGTTCTAGACGGTAATCGATAGAATTAGAAGCTTTGCCCCGAATCTCAAGAACTACGCCAGGGAGGACAGATGGATCAGCATAGAGAAAATTAGCCGAGACAAGTATCGACGCCCAAAAAAGGGATGGACGAAGCATGCTACTCTAAATGTTTACGAGTTTCCCGGTGCTGTCTCCAAGTACATCTGCATCGACACCCATCCGCTCGAGCAAGGAGAGATAAAGGTTGGCTAGAGGTTTGCCCTTGAAATCATGGCGGCGACCGGCACTCAAACCGGCAGCGCGACCGCCTGCGAGGAGAATGGGAAGTTTTTCGTGACCATGACGATTGCCATCACTTATGCCACCGCCATAAACAATCATGCAGTGATCCAGCATAGACGAACCATCAACTTCTCGTACGCTTTTGATTTTTTTTAGGAAATAAGCAAATTGGTCGGCGTAGAAACGATCAATTTTGGCCAATTTCACAATCGTGTTCTTGTTTTCGCGGTGATGAGAAAGAGAGTGATGACCTTCGGGAACCCCTATGTCGGGGAAGCTGCGATTACTTCCATCGTGAGCTAAAAGGAAGGTGGCCACCCGCGTTGCATCAGTTTGAAAAGCCAATGCCATAAGGTCAAACTGTACACGCAAATGCGTGCGGTAGTCGCGAGGAATCCCCTCTGGTTTGGGATAGGTGGGTTTATGAGAATTCAACTGTTCGCTGTTTTCGATTCGCTGCTCCAATTCGCGTACGCTGGTGAGGTACTCATCTAGTTTGGAGCGATCGGTACGCCCAAGGTCACGCTGCAAGCTCTTAGCATCTTCAAGGACAAAGTCGAGTAGGCTTTTTTCATGTCGTAAGCGCCGAATCCGACTTTCAGCCTGCTCTTTGGTAAGCCCATTGGAAAAGAGACGCTCAAATACCGATCGAGGATTAGCTTCGGGGGGCATAGGCAAAGACTCAGTCTTCCATGCAAGGTTGTATTGATAGGCACAACTGTAGCCGGAATCACAACCACCTGAAAGGCGAGCACGATCAGTGCTCAACTCAAGAGAAGGCAATTTAGTTTTCTTGCCGACATGCTCGGCGGCCAATTGGTCAACAGAGACACCGATGCGAATATCCGACCCTGCAGTCTTGCGAGCCTGACATCCCGTCAAAAAGGTAGCATTGGCACGAGCATGATCCCCGCCACCATCTCCGTTGGCATTGGCTTTCTTGTGATCCAATCCATCTAAGGCTTGGATATCGCTTTTGAAGGGCTCGAGAGACCTGAGCGATGAGGATAAATTATACTTACTTCCTTCCCCTGTCGTTCGCCATTGGGGAAGAATTACGCCATTGGGTATGTATGAAAATCCCATGCGCAAGGGAATGGATTTTGAACTTCCGGTTTTTGCTGCCATTGCTTCCAGTGGCGGTAATGCCAAGGCAGTGCCCAAGCCGTGAAGGAAAGTCCGTCGCGATAAGGTAAAGTTTTTCATTGGTAAGAAAGATCTAAACATAGCCCGAATCCACCTCACGGGCAAGGTCAATGGGCGCTTATTTGGAAGGTTTATTCAGCAGGGAAGTCGCCCCTGCGTTTCTGGAAAGGAACGCTTTCAACAATGTAAATGATAAGATCTGAAAAAAGGTAACCACCTTCACTCATCCGTTGGGCGATCTTGTCAAGTTGGGGCCTATCATAATATTCAATGCCACGGCCGAGAGCGTAAGTTAGAAGCTTTTCGGTCAAACAACGGACAAAGGCTTCTTTTCGACCATGTACTATTAATCGCTGAAGTTCGAGAGCTCCGGTAAAGGTTTCTCCAGTCGACAACTTACCTGCGGAATCGATTGGATTACCCGCATCTTGTAAACGCCAACGTCCAATCGCATCATAGTTCTCCAAAGAAAACCCGATCGCATCCATCGAAACATGACAAGATGCGCAAAGGGGGTTTTCGGTATGCAAGGCCAACTGCTCACGCAAGGTCTTTCCCTTGGAACCAGATGCACTGAAATCTATTTCTGGAATGTCGGGGGGGGGATCTTTTACGGGTGTTCCGAGAATCGAGTCAAGAACCCACTTGCCTCGCTTTACGGGGGAAGTGCGAGTGGGATTGGAAGTGATCGTGAGAAGAGACGCATGGGTAAGCACACCGCCCCGAGGCAAACTTGTACCTTTCAAAGAAACATATTTCAGGTCCTCGCCAAACTTGCCCGGAAGGCCGTAATGCCTAGCTAGCGAGGCATTAACAAAGGTGTAGTCGGCATCGAGAAATTCAGTGACAGGTCGATTCTTCATCAACAAGTATCGAAAAAAGGCCTCCGTTTCACCCCGCATGGATTGGCGTAATTTGTCATCAAAACCTGGGAAGCTTTTTTTATCCGGTTGGACAATTTCGAGGTCGCGTAACTGCAACCACTGCCCTGCAAAGTTTTTTGCAAAAGCCAGACTCCTGTTGTCCGACAGCATCCGACGAACTTCAGTGGACAAGCTTGACCGCAATTGTTTCTTTGAGGCAAGAGTAAGAAGTCGGTCGTCGGGCATGGAACTCCAGAGGAAAAAAGACAATCGTGAAGCCAGTGCAAACTCGTCCAGATCGTGAACTGCTTTCGGGTCGTCAGGGCTAGGCTGAGACTCGGCCCGATAAAGAAAACGGGGGGAAACCAAGGCAGCTTTTAAAGGCAGGCGAATCGCTTCCATAAAAGGAGCGCCTTGGCCGCCAACAACATCGTACAATCTCAAAAGGTGGAAGATTTCCTTCTCCGTAACCGGCCGGCGATAGGCTCGAGGGACAAATCGACGCAAGACAAACTCTCCGAATGCTCGGTTGCCGGAACCTTCTGGCCGAGTACCTAAAATTTTTAAGCGAGAAGCTTCAAGAGTGGCAGACGGTTCGCCACTTGGAGCCTCTACTTCCAGCCACTGCAAGAAAAGATTACGGTCACGTCGCTTTGGATTACTATTTCTTGGGTCATAAAAATCATTCAGAAAAGAAACCCGGAAATGGACTTTCCCTGCTCTTTCTACCTTGGTGCTCACTTCGTAAGTACCAGTATCAGGCGAATCATGCGTAACTTCAAAAGTTTTCAGGTCACGGTCATTTAATCGGAATTTCATCTTCGCAAACTCACCTCCTGCTCGCGATGCCCAAGCCCGCGCACGAAACCGATACTCTCCAGGTCTTGGAAGCGAAATGGGCACCTCTACCTCACCTGTGGTACTAAGAACTCGAGCATCTCTTGCATAGCCCGCCCCAATCATGTCCTTAGGTTCAATCCGTTGTAATTTTCTTGGGGGAGGAAACTCACCGAGAGCCTTATCCAGAACGTTATCCGCAGCAGACATGTATTTTTCGAGTAAGAGCGGTGATAACGAAAGGGCATCGCCCACAGTATCGAAGCCATGGCCAGTGTCGTCGGGGGGAAAATCTTGAGCTGGCTGGAAGTCAATACCGGTCAAGTCGCGAATAACGTTATCGTACTCGACTCGATTTAGCCTTCGAATAGTCACACGGCCAGGGTCGGGCTTGTTCGGGTCGAGCCCAAAGACAGTCCGCTCAATAGCACCCAAAACAGCCTTTCGCTCGACTACCGAAGGCTTTGGTTTTCGGGGAGGAGGCATGCTGTGCTTGTAGAGGTTTTGCCAAATCTTCTTCCAGAAACTCTCGTCTTCCAACGACCCTTCATCCATTAAGGCATCATCCAAAACAAAGTCGCCCTTGCTTGCTCCATCTCCATGACAGTCATAGCAATAATTAACAAAAATAGGTCTTACCTCATTGATGAAACTTCGCTTTTCCTCTACCGACACTGCATCAATTTTTTTAGCAAGGGAAACGGAATAAAAGAGGCCAAAGCCAAAAAACGTAAACGCAAGACTAACCGCAAAACTCCAATTTTTTCTAAAATTCATGCAATACACATCTCTTAATACGCTCAAAACAAACCTTCTTGCAACAGCAGGAAATAGACTGATGGAAGGAAAAAGAAGGGAGGGGAGCTATTCAGATGCCTCAAGAGCCAGAACTTTAAGGTCATCGAAAAGAATTTCCGAACTCGCATAGGGCAGTCCCCAAAGGGAGCATTTGCCACCTGCAAATGCTTCATTGCCTTGGTGCGAAATAGACCAACCCTCAGGCTCACCCCCTTCGCTCCAAACCTTGGCCGAAACAATCGCCCCATCATTTCCGTTGGACTCGGCTCGAAAGGTCAGATTTGTCCACTTGCCTGAAGACCAAACATAGGGAACGGTAACGAGGGTTTCCTCCCCGCGAACTAATTGCAGGTTGCGAGCGGCGGCATTAAGACGCAAACGATAGCCATTCACCCCCCCAAGACCTGCAGCGAAGGTGGGCATCCGGCGACCCTTTCGGGTGGAGAAAACCCGACATCGAAGCTCTACCGGCTTTCCCTTAACGCGTGGTCCGAAAAGAAAACCGAAGTCGCCAACTGGCGTGCCGGGTAAAGAAAGAACCATGTTGCCCCCTAGTGACTTTCTCTGTTCTTCTTGCTGAACGGAGAAAGATCCGTCGAGGATGAACAATTCCTCTGGTTCCTCGCCAACAGCGTTACCTGAAAAATCAATATCATAGACGGTTTTCCATTTCGCGGATTCCGAATCTTCGGATACGACTTCCTTGAGAAAAGGTTCCACGACCACAGTCGCATTTTCTTTTTCCAGTTCCTTCGCAGCTTCAGGTCCCTTAGTGCTTATGCACCCACAGACAACCAAAACAGTAAAGAGCCATACCGCCTTATACATTCCACCATTCCTTTTCATTCTCATTCGTCCCTCAAAGTCGATAGGCGACTCGCCCGTAAAGACAAAGAAACCGCCAGCCAAGTCCAAAAAAGCGATAGTGCAACCAAAGCGACAAGCAGCCAAGCAAAACCTGCTCCCGGCTTTTGACCAGCCTCACCAAATAACATTGGGGCAATACCGACCAATGCTGTAATCGCACCCACACCGAGTCCCCAAAGGGCAAGGCTTCGATGTTCGGAAATAGCGAGCTTTCTCAATGCGGTCAGGGGATAGCCCACCGCCTCCATCAAGCCAAACTCCTTAGAACGTTCGAGCAGATTGCGAACCACAACGACTGCCAACCCCGCAGTACCCAACAAAAGGCCCAACCCCCCCAAGGCTTGAAAGATCGCAATGTAAGTGTTTTCCACTTCCTGTAGCTTATTCAATCGCTCCGAAGCGGGACGCAGTTCCATCCCATAGTTGGCCAACCTGTCGGCGAGATGGTTGGAAACGTCATTCATTTTGCTTGCAGGCGAATCCACAAGAAAGGAACGGTAGCCGCCTTGCTTGGGAAACTTTTCTTCGAAATATTTTTCATCGATGTAAAGTGCTCCCTGAAGCATCGAGCCTTTGGCTACAGCAGCCAACCGGACCTGAAAAGCCTGTCCCTCGCCATCTTGGTATTCGACGATATCGCCAACTCCTTTCTTTAAAGCCCACATCATCGTATTTTGATCTACTACTGCCGGTATAGATCCATCCTCAGCAACACCCTGCGACAAGGTCGACCAATCACCCTCCGCAAAGGTAAACCGGTCGCTGAGCTCAGAAGGTTTTAGGCCATAAAGCCTAGGTCTAATAGCCTTGTTCAGATTAAGGCAACTTGCATCGTCCCCTTCGCGAACCCTAAGGGGCGTGACATAAACATCTGATAAAAGAGTGGCGTTCAAATCATAAAGCTCACGACCTTCGAGACCGTTCAGGTCGTCGTAAACAGGCAAGGCAGACTCACCCACTAAGACGAAGCCCCCGGTACCTGAATCGCGCATGCCAGAAATCGATGAAGAATCCTTTCGAAATGCACCCGTTCCGACCACGAGAAAAGCACCGGCGGCCATCGCACCTGCCGTTACCAAACTACGACCGGAACGCCGAGCAGCGTTACGACGACTAAGGGTTGCGGCATCGGGCAGAGTGCCGGATTCACAGGCCGCCTTTAAGAGTTTAGACCGAAAGAAGAGCAAGCCGGCAGCCAGCAAGCACCAGCCCACGCCGAAAAAAACCATGGATGCTCCGGGACCGGCAAGGTCGGTAGAAAAAGCCATGATGGTACCCGTGAAAGTCAAAACAACGGCAATCCTTGCAGAAACCTTTCCGGTTCCACTCTTGCCCGACTCTAAACGCGGAGCAGTGGCCGCTAGAGTTTCTCCCATGGCGAGAAGTTCCCGAGGTTCAACTCGCAGTTGACGACGAGTAGCCCAAGCCATGGCGAGCAGAGCAATGACGACGGCACCGCTCAAACCTCCGACTACGGAAACCGGATTCATAGCGAAATCAAAGGTAGCCCCGGAAACAGCGCCACTCCATTCACCCGAAAGCAGATGAAGGGTGGTTTGCCCGTAAAGCGTGGCGAACCAAACTCCAAGACCGGCTCCGACCACAGAGAGCAGTAATCCTTCTGCAAGGAACAGACGGCGCACCTTTTTGCGCGGGATTCCCAACGCCAACAAGAGGCCTGCCTGTCGGTTGCGTTGTTCCATTGTAAAGGCGAAAAGCATGCCCGTCAGGGCCATCGCAGCGACAATAACAAAAAAGCTAAAACCAAGGAAAAGTTGGCCGAAATCGATGGGAGACTCGGCGGCGGCAGAAGCATCCTGCCTGAGGGAGCGAAAGAGCAATCCGGCCTCGGCGGCTGTAAGCTCGGATCGCAAGGCTTTGTTAACGTCCTTAATGGAAGCATCCGCTTTCGCCACTCGCAAACCAGTCAGCGACCCCCAACGATTTTCCCACATGACCTGACCTGCAGCTAGGGAAACAAAAGCTTTTGGCGAACCCCGGAAATCGTCCCAGTAATCTTCATCTTTCGACCGCACCTTGTGCTTGATAGGGATGCCCGTATCCCATTCTCCGCAGGATTCGGCATCCGACAGTCCGGGGAATAGAGGCGTCCAGTCGCTCTCTTGGCCCTCAGGTACTTTTGTAGGCAGCGAGGTTATGGCTCGCAAACGAAAGGTTTGCGTCTTCTCAACAAGCTTGCGGCGCTCACCTACTGCAAAATAGCTCAAGCTAATTAAATCACCGGCAGTAGCATTGAGATCGTCCGCGGACCATTGACCAAGAACTATCTCATCATCTCTGAGGTCGTTCGGTAAAAATTTTGCCTTGGATGGGTTCACGGCGCTGACCATGGAGTAAGGAACCAGGGCAGAGGAGTTCGCCTCCGGATGTCCTTTGGCGATGGCATTTACTAGATAGGTAAGGACGCCAGTCGTTTGCGGAGCCACTTTTTCTCCCGCTTTACGGAGAGATTCGCTCAAAAAAACTTGCCGGGAGCGGATAGACCAAGCAGGCGTATCCCGTAGCTCCTTGACCAAGATTCCGGCATCTGCCAAGGACCATGCTTCGTTTAGCTCTCTCTCGGCCGACTCCAACTGAACGGCATCGCCACCGGGGCGACCAAGTAACAAAAAGTTGGCAAAGCCAGTATTACCCGATTCTTCGTCAAAAGAACGAAACATTCGTTTCTGCAGCATTTCCATGGGGACGAAAATAGTGAGAGGTTCACGCTGGTTTCCCTGCAACCCAAAATGTCCAAACGCGTCAGCTTCAAGTACTCCTCCGAGTTTTTTGTTCAGGGAGACGAACTTGTTGTCGCGTTCACCTGAAAGCGGTGCGTCCCGAGAGAAAAGGCCGGGTTCCTCCACGCGAAGAATCAGGCGATCCCCATTCTTTGCAGCGAGATAACTTCCAAGGCGAGCATTCATGAAAAATTCATCCTTCGAAAGATCAGGAGCAGAGGCCGGATTCGGCGCCAACTGCCAGAATCGTTCATCCACGCCCAGCACCTGTACGTTCCGGGCCATACGGGTGCCGTCGGGCAAGGAGACATTTCCTCGGGTTACAACCAGAGGAGCAACTACGGTTTCCTTATCTTGGCCAAGATCCACCGATAAGACCTCCCGAAAAAATCCATCGGGCGACAACAAGGCAATGTCCGCATTGCCTATTCGGTCTCCCGCCAATCGCTTCAGCGTGGCCTTGACCGAGTCCCCGACCATAAGGGCTCCAACCAAGACCATGGAACATATGGCGGTTCCGGCAATCACCCCGAGGTGTTGCCGCCAATAGTGGCGCAAGTTACGCAAGACTATACCCGAGAGAGTCACGGTCTCACTCCCGAACAAGTTTACCTGCGTCGAGCCGATAGGAGGCTCCCATAAGGGAAGCGACCGCAGAGGAGTGGGTTACGGCCAGCAAGGTGAGTCCCCGTGTCTCGTTTAGTTTAACCAAAAGTTCCGTAAGACGATCTGCATTCGCTTTGTCGAGAGATCCGGTGGGCTCATCCGCCAATAGTAACTTAGGTTCGTTCACCAGCGCGCGGGCGACTGCGACTCGTTGCTTTTCGCCTCCGGAGATTTCAGCAGGACGATGATGAAAACGATGCGAGAGACCGACCTCCTCCAGAAGCTCTTCCGCTCTCTTTCGTAAGGAGTCTCCTGTCAAACTTCCATTTCCAGCCAGAGCCGGCACCATGACGTTTTCCAATACCGTACACTGAGGCAACAGATGGTGGGCTTGAAAAACAAAGCCAACGGTTTGGTTCCGGAATGAAGCGGCTTCTTCGGGGCTCAAACCGGTAACTTCGCGTTCCCCCACCTTCACCTTACCGCTACTCGGTTTATCCAAGGCTCCAACGACGTTTAACAAAGTGCTCTTGCCTGAACCTGAGGGACCCACGATAGCAGCTGACTCTCCATCGGATAGCTGCAAGTCGAGCTCCGAAAAGACCTCCACGCCTTCTCCTCCATCAGGAGAAAGGTAACTTTTAGAAACATTATATAATTCGACGAATGCGCTCATCAGGATGATATTTTAATTCAGGTCATTTTCCATGACGCCTCACCCAACGTTTGGCCTTCATTTCGAAACGAGGCAACGAGCCGGGATCGACGGGGACAACTGGTATTCGCAAGGAAAAGGCTTCGGTCAACGCTTTTTCAAGACTATTCGCCAACTCAGCGGTAGCCTCCGCTCTTAAGATTACCTCGGTCATGGCAGCAGTTTCGTCGATCAGGACCTGATACTCCGAGATCTCTTTGAAATGTCGCACTACCGCATCCACAGAGGTCGGATAAAGGTTCACGCCTCGCACCAACGTCATATCGTCTACACGCCCAAGTATGCCCCCGATCAGGTCGAGCGCAGGAAACCCATTGTCCTCTTCTCCCCAATGCGGAAGAACAAGGTCGCCCGTACGGTAACGCAGGACAGGACAGCCTGCTCTGCCCAAAGTGGTCAGAACAAGTTCGCCCTGTTGACCCTCACCAAGAGTTTCGCCAGAAGTGGGACAAACCACCTCGGCCAAATAACTTTCAGAAATTACCCTCAAACCGCCCTGCCCTCCCGGCATCTCGTAAGCAACGGGCCCAACCTCCGTCATACCGTAATGGTCAAAAAGTTCCACTCCTCCCCAAGCTTCGCTGATACGGCGTCGCAATTCGCCCATACTTCCGCCCGGTTCACCCGCCACAATGATCTTGCGAATCCGAGACGAAGCAATCTCGATAGACTGCTCCAATGCCACCTCGGCCAAATGCAAGGCGTAGGTGGGAGTGCAAAAAAGGTATTCGGCCTTATGCTCGAGAATGGAGCGTAGTCTTTGCTCACTGCTCATTCCTCCCCCGGGCACACAAAGACAACCCCGTCTGGAAGCTGCCTCGAAGGCAGTCCAAAAACCAAGGAAAGGTCCAAAGGAAAAAGCAAAGTGGCAACGGGAGCCCGCTTCCACTCCGGCAGAATCCAATACACTATTCCAATTGCCCAGCATCCAATCCCAGTCCTCGGGTAGGTCGAGCCAAGCCATAGGCTCGCCCTTCGTGCCACTGGTCTGATGAAATCGCGTGTAACGTTCGAGTGGAAAACTTAAGTTTGTTCCATAGGGAGGATGCTTCAAGCGATCCCGAGCCAACTCGTCTTTTGTAGTAAAAGGAAAGGAATCAAGAAAATCCTCAATGCTTCCAAAGTCGGAAGTCAGTTCAGCTTGGTCCAGTTTGGCCTGCTGAAAAGGATTGCCCTCGCGGACGACGTCCAATACATGCCTCAGGCGATCCAGTTGGCCGGCCGATAAGCCAGTCATAGCAACGCTCTCAGGTTTTTTCCTCCACCTTGGCTGGGCTCGCCTTAGGTGGTTTCGGGGTATACTTCGTAATCAGATAACCGCCTATGGCAGCCAGGCAAATCCCGGCAATAAAAGGCGCTTTAACGAAAGCCCAGTTGCCCTCCTTCGTTGTACTAACAATTGCGTTCACCATAGGAGCGCCTGCAAAGATGATGGACATGATCACGGGCACATAGGCAGGTGAAGGCATCTTCCCGAATGCAAGCAACACGCCCAACGCTCCAATCGCTCCGAGTGTCCCCGCAATAAGCGACCACTGCCAGCCCTTTGTGGGAAAGGTCCAAAAGGCGATATTTCCACCCTTGAGCTTCAAAATGATCAGAGGCGCTACAACGGCGGTCAGAAAGTAGGCTAGCCCGACCCAAAGAAAAGCCATGATCCGTCCGTTTTCCTTATCGCCCATGTTACTGGAACCAATGTGCATACACACCCCATAGGTTCCCCAGCAAACAACGGTTATCAAAGCATAATATAGATACTGCATAATTTAATCTCCTTTTAATAAAGCATCCATAAAACCTTGGTAAAGTCGATGCCGAAAGGAGTTCCAAACACACAAAAGGCGCCCCGTGTTCGAGGCGCCTTCCGTATGTTTGTTTCGACTGGAATATTTAGCCGGCAGAGTCAGCCTTCTCTATTGTTTCGATTTTCTTTAGGATAACTCTCTTTTTCTTGCCCGCACCGGATTCGTAACCTTGACCCGCAACAGAAACGTCAGCATTCACTAAATCCTCCAAGTTTATCTTAGACTTCTTACCAAATGCCGATTTGGTGAGGCGAATCGTTTTTCTATCCTTAGTTGAGATAGAATAATACTTGTAGATCTTTCCGTCTTTGCCTTTAGTTTCTTTCTTCGAGACCTTGCCCGTAAAAGCAAGAGGTTCCAGCTCAGGAGTCGATTTTTTCGCCGTTGTCTTTTTGCTTTCCGCTTTCTTGACCTTTTCCTTCGCGGTAGACTTTTCTTCCTTTTCCTTCGCGGCAAAAGATGAAACAGGGGCAGAGAGCAGGCCATATGCAAGTAGGGTTATGATGATATATTTCATGTTCTATTTATTAGGGTTTTACTGTTTGTATTTTTTGTGTTATAAATAACCTAAATAAGTTTCTGCAGTCTAATCATGCAACTTTTAAATCAATATATTGCACTTTAAGAAGATAGGGTTATGGGGGATTATTAGTTACTATTTAGGTCTTATAGTTTATGTTTTACGAGATGCCTTCGCTTAAACGTTCAACGTTAAAGACTGGATATAGCTCCATTAATAGGGCTTTATCCAAACAAAGGCGTTTTGCCCTAACTATTAACTGCCAGCTTCCGGATGTGCTAAATCAAAGGAAATAGTCACTTCTGCTTCTATTCCGAATGTGAGGAAGGTACTTCGAAGCCAAAGGCGGCGTCTAGACGCTTTTTCAAGTCTTCCAAATCCTGGCGTAGCGTTTGGTTGTCCTTTTTTAAATCAGTCACTTCTTTTCGAAGCGTCTTTAAGTCATCGCTTGGTTTGCCTCCCGAACGTAAAGTCTCGATCGCCTTTTCGGCGGCCGTGCGATCGGGAGTGTCATTCCGACTAGCCGAGATTTTTTTAAGAACGGCGATAGCCCGAGAGTCATTCAATTGCCCAAGCCCTTCGATAGCCGCGGTCCGCACTCGGCGGTTAAGCCTATTCACTCGCGCCACGAGGAATTGTCTCACGCTCGACTTGTCTTCCTCGTTACGGGCAAGATGACCAAGTGCGCGCAACCCGGAAGCAAAACCATTGCTCGTGAACTTTTTCTCATCCTTCTCAAGCACCGATTGGAGGTTTGAAAGATAATTTGGATCATCCTGCTTCCGAATAGCGGAAATCGCGGCGGAGCCCATTTGGTGCCGAAACGATTTTGAGACTAATGCCTCATTAATCAGTTTTTCGGCCTCGACGTCGTCGTGCCCTGCCAATCCGCTGATAGCACCGGAACGAATCGATGGATTCTTTTCTCGAGCCAACACCTCCTTAAGAACGGCTAATGCCTCGGGTTGATAAAAACTACCAACGTCTGCGACCACTTGACGACGGACACGAGCGTCAGCTTGTTTCGTAGACTTAGCCAATGCCTCGAAAGCAGGGATTGTGGCAATACCTCTAAGAGCTTTTGAGGCAGCAAGCCTCACTCCATAAAAGGGATCCTCGTTCAACGCGGTCTTTAACTTTCCGACGGTGCCGGCGTCCTTTTTTTTGGCTAATTGCTCAACCGCAAGAAGGCGGCCCACGACATCCCCCAAGTCCGACAATTGGGCATGAACCATTGCCGCGGGTGGAGCGAAGGTCGTCTTTGCCAAAATCGTAAATCCGGGATCCACGCGAACGATTTCAGGGGCAGCAGGCAGGGCGAAGTAAAAATCTTCTGATACCCGTGAAACTTGCATCGACTTCATAATGGCTTTACCCCCAGAACGAAATTTCACGGGCAAGGTCACGTGAAAGAGCAATACGTTGTCATCCACCTTTTGCTCCTGTTTCACGGTGAGCTTGGCCAATTTGGTTTTTGCTTCCCAGGAATAATCGACCTTTAGCTCCGGATGGTGGGCATGGTAGACGTACTGGTCGAAGAAGCGATCATACGACTTGCCTGAAAATTCCTCTATTACAGTGCGAAGGTTCTCGGTCACGACGTTCCCGTGTCGATGGCGTTCCAGATAGGTTTTTACGACTTTTCGGAATAGATCGGGACCGAGACTCGAGCGCAACATGTGCAAAACCCAGCTGCCCTTGGTGTAAGAAAGTGAACCGTACTTACGAAACATGTCCGAAGGGTGCTCGTACTTGCGGTTCACCATTGCCGTCGTATCATCTTTGAGGGCAGTAAGTCTATTTAAGTCGCGATACAAGCCGTACAGCATATGGTCTCGCCCATCCAAATGCCCTGCAAACAAGTGTGTATAGTAAGTAGCGAAACCCTCGTTCAGCCAAATATGACTCCAATCCTTGCAAGTCACCAAGTCACCAAACCACTGGTGAGCTAGTTCATGGGCAACCAGCCCTTGACTGCTCCGAATATTTTCCGTCTCGTTACTAAAAAGCGTAGAGGTATTCAAGGTGCTCAAGCTCGTGTTTTCCATTCCGCCCCAGTTAAAGTCCTGAACGCATACCTGGTCGTACTTGGCCCACGGATAGGCCACACCGATTTCTTTCTCGAAATACTCCATGCACCTCTTGGTATGGCGAAAAGAATTCGCCGCATTTGCGAAATCCGAGGGGGGCGTCCAGAACGACATGCTCAAATCACCATGCTTCTCCTGCAACCTCTTGAAATAACCGGCGACCAGCGAAATGAGGTAATTGACGTGAGGCTTCTCCTGTTTCCAAGTAACTGCCTTCAATCCCGTCTCGGGATCGACCTTCTCGGATGTCTTTCGGCCGTTGGACAAAACGGTCATCCCCTTGGGCACGCGACAGGTAATGGTGGAGGTAAGGAACTCGTTGGGCGAATCGAAGCAGGGGAACCAGTGTCTGGCCTCAATCGTTTCGCCCTGAGTCCATAGATGGGTGTCTTTGGGATCATAACCCAACTCGGGGGTACGAAAGTAAAGCCCCTTCACCGGTTCGGCCTCGTAAAAGACTTTGAGTTTGGACTGACGCCCGGCTGGAATCGGCTTTTCGAAAGTGACGATCAATGCTTGGTCGGTATTTTCCCATGCCGCGATCTTATCACCCGACGTCACTTTGCTGATCCATAGATCGACCGCATCCAGTCGGAACTCCTCAATTGGAGTGAGGATTGGGTGAAAAACAACGGTGGCGACGCCGGACACCCGGCGATTCTTGAAGTCCGGCGTGACGTCCAGCGACAAGTGCTCGACGTCGACCAAACGATCGGGAGCATATCGTTGAGTCGAAGTAGTGGCGCCTACGGGAGCACCTGTAAAGTGCCTGCAAAGGAGAGTGTGAACATGTTCGGCCTTGGCGCTCGACAAAGCTCCGCACGAGAGTAGGGCGAAAAGGAAAAGGATAGATGTTTTCATCATAACTTACTTGGACAAGGAGAAACCCAAAGGTAGGAAGACGGAAGCTCTATGCAAAGCCAAACTGCATGAGTGAACAGGAATAGAACTCTTTCCATTCGCCCCACCACCCATCCACGAGACAGAAACCAGAGGCTAATCGCTTAGAAAAGTGAGGCCGGACCGCGGCGGCCATTACGCAACGGCGTCAATGCCATTACGCGGTCGGGCCAACCGTTATTTCTCGTTGTAAACCGTGTCCACCGACAACCCGGCTGCCAGCAGCAAGACGGCCACGACAGGTTCAGGTTGATCGTTTAAGGCGATAAAATAATTGTCGGCCGACGTGAACAACTCCTTACCAACTCCCGCCCACTTCTTCGTAATAGTTCCAATCTCCTTTTCAGAACTGTCAAGAAAACTGAAGTTCCACCCTTTCCAATCTCCTTTGACCAAAGCCATGTCTTTTCCCGTAGGATCAAGAACTCGAAAGGAAATTCCAAAACCAAACAACTTACTCTTAAAGCGACCCACTACGTTTCCAGATGGGTCCCGGACACTAACTTTAGGAATAAAGAAAGAGAATTCGCGCTTAATGGAAAATAGCAAATTTTGTTCATTTTTCGGGTCCGAACCCTCATACACTTTAACGGTGGTCGGCAATTTACGTTTATCAAGAAAGAAGCGCAGGACATGAAGCAGAGCTCCGGGCTTTTCCTTCGCAATACCAAGTTGTTCCTTAGTCTCAGGATCCAAAATGTCGTAGGTATTCGCAAGCTTCAAGGCACCCACGTGCTCTCGAATAAAAAAAGTTTTCCTGTTAAGCATAATAGTTCCTCGGTTTGAACAGCACTTTCATAGCACTTGTTTTATTGGTATTATAGAAATATAAATCAACCCCGCTGACCTCAACCCGCAGCCTTCATGGCTGCGATTAGGGTGCTTGCATCGGTCAGGCCTTGGAATTGCTTTTGAATTTCTCCGTCCTTGAAGATTATCAAGGTGGGGATGCTCCTGATACCAAATTTCGATGCGATAGCGGGTTCATCGTCGACGTTCAGCTTTATTACTTTCGCATAGGCCTTAACCTTCTCGCCGACTTCGTCCACAATCGGGCCTTGCCGAAGACAGGGCGGGCACCAAGGCGCCCAGAAATCGACCAGGACCACTCCGGTGGCGATTTCCTTGTTGAATTCCTCCACGCTTACCGACCCTGTATCCGAGGTCGAAGACTCTTCTCCGGCACATCCTCCCGCTAAGAAAGTTAACGCTAAAACCATCCAGACCAAATAAGTTTTCATACCCTTTAATGTACTCTCTAGAAATCCATCGCGCCATTATAATTTTTGGCTTATTTTGGAACGACAGTCCAAGCTGAACCGGAAACCCCGAACGCTAAAATTCTCCTTTTCATGCTTTCGGCCTTTGGCCTCATTCGCTAGCTTTTACCTCATGCAAATGATCGACTTCCGCAGCGACACCGTAACGCGCCCTACCACCGCCATGCTCAAGGTAATGAACGCAGCCGAACTGGGTGACGACGTATTCGACGACGACCCCACCGTAGACCGGCTGGAAGCCCTCGTCGCCGAAACGCTCGGCAAGGAATCCTCCATGTTCGTACCCAGCGGGACCCAAAGCAACCTCGCGGCATTGATGACACATTGCGCACGCGGGGACGAATACATCGTTGGGCAACAGGCTCACACCTACCTCTTCGAAGGCGGCGGGGGGGCCACGCTCGGCGGCATTCAGCCGCAGCCCATCGACCAAGAACCGGACGGCACCCTAGACCTCGGAAAACTCGCCAAACTTATAAAGCCCGACGACTATCACTACGCCCGCACTCGCTTGCTCTGTCTGGAAAACACCACCTGGGGCAAGGTCCTACCGCAGGAGTATCTAGCCAAAGCCAAAGCCTTTGCCAACGAGCATGGACTCGCCCTACACCTCGATGGCGCCCGTATCTTCAACGCCGCAGTAGAACAAGAAGTTTCCGCCGCCGAAATCGCGGCTCCCTTCGATTCTGTTTCCGTATGCCTTTCCAAAGGCCTGGGATGTCCCATCGGTTCCGTTTTGGCCGGCTCAGCCGATTTCGTGAAGGAGGCCAGACGCTGGAGAAAAATGCTCGGTGGTGGCATGCGCCAATCGGGTATCTTGGCCGCGGCAGGCATACACGCCCTCGAAAACCACGTCGACCGTCTGGCCGAAGACCACGCGAACGCCAGCCTCCTCGCCGATGGACTCGCCGCAATCGAAGGCATCGATATCGGCTCGGCTCAAACCAACATGGTCTTCCCCAACATAACAGAACACAAGATCACGGGCTTGGCCGAACATCTCAAACAACATGGCATTTTGATCATGGATCCCATTGCAGGCTCCCTACGACTGGTCACTCACCTCGACGTCGACGCCAGCGACATACGGACAGCGATTGAAGTGTTTTCCGAGTATCTAGGCTAGGGACAATACGATGACTTTCGAAGGGGCGACTCCAAGCGCCGTCGTCAAGTCGACTTAGGTAAATACATAAGACCCGGCTCTTTAAATTCAGTGCCACCGATGCGAACAAGAGGAAAAAGCGTCGGCCGGCGCGACGGCAATGACCATGGACGTCAGCCGTTTTCGATTTCGGGTTTCTTCACGAATGGCACAACGGCGTCCGAGGACTTCGAATAAACCAATAAATTGGCGATGCCAAAGACGGTGGAAGTCAAGAGAAGCATTATGCCAATCTTGAAAGGTTGGTCTACGTTGTTTTCCCACTTTGCGCTGTCGTTGAAAGCTAATTCCGAGATGCCCAGCGCGAGGAAGGTCAGGAGGAAAAAAACAGTGGAAGCCAGAATGAACACGTTGAGCCCGGAATAAAATTTGACGAACATGTTCCAAGAAGGAAAGTAACTATCAACCTTGGACCAACGCTTCCAGGTCAAGCCAAGAACAAAAGTGGCGGCGCTTCCCATGAATGTAAGAATCAAGCCGATGCGAACAGGCATCCAGTTCATGCCCGCCTCAACCAATTCCTCGGCCTCTTCATCCCACTCCATTGTTTCAGGGAGAACGAAGGCGACGAGAAAGAGGGTGCATCCGAAAAAAACGAGCCAGATCGCCTTGTTCATCAAGGTGTATATGACGGCGCTTTTACCCGACATAGTATTCTTTCCGGAACGCTTTTCGTCATTGCGCGCCATGAAGAAACAGACAGTGGACGATACCAACTGAAAGAGTGCGAAGATGCCGAAATAGGCGGAAATAAATACTATATTGAATACTTCTGACATAAGATTCCTTAAGTTGGTCGTGTTTTGTCTATGCGAAAGCAGTGATTCAAAACGGAATAGGCATAAATATGATCAAAATTACATTTGTATTCAAGAAAGTTTTGAATATTTTTAAAAATAAACTAATCTATTCGATTGCGGGCGAGGAACTGCAACCCCGAAGAAAAATCAGAATAACCGAGGGCTTTTTTCTTGGAATCGACTGGATGGAATTTCGCTCCTAGCCAACAATTCAGGATGTTATAACAATTCCTCGAACCGATGGTTCAATGCGACTTCAGAACCGCTTCTATTTTCTTTGGTATCCCGGGATTTGTGAGATCTTGTTTTGCCGTCATCAAATGTATGAAATTGTTGGCCAACGTTTCCTCGGGATGGATGACGTAATCGGTGTTGCGTCCGATCTGCTCAAAAAAACCTTCCACCGTTTGGTGGTTCCATAAAATGGGCTTTCCGTCCTTAAGGATGGCCCGGGAGGTTTTACGATCAATCGCCATGAGTCGGAACTGAAGATAGCGAAAAAAGGTGCTGCCGGTTTTGGGATCGTACTTGGGCGTACGGGAAAAGAGCACCGGGGCGCACCAGTGCGACTCACCATCCTTCGATAAACGAATGCAATGCTCGACCACGGGCGCGTCGGGGTTGCTTATGCGCCGAGGCATCATGTCGTCCGGCAACGAAACCTCGTCGCATTTTTCATAGCCGATGATCTTGTACAGTTCGTCGCGCAGCTTGGGATTGCTACGCGAAAGAATGTGAAACAGCTCATGGTAAAACAACCGCTCCAAGCTCTTGGCCGATTGTCGGATGAAGCGTTCGGGCAAGATGATACTCACGCCTCGCGTATAGGGTGCCGCTCCCTCGTCGTTGCCGGTTGTCTTTATGAGATGGATGCGCTCGGGCAGGAGGTTGGCGAACTTGGCCAGTTTTGGCTTCGCGATGGCGATTACTCGTAGCAGCTTTTTTTTGTCGGCATCGCCCCACTCCAGCGCTTGGTTTTGGATGAAGGCAACATATTGCTCGGTTGAAACCGGCCCGGCCTTCTTGATTTTGGCGGCCTTCTCAAACGCACTTAGGTTTTTTACGTAAACGTCCCGCTCGGCCAAGCTGGCTTTGGCTTCGGCAACGGTGGCGAAATATACCGAGCAATCTTTGGACAGCCATAAACCCTTTTTAAAATCCGACCGCGAAGCAACGTCTTCCGCACTGGAAAGACCAACTGACATCAGTGTAGCAATGAAAAAAGTAGTCGGTGGAGCCTTCATCCTTAGCCCAACATAAAAGGAGCAAGACTTTCTAAGGAACTTGCTTCTCGAGAGGTTTCGGATCCTTGGAATTAGGGATGCCGTCACCGTCCATATCACCGTCCGGACCTTCCAACAGGTTGTTGTTTCGCACGGGGTTCAGGGAGGAGGAATTTTCGTCGGGAACAAGAGGCTCAGGGTCCTTGGAATTAGGAATGCCGTCACCATCCATGTCGCCATCGGGACCTTCCAACTTGGTTTCCGCTAGCGAAGGTTGGCCGGAGGGCAATCTTTCCACGACTGCGCTTGGTGTCTGAATCTGTTTACCTGCGTTCCGGTCGGAGACGGGTTCAGAGGGAACAGCCGAGGAAGAATCTTCATCTCGAGAGCAACTCGAAATAGTTATGAGAAATAAAAAGGAAAAGACTTTAAACAAAAAGTCCTTGGAACGAATAGATAGTAACTTGAGATTTGGCATCTTTGCGGATTCTTCTTTGCGATTCGTTTGATTTTTAGAAGACTTTGATAAATTCAAATAGTAGTCACGAAGTGGATGTTCCTCGAACCGGAAAAGCATAAAGTCAACGTCATACGAACAATTCCCTCAACTGCTCACGGTTCATACTCAATGGACTTTTGACAGTCGGGTTACCAAATCCTCTCGACCTTGCCCGTAGGTACTCCAAGGAGATTCGACTCCGGTGATTCGGAGAAGCTCTCCGAGGCCCGATCCCAGATCAAACGATACACTGTTGTTCCGTAGCTTCACGTCGCCCCAGCCTCCCTTGTCGCGGTCGAACATTTCGACTTGCGGCTTCTTGCCTTTGGTGGGTTGTGTACGCTGGACCGAACTTGGTCAAAGAGTACGCCAATCGGCAGGCATTCTTCTACGGTGGCCGGATGTCAGTTCGACTGATCCCGGAGTGGACCAAGTTTGAACGAGCGCATTTCGAGATTCCCGGCGCGCTGGAAGCGGATTGTCGGCGTGGATGAAA